>NZ_KV802764.1:311830-322714 GCF_001810835.1 Nosocomiicoccus sp. HMSC067E10 | reverse complement strand
TGAAGTTACAGTAACTGTAGAAAAACCAGATGTTGTTGTTGACAAACCAACAATCAATCAGCCAAATGCTGGTGATAAACAAGTGACTGGTGAAGGTACACCAGGAAATACGGTTATTGTTGAATTCCCAGATGGATCTACAGGACAAGCAATTGTTGACAATGATGGTAACTGGACGGTTAATGTACCTAAGGGTGTAGAACTTAAACCAGGCGACATTATTACAGCAGTTCAAGTAGATAAAGATGGTAATATTTCTGAACCAGTACAAATCGTTGTAGGCGCAGGTTTAGACAATGAAACTGATGGAAATGCTTCAGCTCCAGAATCAGGTAAAGAAGTTTCTAGAACTGAGTCAGGTGTTGCAAAAGCAGCAGAAATTGATGCAGCTACAACTACTAACTCAGAAAAAGTATTACCAAACACTGGTGAAGCTCAAGATAATAAAGGTCTAATTGCAGGTACTGCAGCATTATTCGCTGGAATGGGTGCATTAGTACTTGGAAGAAGACGTAAAGAAAACGAAGAAAAATAATTGAATAAGTAATTATTGATCGATGTTTACACCACACAGCAATGTGTGGTGTTTTTTTGTATTAAAAAAGTCCTACATAATGTAGGACTTATAGTAATGACTGAATCATCTCTTCAGTTGTGCGTCTTGATAAATAGCTTGGTGGAACGTCGAATAATGATTTCGCACCGTAGTTTTTATCGTTTAAAAACCGATAAGCAGCACGAGCAGAGGCAACTGCGACAGATGCTGTAAATTCTGGGTTACTGTCTAAGTTTAATTCTATTTTATAAGTTGCTTGATTGTTATTCGTAAACCCACGTCTTAATACATATCCACCATGATTTAAATTTTGGTGGTGTTCTTTAAATTCATCTTCAGAGATAAAGTAGACATTCGTTTCATAGCCTTTAAAGTAGTCTGGCATGTTAATAATATCATTTTTAATATCTTCATCATTTCTAGAATTATCACTCACGATATATACGTCACGAATATGTGCAGATTCTTTTGTATAATTCACTTCTTTACCGTCTTCGATTTCTTTGACGAGGTGATCATTTGGAAGTGTATATTGCGCGCCGTATTTCACACCATCTACTTGTCTAACAGCGTCACTATGCCCTTGAGATAGACCAGGACCATAAAATGTATATGATTCACCATTTGGTAAAAATGATTCACTATATAGTTTTTGTACAGAGAACACTCCAGGGTCCCAACCTGTACCAATAATCGATACGTTTTCCTTGTCCTTTGTGATTTTATCTAAAATATTATAATGGTTGAGTAAATCTTGGTGATTATCATAACAATCGACTGTAGAGAAGTGAGTACTGTAAAATTCTCTCGTTTTTGGGATGTCATTCTTAGATCCACCACATAATATAAGAATATCGATATCTTCTTTAAAGTCTAATATATCGTCAACATGGTATGCTTTCGTGTTTAAAGACTTTGGATCACGACGAGTAAATACCCCGACTAAATTAAAGTCGTCATTATAAGAAAGACTCGTTTCTACACCTTGACCTAAGTTTCCATATCCAACGATACCTACGTTAATTTTACTCATTATATTTCACCTCTAAAATGTCATTTACATCATATAATCCTTGAGTTTTTGTCACGATAAATTGTGCAGCTTTTAAACTACCTTCAGCAAATATTCGTTTAGAATATGCGGTATGTGTTAGTTCTAATACTTCATCTTCACCGAAGAAACTAACAGTATGTGTTCCGACAACTGTACCACCTCTTAGGGCGTGGATACCGACTTCATTACTTTCTCTTTTCGCCATACCCTCTCTACCGTAGTTTTCCGATAAAGTATTATCTCTACCATTATTTACCGCATCAAATAACATGTGAGCTGTACCACTTGGTGCATCTTTCTTTTTATTATGGTGCGTTTCAGTAATTTCAATATCAAAATTTTGTAACGCTCGAGACACTGTTTCAGCAAGTTTTTCTAATATGTTAATACCGAGACTATAGTTACCAGCATAAACGATAGGAATTTCTTTTGATGCTTTATTGATCTCTTCCATACTGTCAATTCCAGTCGTTGCAATAACGACTGGAATCTTTTTAGTTGTTGCGAAATCGAGTAGAGGAGAGAGTAAATCAGGCGATGAAAAATCAATAATTACATCGATATTTTCCTTCACATCGTTAAAATTATCGTATATATGATCTTCATTACTATGACCGATACCAGCAGCAACTGTATGATTTGAATCCTCAATTGTTTTAACTAATACTTGTCCCATTTGACCGGTAATTCCAACAAGTAGTATATTCATAGACTTCACCCTTATAATCTATTTAAATTCTTTAGTGTTTGATGAATGCTTTGCTGCACGTTTTCTTCAGCGACTGTAAGAGGTAATCTTAACTCTGGTGTACCAAACCCGAGTAAGTGAGTCGCGTATTTAATTGGTACTGGACTCACATCAGAAAACGCCGCTTCTATAAATGGTAATAATTTTAACTGTAACTCTTTTGATTTTTTAGAGTCACCGTTTAAGAAACTATGGACCATCTCACTCGTTTCTTTCGGGAAGACATTTGCAACGACTGAGATTACTCCTTCAGCACCGACAGCTAGCATCGGTACAGTTAGATCATCATTTCCTGAAATAATCTGGAATTCATCAGGTGTATTATTTCTAATATTCATCGTATACGATAAATCACCGGATGCATCTTTAATACCACAAATATTTTTATGTTTAGATAATTCAACAACAACGTTTAGTGGAATATTATGACCCGTACGTCCTGGAACTGAGTAGAGCATTACAGGGACCTTGCTGACGTTTGCGATCTCAGTAAAGTGTTCAATTAAACCAGTGTCTGTACCTTTATTATAGAAAGGGGAGACGACGAGAAGTCCGTCGACGTCTAATTCTGACACTTCTTTACTAAATGAGACTGCGTCTTTGGTGTTATTGTTTCCTGTACCGACGATGATTGGTACACGTCGATTTACTTTGTCGATTGTAAAATTAATGACTTCAAGTTTTTCATCAATAGACAATGTTGCTGCTTCACCAGTAGTACCGATTGAAATAATAGCATCGATTCCTTCTTTAATTTGAAATTCAATAAGTTCACCGAGTGCTTCAAAATCAATGTCACCTGTGTTTGTAAATGGTGTAACAATCGCTACACCTGAACCTTTAAATAACATAATAATCTCTCCTTAATTTAAAATTTCTGCAATTTGAACAGAATTTGTCGCTGCACCTTTACGGATATTGTCCGCAGTGACGAACATATGAATACCGTTATCTGTACTATAGTCTCTACGGATTCTACCGACATATACGTTATCTGTACCATTTGCGTCTTCAGTAATCGGGTAAACTAAATTTTCAATATCGTCTTTAATAACAACACCTTCAGCTTCTTCTAGTGCTTTATAAATATCTTTAATATCAAAATCTTGTTCAAATTCGATGTCAATATTGACTGCGTGACCATTTTCAATAGGGACACGCACCGTTGTTGCGGTTACTTTTAACTGATCATCATTTAAAATTTTTTTCGTTTCTTCAATCATTTTCATTTCTTCTTTTGTATAGCCGTTATCTAAAAATACATCGATGTGTGGTAAAACACTTTGTTGAATGTTATACGGATACGTATTCGTCGTACCGTTTTTTAAGTCCTCAATACCACCGACACCAGATCCTGATACGGCTTGATACGTCGTATACGTAATACGTTTAATTCCGAACTTTTGAAGCGGCTTTAACGCAACGACTGATTGAATTGTTGAGCAGTTCGGATTTGCAATGAGAGTTTCATCATTTAAATCGTCTCTATTTACTTCAGGGACGATTAACGGCACGTTTTCATCCATTCGGTACACGCTACTATTATCAATCGCAACAATACCTTTTTCTTTTGCAAGGGGGATAAATTTCTCTGAAACTGCGCCACCTGCAGCAAAGAATAGTACGTCGATGTCTCTATCAAATACTGATTCTTCTAATTCTTCTAACGTATAATCTTTACCACTAAAAGTAATTGTTTCTCCTGCGGATTTTTTAGAACTAAATAGATAAAGTTCATCGACGTTAAAATTTCTTTCTTCTAACACTTGTAAAATCGTACGTCCAACTGTGCCACTTGCACCAATAATTCCAATATTCATTGTAAATTCCTCCTAAAGATCAAAATGTTTTCCGAGTTTTATTACGACGTCATCTACGATTTTGCTATCGACGACATATGAAATACTAATTTCTGACGTTGAAATTTCATAGAAGAAAATATCTTCTTTAACGAACAATTCAAACACTTGTGCAGCGATACCGACTTGACTACGCATCGCAGTACCGACGATTGAGACTTTGGATAGGTTATCTTTAATTTCATAATCTAGGTTAAGCTCTGTAAGCACTCGTTTCGTATCTTCTATCGATGATTTTTCACTCGTAAACGTCACTTCTTTTCTATCGTTTAACCGTGTATGACTAATAATATCTACGTTGACGTTTTCTTTAGCGAGTTCTAAAAAGATATTTGAAATATTGACGTCTTTTGTATCGTGAATAATAACGAGTACAACGTCATCTAATTTTGAGACACTTGTTAGTTTTGTATCTTCCATATCATAAGCCTCCAGTACTTTTGTGCCTTTTGTTTTACCATCGTTTAATAAAACTTCCATCGGGACATTAAATTTATACGCAAGTTCAACACTTCTTGGTTCAATGACCTTTGTGCCGAGATGCGCCATTTCCATGAGTTCTTCGTATGTGACGACGTTTAACTTTTTCGCGTCACTATAAATTCTCGGGTCAATAGAGTAAATGCCGGAAACATCCGTATAAATTGCACATTTCGCATTTAATTTTACAGCGAGGGCAACAGCTGACGTATCTGATCCTCCGCGACCAAACGTTGTAATATCTCCTAGAGGATTTATTCCTTGGAATCCAGTCACGACGACGATTTCATTTTGTCTTAAATGATTTTCTATACGTTCTATATTTACGTCAGTAATTTTATTTTTACCGTGAACACCGTCGCTTTTAAATCCAGCTTGAAATCCAGTTAACGCGACAGCAGGGTGCCCTGATTCATTTAAGTGAATTGCAAGGAGTGCAGCACTTTTGTTTTCTCCAGTTGAAACGAGCATGTCGAGTTCACGTTTAGACGGTGTCGTGGACAATGCATGTGCCATATCTAATAATTCATTCGTCGAGTCTCCCATTGCTGAAACGACGACAACGACTTCTTCTGTTTTACTTTTTTCTAGTATGATGTCACTCGCACTTTTAATCTTTTCTAAATCTTTTAAAGACGAGCCTCCAAATTTCATGACGAGTCGTTCCATTTTAAAAGACCTCATTTCTTATTAAATCTTCGTAAGTTTCTCTTTTTACTGCAAGATGCGTTTCACCATCTTTAACAAATACGACTGCGCCTCGCGGGATTTTGTTGTAGTTTGACGCCATCGACTCTGTATACGCACCAGTGGATGGTACTGCAAGTGTGTCGTTAATGTTAGCTTTTGGTAACTTAATATTTTCTATTAAGACATCGCCACTTTCACATAACTTACCGGCAATTCGGTAATCAGTTGTTTTATTCGTAGTCATATTATTAGCAATTGCCGCAGTGTATTTTGCTTCGTATAAAGAAGGACGTAAGTTGTCGTTCATACCACCGTCGATCAGTAAAAAGTCAAAGTGACTTGACGGCTTAATATGAGAGACGTTATATAAAGTAGTTCCAAAATCATTAATTAATGATCGACCAGGTTCAATAGAGATAGTTTCAACATCAATATCATATTCACGGATATAATTTTCGAGTACGTCTATATATTCATTTAAAAAAATTTCGAGTTGAAGCGGCTGATCACCTTTAGTGTAGTAAACACCAAATCCGCCACCTAAGTTTAATTCATCGAGTTTTAAATTGAACTCTTTTTGAACGTCGCTATAAAATTCAATCATACGTTTTGCTTCAGTAAAATAAGACTCTGAATCAAAAATTTGTGATCCGATATGACAATGAAACCCTTTAAAATCTAAATGATTTAAATGATTAAGTTCCACTAAAAACTGTAAAGCTTCTTGAAATGTCATTCCAAATTTAGAATCGTCGTTAGACGTTTGAATATATTTATGTGTATCTGTTTCAATCGTTGGGTTGACTCTTAACAAGACACGTTGTGTTTTATTTAAGTTACTTAAAATATTGTTTAATATAGTTGCTTCACTTAAATTGTCTAAAACAATCGTACCGACATTTTCTCTTACTGCAAATTCGAGTTCTTCATTGGTTTTTGCGTTACCGTGAAAGTAAATATTGTTACCGAGAAATCCTGAATGTTTCGCTACGAACAGTTCACCACCACTCACAACGTCAAGTGACAGTTGATGAGATTTTAATTGCTTAACTAAATAACTACATAAGAACGCTTTTCCAGCGTATATAATATTTGTGTTAAAAATACTTGATTTAAAATGATTTTTAAATAGATTAATTTTTTCATCGATTCCTGCTTCATCAAACACGTAGAGTGGAGTACCGAACTCTTCTTTTAGCGTAGAAGTTGCTACACCACCAATTACTAATTCGTTATCAATCACTTCTGAAGTACCAAATAATCTCATCATTATCCTCCTTACAAATAAAAAACTCATGAGTACAAATGGCACTCATGAGTTCGGTGCCCTCAATGCAACTGCTCACCACTATAAGATTGGGCGTCTTATAGTGACAGTACTATTCTTATTCAGAAATAGTCCCAACGATCATATCGTTTCGGCGATGGCTCCTTTCGAAAATTCTACTATTAGCGCACCGCGGCCTCTTGTTACATTGAATATTAAGTTTTATAAAAATCTGAAAATTTCGATTAGAGAAAATATATCATACAAAAATGAAAGGGTCAAATTTGCTTTAAAAATTAATAGAAAAATATATATCGTCATGATAAAATAAGTGAGCAGTAGCAATGCGTTATTTTTCACAAAGTTATACTGCTAAAATTTTATCAATGTGCTGTATAATAATAGATAGAAATCGTTTGAGAGGAGATAGGCTGTTGGATCAAAGAGAGACTGAAGTATTAAATCTCATAAAAGAGAACCCGTTTATTTCTCAGTCGGAGTTGTCTAAAAAGCTTGGTTTAACTGCTTCGAGTGTATCGAGAATTATAGCAGATCTCGTGCATAAAGAGTTTATTCAGGGACAAGCTTATGTTTTAAATGAAGAGTTCCCGATTGTCTGTGTCGGTGCAGCGAATATTGATAAGAAGTTTTTTGTTCATGAAAAGTTGATTCATGGAACGTCGAATCCGATTGATTCTGCGCATTCTGTCGGTGGAGTCGTGCGTAATATCGCTGAGAACTTGGGTCGTTTAGGCCAAAATGTGGCGCTCATTACGACAAGAGGTGATGACGCAGAGTGGCTGAAGGTAAAAGAAGCTTCTGAAGCGTATATTAATTTAGATTTTACTGAAATCATCGAAGGGAAAAATACAGGCGCATATACCGCATTAATAAACCGTGAAGGCGAAATGGAGTACGGTTTTGCGGATATGAGTATTTACGATGAATTCACACCTGAAGTACTAATTCGTCAGACGTATATTTTAAAGCGTGCAAAATGTATTGTAGCGGATTTAAACGTTCCGAAAGTGACGCTTGAATTTTTAGTGGCATATGCAGAAAAACACGATATTAAGCTCGTATTTATTCCTGTATCTGGACCGAAAATGGAGCGTCTGCCGGATTATTTAGAGCCAGTGGACTGGTTGATTGTAAACCGCGATGAGACCGAAGCGCAGTTTAATATGGTCATTCAGACGGATGAAGATTTAATGGAAGGTGCGAAGCTTTGGAACGCACGCGGTGTGTCTAACGTCATCGTAACGAACGGATCTAAATCTTTAGCGTATGCGTCTAAAGATTATGAAAAGATTTACCCAATTAAAAAATCGAACCGCGTCGTCGACGTAACAGGAGCTGGCGATAGTTTTTCTAGCGCAGTGATTTACGGTTGGCTAAATGGGTATAGTATAGATGACTGTATTGAACTTGGTATGGTCAACTCAACAAAAACGATTGAAACAGATTTTACAGTACGTCAAGATTTAACAGAAAAGCAGTTAAAATTAGATTTGGAGGCTTATAGGAATGAATCATTTAATTGATCTTACAAAAGAAGTACAAGAAGCATTAGAAAATAATAAACCAGTGGTTGCATTAGAGTCGACTATTATTTCTCACGGAATGCCGTATCCCCAAAACGTAGAGATGGCGAAAAAGACTGAAGAAATCATTAGAGAAAACGGTGCAGTACCAGCGACAATCGCAATTATGGACGGCCGTATTAAAGTTGGACTTACTGAAGACGATTTAGAACTACTTGCTAAAGAAGGACGTAACGTTACTAAAGTATCTCGTCGTGACTTAGCAGAAGTTATCGCAATGAAAACACTCGGTGCGACGACTGTAGCATCTACAATGATTTGTGCGAACCTAGCAGGAATCAAATTCTTCGTTACAGGTGGAATCGGTGGGGTACACCGCGGATATGAAGAGCATATGGACGTATCAGCAGACTTAGACGAACTTGGTAAAACAGACGTCGTCGTAATTTCTGCAGGTGCGAAATCTATTTTAGACTTACCAAGAACATTAGAATACCTTGAAACAAAAGGTGTACCAGTAATTGGATATCAAACAGAAGAGTTACCAGCATTCTTCACGAGAGAAAGCGGACTTAAACTCGCATCACACTTCGATACGACAGAAGATATCGCAAAAGTTATTAAAGCAAAACACGATTTAGGACTTGAAGGTGGTACGAGCGTCGTAAACCCAATTCCTGAAGATGAAGCACTCGACAAAGACTACATCAACGGTGTGATCCAAGAAGCGGTAGAACAAATGGAAAAAGACGGTGTCGGCGGTAAAGAAGCAACACCTTACTTATTAAAAGCAATCGTTGAAAAAACAGACGGAAAAAGCTTAGAAGCTAACATCAACCTCGTATACAACAACGCAAAAATCGGCGCACAAATCGCGGTTGATTACTACAAGCTGTAATTGGATAATAGAAGTTTGTGCCCCCTCACATGGTGTGAGGGGGTTTTTATTCATTAAATAATAGTGTATGGTTACTCGAATGTTTGACGAATAAAGGTTTATTCGTGAAGAAATTGTGGGAAGTTACACTGTAACTTAATGAATAAAGGCTCATTCGCTAAGGAATAGTGTAGAGTTACCCGAACCCTTGATGAACTGCGTCGCATTCATTAAGAAAAAGTGAATAGTTACCTGAATCCTTGATGAACAGCGTCGCATTCATGAAGTAATAGTGTAGAGTTACCCGAACCCTTGATGAACAGCGTCACATTCATTAAGAAAAAGTGAATAGGAGCTACACAGAAACATAAAGAAGAACTATCAATTCTAGACGTAACCGTTAATTTGTTAGTGATCATTTTCTTTATCCACAAAATAGACCATACGACTTGTACCAATTCTTTCGTAATAGCGATTCATAATTTTTCTCAATTTATAATACGAAATGCGACCATCCGTGAAGTCATATATATTTTTATAAGTCACTTTTTCGTCTGGAAATAAGCTCTGAAAATCCTGGATAACTTCAATAATTATATCTTTTTGATGATAAAAACTACCGCACTGTTTGCAAATATATTTTTCATGACCATTTTCGACTAATTTCTCACCATCTAATCTACAAAAAATACCTTTATTTATAGTGTTGAACGTATAATTAACATCGCATTGACGAGTTATTTCGTTGTAACACATTAATATACGTTGTCTAATCGAATTGGCATGAGATTTTAGTGGGAAATTGTTTTTCTTCAAATTTTCAAGAAATGCTGGAAGTTGCGCGTTTGTAACAATCATTTCATCAATCGGCGCATTAAAAAGATGAAAGTTATTGTTAAGAAAAATCACATATTTTTCAATAGGAATACTATAATTTAATTGCTGCAGCAATTGAGTAAATTTATCACTAGTATCGTTAATTTGTTGTATTGGAGACTTCAATAGTCGATTTGTTTTAAAGGTATAAAAATTATTGTCTTGAAATACTAAATTGCCGTTATAGTTTTTTACTTCAAAAAGTACTATCTTATTATTAAATATTGCTAACGTGTCAATTTGTCGTTCAGATCCGTTGATTATAAATCTAAAGTCATGAATAGTTGTACAAAATTCGGACATAATGCGATCAAAATTATTAGAAAAACTGATTTCTCCTTCATATCCTAAATTCAGATATCTCAAATATTGATTCTCATGGCTATTCAAATGCCCCCTCTTTTTTAAAGCGATTAACTGACGATGAGCAAGCGATTTTTTTATCTTCATATAATCCTCCTATATACAATATTCACTATATAATTATAAACTTTTCTACTCTTTATAGAAGCTAATTACAAGTTTTGATTATAAATATACTGTTTTAAAATTTCTGCGAAACAATCATGTGAATTACTTAAAAATTGCAACTCATTATTAAAAAATTGTAATGATATTGGAATTTTAAAAGAAGAAATACATAGTGCCTCTTAAAATTTCGCAACAATTTATGTTTGTATGTTCCGAAATTACTGGAGTGTCACTAGAAATGGATAATATGAAGTAATAATTAATAAGAGAGCACTTATTCGTGAAGTAATAGTGTAGATTTACCCGAAAGCTTGACGAATAGCAATTTATTCATGAAGTAATAGTGTAGAGTTACCCGAAAGCTTGACGAATAGCGGCTTATTGATGAAGTAATAGTGTAGGTTTACCCGAAAGCTTGACGAATAGCAACTTATTCATGAAGTAATAGTGTAGAGTTACCCG
>NZ_KV802764.1:0-311730 GCF_001810835.1 Nosocomiicoccus sp. HMSC067E10 | reverse complement strand
ATTCATGAAGTAATAGTGTAGAGTTACCCGAATGCTTGATGAACAGTGGCATATTGATGAAAAACACCTGCTAATCTTCTTTCCCTAGTTAACTGAATAGAAGTTAGCAAGTGTTATTCCTTATTCAAAAAATCTCAGTTCCCGACACACATCTCCAAGTGGTAATCCAACGACAGCGTTGTAATCACCGGAGATTCGCTTAACGAACTTCGCGCCGAGTCCCTGGATACCGTAGGCTGCTGCCTTATCGTATGGTTCGTCTGTATTTAGATAGTGTTCGATTTCTTCATCGTCTAACTCGAAGAACTCGACTTCAGTTTCTCTAACGATTGGTATTTCTGTGTCACCTTTACGCAGGAGTGCTGCTGAAATAACAGTATGCGTTTTGCCCGACAGCATTTTAAGCATGCGGCGTGCGTCGGATCGGTCAGCCGGTTTCTCCAATATTTCTCCATTAAACTGTATTAGTGTGTCACACGATAAAATAATGTCTTCGTCGTTATCAATCGCGTATGATTTTAAGCTTGCGAGAGCCATTGCTTTCTTCTGTGGATCTCTTTCAGTGACAGAAGATTCGTCAATATTTGGGATAATCGTTAAAAAGTCTAATTCGACTTGTTTTAATAACTCTTGCCGTCTCGGTGATCCAGATGCTAAAATAAGCATAAATTGTCTCAATCCTTTCTTTATAATAGGTGTGGAGATATTCTAAAATAAGTGTATAATCTAATAATGTATTGAGTATCATTTTAGAATGTTTATTTGCATATCGCAAGAGGTGAAATAAATGTATAAAGTGGAGTTAACTAAATTTAGAGTGAAACCAGGAAAATCTAAAAAAGTAGACCGTTGGATGAAATACATCCAAGAAAATATGGAAGGTGTCATTCGTAACGTCGAAGGTGAAAAAGTATATGTAGAGACGATTTTCCGTGAAGCGTTTAACGATGTAGAATACCTTTACTGGTATACAATTCAAGATAAAGAAGCAGCAGAAAGTGAAACGACTTCACCGATTGATCAAACACATATCGACTTTTTTGAAGACTGTATTGATCACACGTTCCATCCGGAAGACATGGTGTCAGAGGTACTCATCATTCCGGATCGTATAAAAAAAGCAATGCAGTATTAAAAGAAGCCAATTTCGGCTTCTTTTTTAATCTATTTAAAGAGGTGGCGTATGGATTATCAAAAGTTAAAAGATGAAATAATAGAATACGCACATACAATCGGCATTGACGAGATTGGTTTTACGACAGCAGAGCCGTTTCATGAGTTTAGAGATAAATTAATTTCGTACTACGAAAACAATTATGAATCAGGTTTTGAAAAGGGTACGATTGAAGAGCGTGTGAATCCGAAGTTGTCTCTCCCGAGCGCGCGTTCAATTATCGCGATTGCAGTTGGATATCCGAATCGTCTACCAAAAGATGCACCGAAGTCTCGTAAAGGAGAACGACGTGGTATATTCGCGAGGTCTTCATGGGGATTTGATTACCACCATTTACTTAGAACGAGGCTCGAAAAGTTAGAGGCGTTTATTAAAGAACGTGTCGACGGTGTTGAAACGATGTCTATGATCGATACGGGTGTTTTATCTGATAGGGAAGTTGCGCTACGAAGTGGTCTTGGATTTGTCGGTAAAAACGGGTTTATAATCAATCCGAAACTTGGCACGTGGACGTACTTAGGTGAAATGCTTATTAGCATTCCGTTTCCGCCAGATAAACCACTCGTTGGAACTTGTGGGGACTGTACGATTTGTATTGACCGCTGTCCAACGGGTGCACTCGTTGGCAACGGACAACTCGATTCTAAAAAGTGTATATCGTTTTTAACACAGACGAAAACATTTGTGCCAGACGAGTATCGTAAGTCCATCGGTAATAGAATTTACGGATGTGACACGTGTCAGCAAGTGTGCCCGTTAAACATTGGTATCAATACCCAGCAAGACGATATTATACTAGAGCCAGAAATTTTAAAGCCGGAATTAACGAGTCTTTTAAAAGTGTCAAATAGAGAATTCAAAGAGACGTATGGTCACTTAGCAGGTGTATGGCGCGGTAAAAATCCGTTACAGCGTAACGCAATTATCGCGCTCGCACATTTTAAAGAAGAAAGTGCGATCCCGACGTTAAAAGACGTCGCAGAAAACGACGTACGCCCTGTCATTAAAGGGACAGCGTACTGGGCGATTGGACAAATTTTAGGCGATAGAGCACTCGATTATATTCACGAGCGCTACAGTAAAGAAACAGACGAAGCAGTAAAAGAAGAAATGCTAAAAGGTATACAAGAGGGTTAAATTATGAATCATATCGTATTATTTCGACCAGATATTCCACAAAATACAGGGAATATCGGACGTACATGTGCAGCGACGAAAACGAAGTTGCATCTAATAAAACCATTAGGGTTTGAAATTACTGACAAACATTTAAAGCGTGCAGGTATGGATTACTGGTACGATCTCGATATTACATATCACGAGAGTATCGAAGACTTTTTAGAAGAAGCAGACGGGAAACTTTACTTTATTTCTAAATTCGGAGAAAATTATTATCATGAAGAGGATTATTCTGATTCAGATGAAGACCACTATCTAATTTTCGGCAGAGAAACGAAAGGTCTTCCAGACTATATTAAAGAAAAGTACAAAGACCGTTTAATGCGTATTCCGATGCACGAAGATTTTAGAAGTTTAAATCTTTCAAATACAGTTGCGATGGTGCTTTACGAAGCGCTACGTCAACAAGGTTTTAAAGGACTTATATAGGAGGATGAACATGAACGAGACAATTCAATTATTACAAAATCACCGATCGATTCGTGATTTTAAAGATCAACCACTTGAAAGAGAAGTGATTGAAACACTAGTGAAATCTGCACAGCAAGCTTCGACGTCAAGCTACGTTCAAGCGTATACAATTATCGGTGTGACAGATGAAGATAAAAAACAAGCGATTATGGAAATTAGTACACAACCGTACGTAAAAGATAATGGTCATTTATTTATCTTTGTCGCAGACTATAATCGTCATTTAGAGCTTGCAAAACGTAAAGGATATGAAATACATTTTGATACGACTGAAAGTTTACTCATCGGTGTCGTAGACGTAGCGCTTGCAGCACAGAACTTAGCAGTCGCAGCAGAGTCTCTAGACTTAGGGATTTGTTATTTAGGTTCGATTCGTAACAATACGAAAAAAATAATTGAAATTTTAGAACTACCAGAAGGAACGTTCCCAGTGATTGGTATGGCAGTTGGATATAAAAATAGCGAAGGTAGTTTTAAAGAAAGATTACCACAAGACACAGTTTACTTTGAAAATACGTATCCAGAATTTGAACAAATCGAAGCGTCTCTAAATGATTACGATGAATCAATTACAGAGTATTATAAAACTCGCGATGAAAATAAACGACAAGATAACTGGTCAGAGCAAGTCGTTAAGAAATTATCAAAAATGGATCAAGTCCGTAAAGATATAAAAGACGTATTAAATGCACAAGGATTTTTAAAAGATTAAACGAAAAAACGCAAACTTTAGAAGTTTGCGTTTTGTTATGTCATTATTATTTTTCATCTGGTCCGTTATCGACGTATCCTGGTTTGTTTTCTTTACCAGCTGTAAGAATCGAAGTTAGGAATGCTGCACATACCATAAAGATAAGAATTGCTTTCATCTATAATATCCCCCAGTGCGTTTAATAGTTACTCTCATTATAAACTATTTTGTCAGTGAAACAAAGCGTATTTTAAATATCAATTAAACATTGTTTAAAATGGCTGTTTTCGGGTAATCTATTATTAATAACTGTTCTGATAGGAGACGACAATTATGGCTTTAAACTTTAGAATTTATGAAACAAAACATGATGCGGATTTATTTTTAGCAGATCAATTAAGAAAACAAATTTCATTAAATCCGGATTCTACATTAGTACTTGATTTAAACGATACATTAGATAACGCATATGATTATTTAATCGGTGAAGTAAATAACCATCCAGTCAATTTAGCAAACGTGAAATTATTACTTGCAAATGGTGATGGGGGTGCGAAATTTAACGCACTCGATATTCCAGAGCAACAAATTCGTAACGTAAAATCAGATGACGATTTAAATCGTTATCTCGACAAAAAAGAGAAAGTAAACGTTGCGGTATTAAATTTAGATCATGAATTTAAAGGATTTAAATCTGGTAGTAGCGACGACTTATTTAAAGCAAAAGAGTTATTTATATATGCGTCAGGTAGCGGTGCGAGTGAAACAGTTCGTAAACTATACGACGCAGATATGAGTAAAGATTCTCCGTTAAGTAAAGTAAAAAATCATCGTATGGTAACTGTTATTTTAGACGCTGAAGCGGCGAGTAAACTAGATAGAGACATTCGCGAATTTTACACGTACAAGTTTGCGTAGGAGAGATAATGATGGATAAAAAACGTAATGAAGAATACACTGACGAAAATACGATGACGTTTAATACAGAAGACGTAAAAGCACTCGGTGAAGAGATGGAAGCTATCTCCGAGGGCCCAACAGCGTCAATAGACCATACAAACCACGGTGCAGACTTACAAGATAAAGACCTCGACAAAGACGAGAATAAAAAGTAATTATGAACTAAATAATTTTAAGTGAATCCTCCTGTAATTTCAGTTATACTAATGGTAAATACAAATTCAGGAGGATTTTTTTAATGTCTTACAGAATAGAACATGATACGTTTGGTGAAATTAAAGTTCCAGCAGATAAGTTTTGGGCAGCACAAACTGAGAGAAGTCGTCAAAACTTCCCAGTTGGTAAAGAAAAAATGCCGATTGAAGTGATTGTTGCTTTTGCACAACTTAAACGCGCGGCTGCAATTGTGAACTCTGAACTCGGTAAATTATCTGAAGAGAAAAAAGACGCAATTGTTTACGCGACAGACAAAATTATCGCTAGAGAACTAGACGAGCACTTCCCGTTAGTCGTATGGCAAACCGGAAGCGGTACGCAAAGTAACATGAACGTGAACGAAGTCGTTGCACACGTTGCGAACGATTATTTAAAAGAAAAGGGTAGTGACGAGGTTGTTCATCCTAACGATGACGTCAACAAATCACAAAGCTCAAACGATACGTTCCCAACAGCAATGTACGTTGCGTTAATGACTGAAACAGAAGTGACGTTACTTCCAGCACTTCAAAAGTTACGCGACACGTTTAAAGAAAAAGAAGAAAAGTTCCAAGATATTATTAAAATCGGTCGTACACACTTACAAGATGCAACACCACTTTCACTTGGTCAAGAAGTGAGTGGCTGGAGATATTCTTTAGATAAGTCATTAGAAATGATCAACGAATCTAAAAAACAACTCGCAAACTTAGCAATCGGTGGAACTGCTGTTGGTACAGGGTTAAACGCACACCCTGAGTTCGGTGATAGAGTTGCAAAACAAATCTCTGAGCAAACAGGATATGATTTTGTTTCATCTGACAACAAATTCCACGCGTTATCACAGTACGATGAAGTTGTATACTTCCACGGTGCTTTAAAAGCATTAGCCGGAGATGTATTAAAAATCGTTAACGATATCCGTTGGTTAGCATCTGGTCCACGTGCAGGTATCGGTGAAATTACGATTCCTGAAAACGAACCAGGATCATCAATTATGCCAGGTAAAGTAAACCCAACGCAAGCTGAAATGTTATCGATGGTTGCAGCACAAGTATTTGGTAACGATGCAGCAGTTGGATTTGGTGCGTCACAAGGTAACTTTGAATTAAACGTTTATAAACCATTAATTTTAATGAACACGTTACAATCTATTTACCTTCTAGGCGACGGTATGGATACGTTCAACAACAACTGTGCAGTTGGAATTGAACCGAACATGGAAGTAATCGATGAGTTATTAAATCGTTCACTCATGTTAGTCACAGCATTAAACCCACATATCGGTTATGAAAATGCAGCGACTATTGCGAAAAACGCACATAAAAAAGGTATTACATTAAAAGAATCAGCATTAGAAACTGGTCTAGTAACAGAAGAACAGTTCGACGAATGGATCCGTCCAGAAGATATGATTCATCCGAATGCGTAATTGAAATAGAAAAGGTCAGTCTCATATGAGACTGACCATTTTTTATATTTCTACATTGATAATTTTTTCTGTAACGGGATGGTTAAACTGGACACGTGAAGCGTAGAGTCGTAGTGTATCATTGTTAGTGCCACCGTATATTTTATCTCCAATAATCGGTGCGCCGAGATATGACAAGTGAACGCGAATTTGATGTGTACGTCCTGTTTCCAGTTGAACTGTCACTTTATTATCTCTGATTGAAATAACGTTTGTTACTGCGTGTTTTCCACGTCGATTCACTTCTTGATGATTTCTACTTTTCGCTTGTTTGATTGGTAACTCTATTTTACCGATTTTTAATCTACCGATTGAAGAGACATATACTGTATATTCTCTTATAATTTCATGGTGTTCGATCATATAGTCTAACATCTTTTTAACGTAGCTATTTTTAGCGAGTATGAGAAGGCCTTTCGTGTCGTAGTCTAATCGGTGTACGGGCTCTAAGTATGCAGATGAAATTGTATTCGCCGCGTCGTTCATTAACGTATTTGTTTCGTCGTCGTTCGGATGCGTCTTTTTATTGTGCGGTTTTAACACGACTGCTAAATAATCATCTTCGTACATGACATTTACTGTCTCGTTACTTTTTATATAATTACTATCTTGTGAAAAATCAGGAAGATGAACAACATCTCCCTGACTGACTAAATCTCTTAATTGTTTTTGTTCGCCGTTTATCGTAATTTCTTTACTCATTCTTAACCAGTGCATTTCTTTTTTAGGGATATGCATTGATTTTAAAATGTTTTCGAGCGATTCGTTTTGCTGTGTGGCCGTAAAAATCATTGGTTTCTAACGCTTTTAATCCATTCTACGTAGTTGTCTGCCGATTGTGCGCCACCTTCAGCACGCGTCACTTCTTTACCGTCTTTATAATAGACGAGTGTTGGTGTTGCAGTAATCCCTGCAGTTTGTTGGAATTCTGGATATTCTAACACGTTCAGTTGAACGAGAGGGAAATCCTCTTTTTCTTTTGCACCGATTAATAGTGGAGTAGATTCGATACAATACTGACAAACTGGGCTCCAGTAATAGACGAATAATTCATCTTCATTGTCGATCTTTTCTTGTGTCACTTCAGGTGTTTCATTGAAATGATAGTTTTCATCGTCTAATCTGTCGATTGTTGGACCTTGGAGGTCTTTGACCTCTTTATCAGTATATGGATAATAACCACTTTCACTGATCTTTTCTGGATCATTTTTGTCAGACTGTAATACTAAAAATACCGCAGCAAAAGCAATGATAACGACTGCAATAATACCGTAAAATAATTTATTGTTCATAGTTTTTCTCCTTTTTAAAAGTGAATATTGATAAAATAATAATAATAAAGAACGCTGTAAGCGACATGAACGGAATCGTTATAAATCCGAGATAGTTTACGTATGTCACTGTACAAGTATTATCACTACACGCGTTAAACCCGTCTTGTATCGCCGGTAGTTTTTGAAGTGAATAGTGGTAAATACCGATTAAAAAGCCGAATACACTCATCGATAATATATAAATGTTCGCTTTTATGTCGTTTTTAATTATTGCGATTAAAGATATAATAGTAAGTGGGTACATTAAAATTCGTTGATACCAGCATAGTTCGCATGGTATGTAGTTTCTAATTTCACTGAAATATAAAGACCCGAGTGTCGCGATGAGTGACACGATAAAAATAAGTTGCATCAATAATTTTTTGTTCAACCGATCACCTCAATGTGTTACGTACGTTACGTTTTATTTTAACATAAAGAGAAATGTATAGAGAAAATAAAGTGTCGAATTTTTTACAAGGAGCATGCATGTGAAAAGTAAAATAGAATTACTACGAATGATTGCAGAGTATTTAAATCAAGAGACAAATCGCGACACGATGTTAAATGAGGCGCTGAAGTTACTGATCGACAATAGTGAATTCGATACAGGATGGATTTTTTTCATCGATAAAAATGGAGAACACGACCTCGCTGCGCATTATAATTTACCAGTTGGATTAAAGGAAAATGATTATGAGAAATTATTTAACGGTAAATGTTGGTGCGTCAATCAGTATAACCGTGATAATTTAAAAAATGCGACGAATATAATCGCGTGTTCTAGACTAGAAAAATTGATGCGTGAAGATGCTTCTAAAAATGAAGGGATCACACATCACGCAACAGTACCGCTTATATCTAGTGGGGATTCGTTCGGTATATTAAACGTCGCTTCTAAATACGTTAAAGCATACGATAAGGACACGTTAGATTTGCTAGAATCCGTCGCGTTTCAGATCGGTTCAACGTTAAAGCGACTTGAACTGACAAAGATTGAAAAAGAAAATGCACGTATTCAAGAACGTCAACGCCTCGCAAGAGATCTTCATGACTCGATTAGTCAGACGATTTTTTCAATTAACATTATGAGTAATGCTGGAGTTAGAATTGCAGAGTCAGAAGAGATGAAATCGACGCTACAAAAAATTGAGTCGACGTCTAAATATGCAATGAATGAAATGAAAGCATTAATTTGGCAGCTAAAACCAATTGGGTTAGAAAACGGGCTCGTCGACGCGTTAAAAGAATATGCAGCGCTCATTCATATTGAATTATCGATTGATATCGATGGATTTTATCAGTTACCAGATAACAGTGAAATTGAAGTGTTTCGTGTCATCCAAGAAGCGTTAAATAATACGAGCAAGCACTCGAATGTTAATAAAAGTGATGTCAAAATTATCGTTTCTGAAGGTGTGTTTTCTGTCGTTGTAAGAGATGAAGGTGACGGATTTGATATGAAAGAAGTTACGCGCCAACACGGTCTAAAAAATATGAAAGCACGTGTCGAACGACTCGGTGGGTTGTTTAGTGTTAAATCTAGTCTTGGGCATGGTACGACGATTCGCTTTACGATACCGATTGAATAGAGGGGATATAACTATGAATATTGTAATTACTGACGATCACGCAGTCGTGCGTGAAGGTATGAAGTTTTTACTTAGTACGACAGAAGATTTAAAAGTCGTAAAAGATGTCGATAGTGGTGCGAAGTTAATTCAGTTTTTAGAAGACAATCATAAAATGATAGATTTAGTATTACTCGATTTAGTCATGCCTGAAATGGACGGTATGGCAGTATTAGAAATCGTTAAGCGAGATTTTCCAAAATTAAAAGTCGTTATATTAACGAGCTACACGTCAGAAGAGTACGTACGTCCTGCATTAAATAAAAAAGCAGACGGCTATTTAATTAAAGAAATGGATGCGGATGATTTAATCGAATCATTAAGAAGAGTTGCAAATGGAGATCAGGTTATTCATCCTGATGTGGAGTTAATGTTATCTAAAGGGCAATTACCACATCAAAAAAATGTATTATCAACTAGAGAATTAGAAGTGTTAAAAGAGATGGTACTTGGTAAAAGTAATAAAGAAATCGCGGAGACGCTATTTGTAAGTGAAAAGACGGTCAAAACACATGTGAGTCATATTTTAAATAAACTCGAAGTGTCTGACCGTACACAAGCTGTCGTCTATGCGATTCGTCATCACATTATTAATTTATAACTGCAGGTTCTATATGAACGATTGTTTCAGTATCTCCGAATGCGTCGGACATAGCATGTTCGATGTGTTCGGTAATTTTATGTCCTTCTATCACGTTTAAATGTGGATTGACAGTGACTGTCACATCGATAAAATAAATAAATCCGTGAGAACGACCCTTAATATCTACAACGTCTATGACGCCGTCGACATCTTCAATGAGTGTCTTCATTTGATTCAATATTTTGCTATTAAATCCGTCAGTTAATGTCGTTGCGGTTTCTTTAAAAATAATAATCGCAGTGTATATAATTAACGCTCCGATTAAAAAACTCGCAATTGTATCCAGTGTTTTAAAACCAAGTAATACTCCAATGATACCAATCGCAGCACCAAGAGATACCATGCCGTCTTGGAAGTTATCGATACTCGCAGCTTTTAACGCGACACTGTTGACTTTATTTGCAAGTTTATAGTTAATGACCGCGACGATAATCATTACAATCATTGAAAACAGAGATACATATAACGATGTCGTACTCGGTTCAGCGAAGTCGTTATTAATAAATTTAATAACCGTTTGTATAATGACTTGTATACCGACCGCAAACATAATGAAACTTGCAATTAACGCTGCAATTAACTCTGCACGAAAGTGACCATACGTATGGTTATCGTCTCTTGGAATTAAAGCGATTGTTAAACCGATAAATAGCGCTGTCGATCCAATCACGTCAGTAAAGTTATTTAATCCGTCTGCGATTAACGCATCGGACTTATCGAAAAAACCAACGGTAATTTTAACGACTGTTAAAAAAATATATGTACAAATAGAAAGCACTGCACCGTGGCGTGCTTTTTTAATATTTTGTTTAATCGTTTGCATTTAAGCACCTCGAACAAAAATAATCTAGATATAAATTTTATCACTTTTTAATTGAGATTACATATGTATTATTTTACTTTTACGTCTAAAAAGGAATATAATAAAATAGCACGATAGGTATTAACAAACAGAAAACAAAATGGCATAATTATAAAATAAAAAGACGTATTAATTTGAAATTCATTAGAAAATTATATGAATAACATGCGTTTTAATTGCATTTACACTACATTATGTACTAAAATGTGTTTCTACGATGAAATTCATGTATATAGAATTCTCATCAAACGTTGACAGTATTATATTGTATGTCATTTTAAATATTATCCTACCAGTTTCATTCATCGTTGCGAAGAGTTACTTTAAGATTTATTAATCGGTTTAAACTTTGTTCAACTAAAAGGTGCGACTGCTAAATGGGATGTTAATATCCTCGAGTCGAATGAGGAAAACACACGTTAACACATAGTTTAACGTATAAATGAAGGGAAGAATTTTAGTTATGGACAAAAAAGCCTTTACTAAGGTCATTCAGGAGAAGTTCAAAATAGTACGAACAGAAGCTGGCTATACTCAAGATTCAATGAGTCAAACAGTCGGTCTTTCTAAAAAGACACTCGTACAAATCGAAAAAGAAAGAATAGTTCCAAACTGGACAACATGTGTTTCAATTTGTGCATTATTCAGAGATAGCGATATTTTAACAAGTACTTTCGGTGGAGACCCACTAGAACTTGCTCAAGTATTATCTCGCGGTAATGCTCACTATCCGCAATATAACAAAGAAATGTTATATTGGGAGAAATTAGAAGAAAAAGACGGATGGAGATTAGAGAAAAACAAAATGAACGATCTCTACCGCGTCGTAAATGCTGACAATCAGGCAGAACACGCGTCTTACCTAGAGCGTCAAGCAGTGACATTCTTCAAACAAAAAACTTCAGAATAATATGTCGAACACCTACACTTAGGTGTTCTTTTTTTAAGGAGGTATAAGAATGTCTGTGACGACGATTATAATAACGACAATTGTCGGTGCGTTAATCGGTGGAATAACGAACACGATAGCGATTAAAATGTTATTTCATCCGTATGAAGCAAAACATATATTTGGGAAACGCATCCCACTTACGCCTGGTGTTGTTCCGATGCGTAGAGATGAGGCATCTAAAAAGCTTGGAAATATAATTACAGGCTATTTATTAACACCGGAAGTTTTTGTAGAAAAACTACAAAGTAAAGAATCACAAAAGTTTATGGATTTATTCATCGATCGCCAAATTCAAACGATTGAAGAAGAAAACGTGTCAATCGGTGACGTGTTAAATAAAATATCTCCAAATTTAAAAGAGAAAATATTATCATTTTTATATCAAGAAATTGATTCGAAGATAAAAACGTCGAGTGACGAACTTATGAACAGGTCAATTGAATCATTGATTCCGCATGACGCAAAAGAGACGATTGACAAAGAAGTCAATAATTTACATCTTGTGATTAACGAAAAAATCATTACTTATTTAACATCCGATAAAGGTTACGAAGATATATATACGATGATTGATGATTTTATCGAAAATAGAGGTAAACTTGAGCGTGCGTTAAAATATGTCGTACCGAAAGACTCCCTTGCAACTCGTGTACAAGGGGAGTTAGTGAAGCTATTAAGTCATGAAGACATGAAATCGATTGAACGAGAATTCATCGTAAGAGAGTATGATAAATTTATAAAAAAATCTCCGAGCGAATATATCTCTAAAATTGATCAAGAAAAAGCGACACATAGTGCAGCGGAAATTTTTAAACGCAAAATGAATTTAGAAGAATTACTCGATAGACCAATCGCTCAGTTAAATGAGACGATGTTTCAAACGTTTAAATCTTCAGGAAAACTACGTTTAAGAGACAACATCACGCATTATCTTGGAAAGTACATTCCAAGTATCGTAAAACATTTAAAATTAGCTGAAGTGAT
Organism: Nosocomiicoccus sp. HMSC067E10; assembly: GCF_001810835.1. Taxonomy (NCBI): domain Bacteria; kingdom Bacillati; phylum Bacillota; class Bacilli; order Caryophanales; family Staphylococcaceae; genus Nosocomiicoccus; species Nosocomiicoccus sp. HMSC067E10. Next base: position 299,204 of record NZ_KV802764.1, on the reverse strand, counting down.
TAAACGTCAAATCGATAGTTTTGACATAAAAACACTCGAATTTTTAGTGTTTGAAGTTGCGAGAAAAGAACTCCAAATGATTATGTTACTCGGATATGTACTTGGAGGAATCGTTGGATTTTTACAAGGTATTCTCGTTCCGTTAATAGTGTAACCGTATCATTTTATTTTATATTAGACGTATGATATTATAATCAATATGAAATTTTAAATACAGAGGAGAATTCCATGGTAAATGTATATGATCAAGCAAATGCGCTTGAAAGTGCTTTGAGACAATCTGAAGAATTTAAAGCATTAGAATCTTTTTATAAAGCGGTAAATGAAAATGAGGATTCAAAAAAATTATTCGATGAATTTAGAGAAGTTCAAATGGAACTTCAATTAAAACAAATGCAAGGGGAAGAAATGTTAGATTCTGATATTGAGCGTGCACAGCAAACAGCACAATCAGTAGAAGAAGATGAAAACATTAAACAATTAATGGAAGCGGAGCAAAAATTAAGTATGTTAATCCAAGACTTAAACCGCGTCATTATGAAACCAATCGAAGAACTATACAAAGTGAATGAGTAAATTATAGTAGATTGATTATAGGTTTCTAAACGAATATAATCTCTCAAGAGGCAAGGGTTAGACCCCATGCCTCTTTTGTCGTTTTTTGGTATAATGTATGAAAAGAAAGGTGAGGTGAACGATGGTTAAATTTATCCACGCCGCTGATTTACATCTCGATAGCCCGTTTAAGTCGAGAAGTGAATTGCCGCCACACATTGTTGATCGTTTAATGGAAAGTACATACAACGCAACGAAACGTATGATCGACTATGCAATTAAAGAGAAAGTCGATTTTATCATTATTGCTGGAGATGTATTTGACCAAAAAAACAGAACATTAAAATCAGAAATATTTTTAAAAGAACAATTTCAACGTTTAGAAGATAACGGAATCTTTACGTATATAATTCACGGTAACCATGACCCACTTGATCATAACGTTAAGACGAGTTGGCCAAGTACGGTTCATGTATTTAAAGAAAACATCGAAACATATCAATTGATGAGTAAAGATAACGAGAAAATCTTTTTACACGGATTTAGTTATTTACACGATGAAACATACGAAAATAAAATTGATCATTATCCAGTAAATAATCGAAACGACGGTATTCATATCGGTATATTACACGGAACGTATTCTAAGTCGAATACGAAGAGTAAACGATATACAGAATTTACTTTAGAAGACTTACGTTCGAAACTCTATCATTACTGGGCACTTGGGCATATACATCAGCGTCAAGAACTATCAGATATGCCGCTTATAAATTATGCAGGTAACATTCAAGGGCGTCATATGAATGAAACAGGAGAAAAAGGATTTTATATCGTATCCGGAGACCACGTTCATTTATATAGTACATTTGTCAGTGTTGAAGATATTCAGTTTGAACGCTATGATCTTGAAGTCAATAATATTTACCGTGATGAGTTATATCGTGCAGTCACGGAATATAAAAACAAACTCCGTAAAGAAGGTAGTCGTGTAATCGAATTGACGGTCTATTATGACGGAGAAGAAGACATTAGTGGTAACGACTATTACGAAATACTATCTCTATTACAAGAAGATGAACGAGATGTCGAAGACTTTGTGTGGATTGACCGACTATATATCGAACAAGAAAATGCCGATCAAAACGCACTACTCACGGATATAAAAAATTCATTTAAAGATGACGATGATCTATATAAAACAGCGTTAAACACGTTATATATGGACCCGAAAGTCAATAAATTTTTACCACCAATGGAAGATATCGACAAAGAAAAGCTACTAGAACTTGGTGAAGCACGTTTAAAACTACTCATGAGGAAGTAACAATATGAAAATTAAAGGATTAGATATATACGGTTACGGTAAAATCATCGATAAAAGTTTTAAAATTGAACATGATTTCGTCCAAGTGTTTGGGGAAAACGAAGCGGGTAAATCGACGATGATGTCGTTTATTCACTCGATTTTATTTGGGTTCCCGCGCCGAAACGAAGGCGAACCAAGACGTGAACCGAGACTTGGTAACGCCTATGGTGGGCGACTAATCGTTCAGTTTGTCGATGAAGTTGGACCGGTAACTATTGAACGTATTAAAGGTAATAAGTCAGCTGGAGACGTACGTATTACGATGGCTGACGGTACAGAACGAAGCGAAAATTGGCTAAAAAGAAAATTAAATTATATCGATAAAGAAATGTATCGTTCGATATTCTCGTTTGATGTTCTCGGTCTACAAGATATTAACAAAAACTTAACCGAAAAAGACCTTCAAGATTATTTACTGCGTGCAGGTGCACTCGGTTCTAATAAATATGAAGACATGCTTAACGCAATTAACACTAAGCTTGACGAGCTATATAAACGTAACGGTACAAAACCAGATATTAACGTAAAAATTGATTCGATAAGCAATATGACTGAAAAAATCGCAGAGCTTGAATCGTATGAAGAGACATATGAATCACTCGTGAGTGAAAAGCATAAAATTATCGAAAGTATCGAACGTAAAAGACACTCGGTAAATAGTACTAAACAGCAACTCAAAAATAAGATGAAAGAAATTATGTATCATCCTGAAATTAAAGAGTGGCAAAGTTTAGCAAATAAAATCGATGTCGAACCAGCCTTGTTCCCAGAAAAAGGGATTGAGCGTTATGAAGCGCTTAAAAACCATTTAACGACGGGTCAAAAAGATAAATTACTCCGTCAAGAAAAGCTCGAAGCACTCATCCGAGAAGAGAATAGAGTCGTGTTACCAGAAGAAGACACACTTAATTATTTAGAAAGACTGAGTAAAGAAGAGCCAAATATTAAACATGAACTGCTTGAACTCGAACGTTTACAAAGTGAAGTCGCAACGATCGAAGAAAAAATTCACCGCTCGATGAACGATATCGGTTGGCAAGAAGAGCATTTAGATGTAGATGATTCAAACATCGTGAGAGAAAATGTTCAAAGTTTACTCTCCCGTCACGATGAAATCGAAATGGAAAGCGAATTTTATAATAATTCAATCGCCCAGTTAAAAGATGAAATTAAAGAGACGGATAAAAAACTAGAAAGTTTCTCTGACACTCAAATTTCAAATCAAAGAATACGTGCAAAACTTGAAGTTCAAGACTTAGAACATGAGCTTAAAGAAAAAGAACGCGTCTATCATTTAATTGAAGATAAGTACTTTGAAGAAGAGAAAAAGCGAGAAGCACGTAATAAAACTCAAGGCACAGTTATTATCTCGATGAGTGTCATACTCATGCTAATTGGTCTGTCGTTTATCTTTATAAGTAACCAAAATATATACGGTATTATATTTATCGTCGTTGGGTTATTATCATTACTCTTATTAAAACTCAATAAAACTGAAGAAGAAGACGATCATTTAAAAGATGAATACGAACAAGACCTTGAAAAGCTTAAACAACAAATTAAAGAGAAAAAAGAAGCGCACGATTTAAACTTCGATTATTATGATGCACGTGAGATGATGAACGAAGTCGATCGTCATATGAATAAAAAGTTATCAGATGAAATTAAACTAGAAAGTTTAGAAGAAAAACGTTCGATTTTAGATAGTACAAATGACCAGTTAAAACGAGATCTTGCTCGTGTTAAAGAGAAATTATACGTTAGCGATGAATTAGAAAATGCTCAAATCGTCGATACGATATATACGATTCGTAATATCAAACAAATGAGACGTAACATCGATGAGCTGAATACACGCATCGAAGCAATTGATAGTAATATTACGCAATTTAGTAATTCAGTTAGAGAAGAAGTTTCAAAATACGGTATCGATTTCCACATTAATTCAATTTTCTTTGAAACGAATAAGCTGCTCGAAAAGCTATTAAAAGATAAATCGACATATCATAACTTAAGAGAGCAAATTAACTTATTTGAAAACGAAATCGACGTCATTGATAATCGTAATTACGTTGCAGAAAAAGAAATGAAGGAACTCTTTAATTATGTCGGAGCAGATGATGAGGACGAATATTATTACTACGGCCGAATGTTTACAGAATTTAAAGAGAATGAAGCACGATTCAAAGAGCTCAATAACAAGTTAACAGAAGAAAACTTCGATTTAGAAAGAAGACAGCAATTATCTGAATTCAACACAGCTGATTTAAGAGACGAAGAAACAGCGCTTAATACGATGATCGAAAACTATGAAAATGACATCGACGAAGAGACAACTATGCTCGCAAAAATCGAACAAGACATTAAACATCTTGAAAAAAACGGACAACTTTCAGTACTCCGTCATCAATACGAACTTGAAAAGAATAGTATAGAAACGAGCGCTGTCGATTATATGTCACTGATGTATATTAAGACGTTAATCGAAGCACACATTAAAGCGATCAAAGACAAGCGTCTTCCAATCGTCGTTGAAGAAGCGAGAAAAATCTTTGAATATATTACAAAAGAACGCTATATCGATGTGATGTATGAAGACAACATCATTAAAGTGAAGCATAGTAACGGTCAAATTTTTGATCCTTCTGAAATCTCACAGTCGACAAAAGAACTATTATATATCGCGTTACGCATTAGCTTAATAAAAGCACTTAAAAACTATTATAATTTACCGATTATTATCGATGATGCATTTGTACACTTTGACCAGACACGTACAAGAACAATTTTAGATTACTTTAAAAAGCAATCAGAAGAACATCAAGTGTTATTCTTTACATGTAATTTAGAAAAGAGCATTCCATCGACAAATACAATCGTTTTACAAGATAGTAAAAATAGGAGGTAACAACCGATGAGTAAAATTTCTGCTTTACAACCTGGAGATAGTGTTGAATCGTTTTACTTAGTAAAACGCGCACAAGATGGTGTCACGCAACAGGGTAAGCCATATATGACACTGATTCTAGCAGACAAAACAGGTGAGCTCGATTCAAAATTATGGACTGTTACACCTGAACAAATTAAAGAGTTAAAAGAAGCGGATATGGTAAAAGTTAGAGGGGAAGTTATTAACTACCGTGGGAATAATCAAATGAAAATTTTAGAAATTCGTACGGCAAACGAAAACGATAACGTTTCAATCCATAACTTTTTAAAAGAAGCACCGATCGACGGTGATGATCTGTTCGACAAAATTATGGATTACGCACTAAAAATTACGAGTGCGAATCTTCAGCGTATTACGCGTGGATTACTCACGAAATATCGTAAAGAATTCTCAACGTTCCCAGCAGCGATGACAAACCATCATGACTTCGTATCTGGCTTAGCGTATCACGTTTATACGATGTTAAGAGTCGGAGAGTCGTTATGTGACATCTACGAAACGCTCGATAGAAATCTGTTATATGCCGGAATCATTTTACATGATATCGGGAAAGTCAAAGAATTATCTGGTGCAGTAAATACGACGTATACAGTTGAAGGAAATTTAATTGGACATATCGTTATTGCAACAGAAGAGATTACAAAAATTGCAGATGAACTGAACATCGAAGGCGAAGATATTTTATTATTAAAACATTTAATACTCGCACATCACGGTAAATTAGAGTACGGATCTCCAAAAACACCGATGATTAAAGAAGCAGAAATTCTGCATATGATTGACAATATCGATGCGAGAATTTTAATGATGGACAAGCACATTCAATCTGTAGAACCGGGTACATTTACACAGCGCGTTTTCCCGTTAGAAGGTAGAATGTTATACCGAAGTGTTGATGAGTAAAATATTGGTTTAAAAAACAGGCTCTATTTTTAAAAATAGAGCCTGTTTTTGTTATTTTTCTTGAATGTCAATCGGTGACATCATTTTATCGACTTGTTCTTTAATATCTTTGTTTTCAAATTTTACGTTGTATTCATCGAGTAACTCTTTGTAGAAGTCCATGATTTTGTTTGGATCTTCTTGAATTTTTTCGTTAATCATTTTAGATTTTGCATCTGCAATTTCAGATTCTGACATATCTTCTGCCTTTTTGTCGAGGCGTTTAATGATATGGTAACCGAACTGTGTTTTTACAACGTCAGATACTTCGCCTGGTTTTAATTTGAATAATGCTTCCTCGAACTCAGGGACCATTTGACCTTTTGTAACGATACCTAATTTCCCGTCGTTTTGAGCACTACCAGTGTCGTCAGAATGTTCTTTCGCAAGCTTACTGAAGTCTTCACCATCGTTAACTTTTTTAAGAAGGTCTTCAGCCTCTTTTTTAGCTTCTTCGTCTGTTTTACCGTCTTCAGCTTCTTCATCGACTTTAATTAAAATATGTTGTGCGTCATATGCACCGTTAATCGCATCTTCATCAGAAATTTCTAGCTTTTCACTAAAGAATTTATTGTGTAGAATATTTGCGATTTTATTTTGCTTATAACCTTCGACAGTTAATCCTGGTTGGCTTTGAGAGAGTAGTTGAGCGAACTGATCTTCGCCACCATAACCTTCAATCTCTTTGTCGACATCTGCTTTAATTTTATCGATATCAACTTCATCTTTATATTTATCTTCGATTATTTTGTTTAATGCGAGTTCAAACGTTTGTGATGCGACTTCTTCCATACCAAATGAATTTAAAACGTCGTCCACTGTCACGTTTCCGGCGTCACTCTTTACGAGTGTTTCACCAAATTTTGTCTCTTTGTTATCGCTTTTTGATGCGTTATTGTCATCATTTGCACATGCAGATAAAATGAGTGCTGCAGATAACGTTGTTGTTGTGAGTAGTTTTTTCATCTTTTAAAACTCCTTTAAATTTTAGCTTTCACTAATATAACATAACATAAGCGGTGATGCATTTGTTACACCACCGCTTATGATTATTTCTTATTTGGTTTATCGAATGCGTGCTGAAGGTCTTCCGCTGTGTTTTGAAGTGTTGCGACGTCGTCTTTTAAATGATCGATATTTGGTTCAATATCTGTTTTAAAGTTATCGACTAAGTCTTTCACTTCGTCAGTTAATTCTTTAATGTTAGACGCTTCATGCTTAGCACGAAGTACAGATTGTTTAATGTTATTAATTTCTTCTTTAACTTGGCTTGCTGAAGCACTCACTGTTCCAGAATTTGATTTTAAAGAAGCTGTGAGTTCTCGTCCGGATTGAGGCGCATTTAGTACTGATAAAGAAACGCCACCTACAACACCAACGACAAAACCAACTGCAAAATTTCTAATACCCATTTATGTCACTTCCTTACGTATCATACATATTTCTTACCCGAAACGAATGTTTATTATGCATCGAGTTTAGATTTAATTGCTTCAGCGAACTGTTCACGTTCTTCTTCTGTAAACTCAATGTCTTCCCATTTGTAACCAAAACCGTCATGTTCGTCTTTATATCTCGGTAAAATGTGGAAGTGAATGTGGAATACAGATTGTCCAGCGAATTCACCGTTGTTTTGTACGACGTTTAAGCCTTCAGGTTTAAACGTATCACGTACTGCTTTTGATACGTTACGAATGACTTTCATATAATCGTTTGCTGTTTCATCGTCTAAATCAAAAATATTTTCGATACGCTTTTTCGGCACGACGAGCGTATGACCTTTCACGACAGGAAACGCATCTAAAAATGCGATAAAGTTATCATCTTCATAAATAATATTCGCATCGATATCTCGGTCGACAATCATTTCAAATACTGTTTTGTTCTCACTCATTAGTGTTCCCTCCATAATAAGTTATGATATAGTTTACTTAAGATTATTATATACTTATATACACAAATAACAAATTGAAAGAGAGTTTCAATATGAACATTTTAGAATTACAAAACGTTACTGGTGGTTATGGTAAAACGCCAATTATTCACGACATTTCTTTTTCTTTAAAAGAAGGGGAGATTGTCGGCTTAATCGGTTTAAATGGTGCCGGTAAAAGTACGACTATTAAACATATATTAGGACTATTGTCACCACATAGTGGAGAGATAAAAGTATTAGACAAAAATATCCGAGACGAAAATATGCGTAAACATTTAACGTATATTCCTGAGACACCAATTCTATACGAAGAATTGACGCTAAGAGAGCACATTCATATGACAGCAATGGCATACGGTTTAATTGAAGACGAGGCGATGACAAGAGCAGAACCTTTACTCAAACTGTTTCGTTTAGAAAATGAACTCGATAAGTTTCCGGCACATTTTTCTAAAGGGATGAAACAAAAAGTCATGCTAATTTGTGCATTCGTTGTTGAACCTGAATTGTTTATAATAGACGAACCGTTTCTAGGACTCGACCCGTTAGGTATAGAAGGTTTAATTGAGTTGATGATATCTATGCGAAATAAAGGTAAATCGATTTTAATGAGTACGCACATTTTAGCTACTGCTGAAAGATATTGTGATAGATATATTATTATTCATCACGGTAAAAAAATCGCAGACGGTACGATCGATTCTCTAAGAGAAGAGACAGGCATTAATGGTACGTTAGATGATATTTATTTACATTTAACAGGTGACAGCAATGTGGACTGATTTATTTAAAACACGGATGGATAAAGACATATCTAAACGTATGTATTATATGAAGTTTATTTTTAACAGTCACTTTTTAATCTTTTTAACGATCGCGCTCGGTGCGTTTTTCTATTCGTTATTTGAGTTACGTGACGTGCTACATAACAATATATACGTCGATATGTTAGTCGCTGTACTCGTAGCGTTATCGATTACACCGACGTATCGCAGTTTGTTAAAAGAAGCGGACCTTATCTTTTTAGTGCCTGTAGAAGATGAATTAAATGGATATTTTAAAGGAGCAGAGCGATACTCATTAGCGCTCAGTTATATATTCCCAGTCGTGATGGTGATTTTAACGTTTATGCTCGTTTTAATTAACCATACGCTCATTGAATTCGCGATATTTTCAGTCGCAGTTATCGTGACAGTATATTTAACGTTTAAAATTAAAGTTGAAACGATTCACACGTTACTGAACACTCAACTTGTTATGTATGTTTTAATTATTTTAAACGCGATATTATTATATTTAACGTTAGTTAACATATACTTTGTCGCACTAATTCCGCTCGTATTAAGTATCGTTTTACTTATTACTCGAAAGCAACGAAACTTAAAAGTGAATTGGACGAGATTAGTAGATTACGAAGCACATGAAATCAATCGTTTTAATACGATTATTTCGATGTTTGCGAACGTAAAAAATGCAGATAAAAAATTCAAACGTCGTAAATATTTAGACGTATTTATGAAAAAGCAAAACGTGAAGCATTTCGATCAAAATTATATGTATGATTATATGTTTCATCGTAGCTTTTTAAGAGACTTTGATCTGCCGATGATTATTTTAAGACTAATGCTACTCTTTACAATTTTCATCGTCTGGATGTCCAATATTTATGTGACTGTTATATTCTCACTGTTTGTGCTGTACATTATCATTTTACAGCTCACACAAATTTACCAGTCACAAGCGTATTTACTATGGCCGAAAATATGGCCAGTACAAAGAAGCAATATACAAACGTCATATATCCGCTACTCACATAAAGTAATATTCGTCATATCGATTATATTTGTAATCATCTTTGTCATTATGCACAATAAAGAGTTTTATATCGGTCTAATCTTCCCGATATTTGGTTACGTATTAAATCAAATGTTATCTAAAAATGTATATAAAAAAGAACGCGCACTGAGTGATTAATTGACCAGTGATTAAGCTTCTGGCATGCATCTATTATTCTACCGAGCTATCTAATTGAAATTGAGGTATTTAATGAAAATATTTATTATAGAAGATGATGTGACAATCAGAGAGAGTTTTAAAATTGAATTAGAAAAATGGGATTTTACGGTTACGATTGCTGAAGAGTTCAACACAATTGATCAGCAAGTAAAAGACGAAAAACCTCATATTATACTTCTTGACATCAATTTACCTTCTTATAATGGCTATTATTGGTGTCAAGAAATACGTAAATTTTCAACGGTTCCTATAGTATTTATAAGCTCTAGACATGAAAGTATGGATCAAGTTATGGCGATGCAAATGGGTGGAGATGATTTTATAGAAAAGCCATTTAATATGAATGTTGCCATAAGTAAAATTCAAGCGCTACTCAGACGAACATATGAATTCAAAAAGGATTTAAATGTACTAAATAAGGGTGAGTATAGTCTTTCGCTCGATACGATGACGTTTACATATCGAGATCAATCGATAGAATGTACACATACTGAATATTTAATTATACAGTTATTACTTCAAAACTTTACTCATTTTGTGAGTCGAAATACTCTCATAGAAAGATGCTGGGAATCTTCACATTTTATAGATGATAATACCCTTGCAGTTAACATAGCTCGGCTTAGAAAGAAACTGAAAAAAATTGGACTAGACGGTTCGATTGAAACTAAAAAGAATTATGGCTATCGATTAAAGGATGTATAAATGAAGCGATATCTATCAAGTAAGAAAAACGAAGTAATTATCATTGCTTTTATATCACTATTATTTTTAATTGTATTCTATCTGTTTGATCTTACATTTCGAGCATATGTACTAAGCATTGCGATTATATTTACAGTATATGTGATTTACTTTATCACTCAATTTTTCACTTTTATAGATGAAGAAAATAAATCTGAACAGATAGAGAGACTAAAAACCCAAATTCAGCAACAAAAAAATAAAGAATATAATTACCGAGAAGAACTCGAATCCTATTTTCTGTTATGGGTTCACCAAATCAAAATACCAATTACTGCTTCAAAGCTTTTGCTTGAACGAAAAGATGATAATCAAAATGATCGACTGAAACAAGAAATCTTTCAAATTGATAACTATACGAATCTAGCATTAAATTATTTAAAAATCATGAATGATTCAACAGACATGTCATTTAAAGAAACAGATTTAGATTCAATTATTCAGCAAGTGATTAAAAGGTACGCCATTATTTTTATACATAATGGTACGAAATTACATTATGATAAAATTGAAGCAGTTGTTCTGACAGATCCCAAGTGGACGGCAATTATGATAGAACAAATTCTAAATAATGCACTAAAATATGCAAAGGGTAAAGATATATATATTTATTTTGATGATCGAACAGAAGAACTCGTAATTAGAGATACAGGTATTGGAATTTCAGAGTCGGATTTACCTAAAATATTTGATAAAGGATATTCAGGATTCAATGGTATGTTCGATGAAAAATCTAGTGGTGTTGGCCTATACATTGTTCAGAGTATAGCACATCGTTTGAATCAAAATGTTTCCGTTGACTCTAAGATAAATGAGTTTACGACTTTTAAAATTAAATTTAAGAAATCAATAACCTTACAATAATGTAAGATTACCAAGTATGTTTGTAAGAATATATAAATGTACTTGGTTTTTTTGTGTTTTATACTTGATTTAAATCAATAAGAGGTGAAGATATGTTACTTGAAGTTAAAAATTTATCAAAAGAATTTGGTCGTGGAAATAATAAGGTGACGGCATTAAAGCAAATGAACTTTTCTATACAAGAAGGTGAGTTTGTTGCAATAATGGGAGAGTCTGGTTCTGGAAAATCTACTTTATTAAATATAATTGCAACATTCGACACACCGACAGATGGAACAGTTTTAATTGATGGTCAAGACTTATCATTATTAAAAAATAAAGATGTTGCTCAGTTCCGTCGTGATCAGCTTGGGTTTGTATTCCAAGATTTTAATGTCCTTCATACAATGACTAATAAAGATAATATTTTAATGCCACTCGTATTGTCTGATGTGAAACCGAGTGCTATGAAAGAAAAATTAATGCCACTCGTGAAATCACTAAACATTGAGTCTCATATCGATAAATTTCCATATGAGATTTCTGGGGGACAACAACAAAGAGTCGCAATCGCACGTGCACTGATCACTGATCCAAAAATATTACTCGCTGATGAGCCTACAGGTGCATTAGACTCGAAGACATCAAAAGAAATAATGGAATTATTTCAAAAAGTTAATGAAGATCAACATACTATTTTACTTGTCACACATTCAGTAACTGATGCTGCCTATGCAAAACGCGTATTATTCATAAAAGATGGTAAAGTCTATCATGAAATTTATAAAGGTGACAATTCAAACCAAGAGTTTCAAAAGAGAATATCAGAAAGCCTTACAATGCTAAGCGAAAGTGGTGAGTAAGATGACATTTAAACTCATTAGTAAACTCGTTGTTAGAAATTTTAAAGCATTAAGAGAAATTATTATACCGTTTGTCATTGCAGTATCTGTAATGTTTGGACTGGAGTATATATTTTTATCTTTAATTTTTAATGATTACTTAAACGAACGCAGTAGCGATCTTATTGAAATAATGATTTATGCCAATGTTCTTGTCGGTATGCTCGTTTTAATATTCGTGATTTACGCTTATAATTTTGTGATTAAACGTCGGAAAAAAGAATTTGCAATTAATATGGTACTCGGTATGGAAAAGAAACATATCCGATTAATCATTTTCTATGAATTAGTTGTAGAATTTATTATAGTGTCATTTTTAAGTATTGTTTTAGGTTATCTATTTGGAAATTTAATATTTTTAACTTTAAATAAACTTGTTCAAAATACAGGCGTATCTATTATGGATTATCCTTTTAGTATTGAAGTGAGTATTATTTTAACTGTATTTATTTTCTTTATCTTCGTAATGTTATTTATTATTAGTAACATTCATATTACTAGACAAAGTCCTATTCAGTTGATGAAGACAGATAAAGCAGGAGAAAAGAAAACTTCAAAATTAGTGATCACAATCCTATCTATACTTGGAACATCATCACTTGCATATGGATATTACTTAGCATTAACAACAACCGGTGTCATAGAGTCGATATTTATCATTCTAATCGCCGCAGTATTTGTCCTAATTGGTACGTATTTTATATTCATGTCCGTGACGTTTATCGCTTTAAACATATTAAAGAGCAGTGAAATGTATTATAAAAAGAAACATTTCTTTACAATATCAGGACTTAATTCACGTTTAAAATCACATGTTGTTGGATTAGCAAGTATTACAATGATCTTAACATTATTAATCGTTACCCTCGGACTAAGTTTGACGACTTACCGTGGAATTCAAACACAAATTGAACATATTCAAAAATACGATTATGAAATAAGTCTTTCTGTAAACGATGAAAACGAGTTTCCTGAAATGCAAGAGTTATATGATAATTTGAAACTGAATGACGATGTAGAGTCTTTAAAAATGAGAAAGTTTATAGAGTTACCAGTTATAGATCGTGATGGTGTTATTGAAAACTTTAAACATTTAAAAAATCCAACTAAAACAACTATGATGTATATGTTTCTACAAACAGTCGACAGTCATAATGAATATCATGATACAAATTTAACTTTAGATGACAATGAAATTTTAGTCAGTAGTAATATGAAACGTTATAATGAGGATTCTAAACTTAACTTTTTAAATAATAATGCGTTAAATGTTAGGTTTGTGGATGATAATTTAATTCAGTCACGAATTGGAATTGATGCATTATATGTGGTCGTACCGAATGAGGAATTATATAAAGAGTTTCAGGCATTCTATAATGAAGAAAATGGTGAAATGGCAGAAGTAAAAGCGATTGTATTTAATGCAAAAAATCATGAAGCAAAAGATAGACTAGATGAAACTGTTCAATCGTATAAAGAGACTACTGGTCTGCCGATTGATAGTAAAGAAGAAATTAAAAAAATGATATACTATTTAAACGGTGGTCTCGTTTTTATCGGAGTAGTTGTATCAATTACATTACTTGCAGGTCTGTTTTTAATTATGTATTACAAACAAATTTCTGAAGGTTATGCGGATAAAGATAACTATCAAATTATGCAAAAACTTGGGTTATCATTTTCACTCATTAAATTGACAATTCGTAGACAAATACTTGTAATTTTTGGGCTACCTATTATAACCGCAGTGATTCATACATTGTTTGCGTCGAAAATAGTGTATAAAGTCCTCGGGTTACTTGGAATTAACGATATATCATTATTTGTTACGAGCTATGCTAGTGTAATTGTTGCTATGATGGTTGTATATATCGTTATGTATATGATTACATCACGAACATATATTAAAATAGTTGGTGAAAAATAAAAGAACGCGCACTGAGTGATTAATCTCAGGCGCGTTTTTATGTTTAAAATTCGTCTTCTTCTACTTCTTTAACAGTAAAGTAAAGTTGTGACGTTGCGAAGTCTTGGAACATACTTTCTTCGTTTTGGAATTTTTTAAGCACATCTTGAGTTAAGTAATTTTTAAATGTGTCTGTCTGTTTAAAGTCATGGTATGCATCGATGCTCGTAAATGTGACAAAGACTAAATAGCTATCTTGATCGAGCTTACGTGTGATGCGGTATGATTTAACACCTTTTACGTTGTCTAACTCAGATTTAAAATCACTTAAGTGTGAAATGATCGTCGATTTTCCAATACCATATGCAGGGATATGAACTGCGTATGTTGGATGATCTTCGCTTAAATCACCTTTAGAGTCTACAATTTCGTATGATTGTTCTGTTTCAAATGCAGATTTTTCTTCGTTATCTTCATAATATAATACTGCAGTGTTCGGGTTTGCTTGTAAGTGAGTGTTCGGATATTTTTCTTTTAAACTTTCTAAGTAGCTTACTGTTCCGTTTGTTTTGTGAAAATACATAATGATTACCTCTCATTCTTTCTAAGTTGTTATTCAGCTTACATTATATATAGCCATAATCGAAAACTTGTTAAACATTTAGGAAATTTTTAAATATGACAATTCATTCACATTTCACGAAAACTTCATATATCATGTTACAATATTGTCGATACAAAAGTAATTAGGGGGAAAATCATTGTTTAATGATACGATTTTAAGAGCAGCTCGAGGGGAGAAAACAGATTACACACCTGTTTGGTTTATGCGTCAAGTTGGACGTTCACAACCAGAGTACAATAAGATCAAAGAACAATATGGTGGGTTAATCGAAATTACGAAGAATCCAGAGATTACAGCTTATTTAACAGCAACACCTGTTGAAAACTACAATGTAGATGCTGCGATTCTTTACAAAGATATTATTACACCACTTGCACCGATTGGTATCGATGTTGATATCGTAAAAGGTGTAGGGCCTGTCATCGATAACCCGATTCGACGCATTGAAGACGTCGAAGCACTTGGTGAACTCGATCCAACAAAAGATTTAGATTACACAGTAAAAGCAATCGACATTTTAGTCAATGAAAAATTAAACGTTCCGTTAATTGGATTCTGTGGAGCGCCGTTCACTGTCGCAAGCTACATGATCGAAGGGGGCCCGACAAGAAGATACCACAAGACAAAATCGTTAATGTATAACGATGAAAAAACATGGTTTGCATTAATGGAAAAATTAACAGACATGAGTATCATTTACTTAAAAGCACAAGTGGATGCGGGTGCTAAAATGATTCAAATCTTTGACTCATGGGCAGGTGCATTAAACAAAGAAGATTATGAGTACTATTTAGGTAACTCTATGCGTCGTTTAATTAGTGAAACGAAAAAATTAGGTGTACCAGTCACAATTTTTGGTATTGGTGCGAGCCACTTATTAAAAGAGTGGGACACGTTAGGTAGTGACGTAATTGGTCTTGACTGGAGAACATCGATTAAAGAAGCAAGAGAAATGGGTATTAATAAGTCATTACAAGGAAACTTAGACCCAGCAATTCTACTTGCAGAATGGGACGTTATTGAAAAGTATGCATCTCAAATTTTAGATCAAGGTCAAAACAAAGGTCATATTTTCAACTTAGGGCACGGGGTATTCCCTGAGGTAAATCCAGATACGTTAAAACGATTAACAGAATTCGTTCACAATTATTCGAAAGGGTTGTAATTTAACATGGCAAAAAAAGCATTACTCGTAATGGCGTACGGAACGCCGTATCAAGAATCAGATATCGAACCGTATTACACACATATTCGTCACGGACGTCCACCTTCAGAAGAAGCATTAGAAGATTTAAAAATGCGTTATAAAGCAATCGGTGGTGTATCTCCATTAAAAGATACAACGAAACGTCAAGCGCTTGCATTAGTTGAAGAAATGAATAAGCGTAGTGACGATGAGTATGAGTTATTTATCGGATTAAAACACATCACACCGTTTATCGAAGAAGCGGTTGAAGACATTAATAAAGCGGGCATTAAAGAAATCGAAACTGTCGTACTTGCACCGCATTATTCAGCATTCTCTGTAGAAACATATAACAAACGTGCAAAAGAAGAAGCAGAAAAGTACGGTATTTCAGTAAAATCAGTCGATGATTTTTATCGTCAAGAGCCATTCATTGATTACTGGGTAGAACAAGTCGAAGAAACGATGAAAACTATTCCAGAAGATGAGCACGATAAAACAGCAATTATTGTAAGTGCACATAGCTTACCGGAAAAAATGATCGTCGAAAATAACGATCCATATCCAAAACAATTAGAAGAGACGATGGAACTCATTCGTGAGCGTGCGAATTACGGTCATTATTTCACAGGATGGCAGTCTGAAGGAAACACACCAGATCCTTGGTTAGGTCCTGACGTTCAAGATTTAACGCAAGACTTATACGATGAACATCAATTTAAACACTTTGTTTACTTACCATTAGGTTTTGTATGTGAACATTTAGAAGTGTTATACGATAACGACTACGAATGTAAAGTAGTGACGGACCGTAACAACGCAGTGTACCACCGTCCACCAATGCCGAACACGGACCAAAGATTCATCGACGCAATGGCAAACGAAATCGAAAAGCTATAAAGAGGTGAGTCACGTGAAAAAAGTATGTATTGTCGGAGGCGGGGTTACAGGATTATCTACAGCATATTATTTATCTAAAAGAGGGATTGCTGTCGATTTATACGAAGCGAGTGAGAGACTCGGCGGTAAAATTAAAACATACCGTAAAAATGGTTTTGTCATCGAGCAAGGTGCAGAATCTTACATTAGTCGTAAACCTGAACTGACAGATCTCGCAGTAGAAATCGGTATGAAAGATGACCTCGTTCGAAATTTAACGGGTCAATCATTCATTTATGCGAACGGTTCACTCAGTCCTGTCCCACAAAACACGATATTAGGTGTGCCGACGACTAAAGAAGCAATTCAAGATACAGAACTCTTATCTGTAAGAGGAAAAGCACGTGCGTTACTCGATTATCAAATTCCAGTCGTTGAAATGCATGGGGATATATCCGCTGGAGAATTCTTTAAGAAGCGTCTCGGTGAAGAAGTCGCGACAAATATGATCGAGCCACTTCTCGGCGGAGTTTATAGTACAGCTTTAGACGAGATGAGTTTAATGGCGACGTATCCATTCTTTAAAGAAGAAGAAGAACGTTACGGTAGCCTTATCAAAGGAATGTACGAACGCAAAAAGCGCAGTCAAAATACTGGAGTTAAAACACCAGTGGATAAAAAACAAGGGATGTTTTATCAATTTAAAAATGGACTAGAGTCTTTTATAGACCGTTTAAAAGAAGTTATCGAATCTCAAGGTGGTCACATTTATTTAAATACACCAGTTGAAAAAATTGAAAAACACGATGATCACTATGAAGTTACTGTTAGTAATAGTAAAAAAGAATATAGTGATGTCGTCGTTGCGACGATGCATTTTGCATATAAAGATTTAATTGACGATCCGATGTTAGAGTACTTTAACCATATGAAGGCGACGACAGTGGCCAATATCGTATTATGCTTTGACGAATCACAAGTCGATAACGCACTCGACGGTACTGGATTTGTAATTAATCGTCAAGAAGATGACATGGCGATGACTGCATGTACGTGGACAAACAAAAAGTGGGCACATTCCGCACCAGAGGGTAAAGCGTTACTTCGTGCTTATATTGGAAAGCCGAACAATGAAAAACTAAGTGGTCTCATTAAAAACGGTAAGGACGAAGAAATTTTAGAAGCTGTTAGACGTGACTTAGATAAGATGATGAACATTAAGGGAGAGCCCGAGTTCCATATTATTACACGTATGCCTGACGCTGCACCGAACTACTTAGTCGGTCATAAAGAAATGATCGATAAAATTCACGCGTACTTAAAGGAAAATTATAAAGGCCTTTACTTAATCGGCGCACCGCATTATGCAGTTGGATTACCAGACTGTGTAAAAGCAGCTAAAAATACAGCGTATGAGATTGTCGATTAAATGAATCAATTAGACTTACTTGCTATAATGGCAGTAAGTCTTTTTTAATGGAGGAAAACAATGAAATTTATATCAAATAAAAATATAGATGACCCAATGATTAACTTAGCGATGGAGGAATACGTCTTAAGAGAGATTCCAACAGATGATTCGTATTTTTTATTTTATGTAAACGGACCATCGATCATCATCGGAAAAAACCAAAATACTGTTGAAGAAATTAATGAAAAGTATACCCGTGAAAATGGCATTAAAGTCGTACGTAGAGTGAGTGGCGGTGGTGCTGTGTATCACGATAAAAACAACTTAAACTTTAGTTTTGTAACTGAAGATGATGGAAATAGTTTCCACAACTTTAAAAAGTTTACGCAACCAATTGTCGACGTATTAAATGATCTAGGTGTTCCAGCAGAACTTGTCGGTAGAAATGACATTGAAGTGAATGGTAAAAAGATTTCAGGCAATGCGATGGTGTCTATAAAAGGGCGTATGTTTAGTCACGGAACGATTATGTTAGATAGCGACCTTGAAGCGGTTCAAAATTCATTAAAAGTTAATCCTAAAAAAATCGAATCAAAAGGTATTAAATCTGTCAGAAGTCGCGTAGGTAACGTGAATGAGTTTTTAGATGAACCGTTAGATATCGAACAATTTAAATTGCTTATTTTAGAAAAAATATTCGGTAGTGTAGAGGAAATTGAAGAATATGAGTTAACAGATGAAGATTGGGATAAAATCATGACGTTATCTAAAGAGAAGTACCAAACTGATGATTGGAACTTCGGTAAAAATCCACACTACAATTTTGAAGCGAGCCATAAATTTGATGCAGGACTTTTAGACGTCCGTTTAGAAGTCCAAAAAGGAATAATAGAACGTGCGGCAATATTTGGAGATTTCTTTGGAATTGGAGAAATTAAAGATATTGAAGAAAAATTAATCGGTGTTAGACACGATTATAAATCGATCGATGAAGCACTTAAAGGTGTTGATATACCGCACTATTTAGGACGTATTACGAGAGAGGAATTTTTAGAACTAATCGTATAAAATATATCGAAAATCGAAATATCCCGTTTATCCTCAAAAATTTAGGGTAAGTAGAATTTATATACTAAATTATTTGAGGGGATATCATGAAAAGACGTAAAGAAAAACGTGAGTCATTCGACAGTACGATGTCGAGGCGTTTTGTATGGGCAATCGCTTACGGTTCATCGATCGGATGGGGCGCGTTTATATTACCAGGTGACTGGTTAAAATCTTCAGGTACGCTCGGTGCCGTTTTAGGGATCATTATCGGTGGATTACTCATGTTAATGATCGCAGTCGGATACGGTGCGTTAACAGCAAAGTTTCCAGTGTCTGGGGGAGAGTTTGCATTTACATATGTTGGATTCGGAAAGTACTTTAGTTTCATATCATCATGGTTTTTAATTTTCGGATATATATGTGTAGTAGCAGTAAACGCGAGTGCTTTTAGTTTACTATTTAAGTTTATACTTCCGGACTTTTTAGAAGTTGGATACTTATATTCAATCGCAGGTTGGGACGTATATATTACTGAAGTTATTTTATCGACATTTATTTTAATCGTATTTGCGATAATTAGTTTTAAAGGTTCAGGACTTTCAGGGAAACTGCAGTTTTACTTTTGTTTATTTATGGCAATCGTTGTAGCGGGATTATTTACTTTATCATTTACACCGTCGACATTTAGCTTTGAAAATGCAGTTCCACTCTTTAATGAAGACGCGGGTGTATTCAAATCGATTATCGTAATCGTTGCAATTGCACCGTGGATGTATGTCGGTTTTGACAACATCCCGCAAGCAGCAGAAGAATTTAACTTTGAAGCGAATCAGACGTTTAAACTGATTGTATTTGGAATCGTTGCAAGTATTGTTACATACGTGCTTATGATTTTAATTACATCGTGGACGTTCCCGTATACTGAAATGCTTGAGGAGTCTAAGCTATGGTTAACAGGAGACGTCATTAATTCAGCGTTTGGTAAAATCGGACTATTCTTCTTAGCACTGTCGATTTCATTTGGTGTATTTACAGGATTAAATGGATTTTACTTATCATCATCACGACTCATCTTTGCATTAGGTCGTGCGAAATTTATACCAGAAGCATTTTCAAAACTGCATAGAAAAACAAATACACCGTTAAACGCAATCATATTCGTCATGGTCGTCTGTTTAGCAGCACCTTGGCTTGGACGAACAGCACTCAGCTGGATCGTCGATATGTCATCCGTCGGTGTATCGATAGCATTTTTAGCAACGAGTTTAGTTACAGTAAAATTCTTTAGCGATAAACGACATAAAAGCACACTATATACGGTATTTGGAGTCATCGGAGCAATCATCTCAGCAGTATTCCTGTTGTTATTACTAATTCCAGGATCACCAGCAGCACTCACACTACCGTCATATATCGCATTAGGAATCTGGACAATCCTCGGCGCAGCATTCTTCATGTTCCAGTTTAATAAACTAAAAAGCTTAAAACGAGAAGAACTCGATCACTTGATTTTAGACATGACAAGAGAGGAAATACATTCGAAAGAGATATAGAGGAGAAAACCGAGTTAAGGTAAACCTTAGCTCGGTTTTTTATATGAATAATAATAAAGCTAATTGTTGACTAAAATTTTTAATTCTTATAAACTTAAATGCATATATATGAAAACGTTATCAAAAAGAGGGATGGATAATGAGAAAGATGGTAATGGTTATCTTTTTAGTCTTGCTCGCAGGGTGCTCAAATCATGCGGATGAAAAGGACAATATAGAGTTACAGCTTGGGCACGCACTATCTCCAGGAACCGCTGCGTCAGACGAACTAGAGCGAATGGCAGAAGCGGTTGAAGAGAGAACAAATGGAAAAGTGACATTTGATATATATGGAAATAGTAAGCTTGGATCTGAAACAGAGATGCTTCAACAAATCCAAATGGGTGCAATGGATGCTGGCGCAATTATGATTGGTTCAATGCAAACGTTGGATATGCGCCTTGCTATTGAAGACTTACCATATATGTGGAAAGATCAACAAACTGCACGAGAAGCGTATGAAGGTGAATTTGGTGATTATTTATCTGGAATTGCGTCTGAATATAATCTTCACCAAATTGGATACTTAGAATGGGGATTTAGACATATCACGAATAATTCTAAACCAATTGTAGAGCCTGAAGATGTTAAGAACTTAGATATACGCGTTGCTGAAACTGCTTTAAGGGTCGATACTTTTGAAGCATTGGGAGCAATGCCAACAGTAATGGCATTTAGTGAGGTCTATGGTGCCCTTCAACAAGGTGCATTAGATGCTCAAGAAAACCCGCTCGCAAACATAGCTGCACCAAGATTCTACGAAGTACAGGACTACTTATCGCTTACAGGACACTTTTACAATACTGTAATGGTTGTCGTATCTGAAGACACGTGGAATGAGATTTCTAAAGAAAACCAAGAGATTATTTTAGAAGAAATGAAAAAGTCTACAGAAAATGTTTATACAGCAAACGATGATAATGAATCATCGTATTTACAAGAATTAGAAGAGAACGGTATGCAAATTAACGACGATGTAAATACAGAATCATTTAGAGAGAAACTGCTTCCGGTATACGCTAAGTGGGAAGAAAATGTATTTGGTAAAGAGTTAATGGATGTTTACCGTAAAGCATCAGGATTTGAATAGGAAGGTGTATCATGCACAAGATGATAGTAAAGACACTCAATTGGCTATGTATTGCTGCCATTACGATATTAACTGGGATTATATTACTACAAGTTATCGCAAGAATTTTTAACTTTACACTTATCGGGACAGATGAGTTATCAAGATTGTTAATCGTATGGCTGACTTTTTTAGGTACGAGTTTAGCATTTCATGAAGATATGCACTTGTCCGTACAATACTTTGTAAACAAGTTAGATGATAAAAAGAAAAGGTTTGTAAACTTGATTGTAAACGGTTTACTTATAATATTTTTCTTAATTATTGCGTTTTATGGAGTTAAATTTTCAATTGCATCTATGAATTACGTATCGTCATCTCTACAGTTACCGATGAGTATATTCTATTTAGCATTACCTGTCGGTGCATTATTCTCAATTTATTTTTTAATCATATCAACAAAAAATATTTATGAAAGCAAGTAAGAGGTGAAGGTATGACTATTCTATTAATATTACTCGCATTTTTTGGTCTGTTATTTTTAGGGATGCCAATTGCTTTCGTGATTGGTATTGTCGTCAGTCTAATATTACTGTTAGACGGAGTTCCACTGGAGATTCTCATTCAGCGCATGTTTGCTGGTGTAAATAACTTTTCATATTTAGCAATACCGCTTTTTATATTAGCCGGTAACATTATGGCTGAAGGTGGACTAACTAAAAGATTAATGGCATTTAGTAAAATGCTAGTCGGTAAATTAACCGGTGGTACTGCTATTACAACAGTAATTACAACAGCATTATTCGGAACAGTGTCAGGGTCAACAGTCGCGACGACTTATGCTGTAGGGTCTGTGTTGGTTCCGAGGTTAAAAGAAGAAAAATATAGCAATTCGTTTATAGCGAGTATCATCGGTCCAGCAGGTGTATTAGGACTAATTATACCGCCGAGTATTACGATGGTAATTTTAGGAATTACAGCAAATATTTCAATTGGTAAATTATTCTTAGCAGGAATTATACCGGGAATTATTTTAACTTTAATGCTTTGTATTTATGTAAGTGTTATCGCGAAAATTAAAGGATACGGAGAAATTAGAGAAGAAAAGTTAACGAATGAAGATTTCTTAAAAACGACAAAGGAAGCATTTTTACCGTTACTCGCGCCAGTCTTCATTTTAGGAAGTATCTTCTTAGGAGTTGCGACAGCAACTGAAGCGGCCGTCATTGCGGTTGCATATAGTTTCTTACTTACTATTTACTATAAGGAAATGAGTTTTTCAACTTTTAAGCATATTATGAAAGACTCAGCAGTAACATCTGCATCGATATTAGTAATTATTTCTGCAGCAAGTGCATTTACATATTTACTAACGGTTAAAAAGATTCCAGCTACGATTTCAGACTTTTTCTTTAGCTATGTAGATTCACCAATTATGTTCTTATTAGTCGTTTCTTTAATACTATTTATTTTAGGTATGTTAACAGAAGTAACATCTCTAATTATACTGTTAAGTCCAATATTCATGCCACTCGCAATTCAGTACAATATCGATCCAATTCATTTTGGAATGGTTCTTATTATGAACTTCGCACTCGCGAATATTACACCACCGGTCGGTTTATCACTAATTGCAGGGTGTAGTATTACAGATAAGGGAATGAGTATAGAAAAGACGCTACCGTATATCGCGCATATATTAATTATTGTCGCAGCAATGGTAATTCTTATTATATTCTTCCCGATACTATCAACGTTCCTTCCAAGTATAATGATAGAATAATTTTAAGTAGGTGATGAAATGATATTTAATGAAAAAGAACCTTTAAAAATAGATAACCACTTCGGTGGTAAGGGCACAATTGAAATTTATAAACATGTTAAAAATGATGATCTAGAAAATATCTACATGGTAGCGAACGTCGTGTTACCAAAAGGTACATCTATTGGTTATCATTTACACGACAAAGACTCTGAAATTTACCACATAATAAAAGGTAAAGGTCTATTTATAGATGAGAACAAAGAGGAACATGTCGTTCATAAAAATGAATGTTGCGTTATTAAAAAAGGGCAGTCTCACGGGATTGAAAATATTGGAGACGAGGATTTAGAATTTATTGCGATATTATTTTAAATTAAAAAGCTGATTGAGTTTATGATTAAATCTCGATCAGCTTTTTCATTTGAACATTGTTTTAATATTAATTTTTAACATTTTTTAATAACTCCGTATACTCATTAAACAGTTCTTCGTTTTTAGTTAATAACGCCTCTTCGATTTTTTGTAAATAATGTGCTTCTTTAAAATGATTTAAAGACTCTTCGAGAATAAGATCTGCCGAAAGATCTGTGGCGGCTTGTAAAAACGCGCGACGTTGAGCGAGTAGTTTAACTGACTTACTTTCCATTGGTAACGCCTCCAATCAATTGATAATTATTATTATAGTGAGTAGTTATGTGGAAGTCAATATAATATTTGAAATTGTCTGAAAATAATAACAGTTAGATAGATTATAAAATGAAGAATCACACAGTGATAGAATTATTCTCTGTGTGATCATAATATTTATTTAAGTGGTCCAGCAGATTTAACCTTAACGTGTGTAGCGCCACCTGGTAAATAAGCAAGTGGTATTTCATCAAATGTAATTACTTCTGTTTTTTCTCTTACTGCACCAGCTTCAACAGCATCTTCAATAGCAAGTTTTTTTAATTCGTCGATGA
Source organism: Nosocomiicoccus sp. HMSC067E10 (assembly GCF_001810835.1). Taxonomy (NCBI): domain Bacteria; kingdom Bacillati; phylum Bacillota; class Bacilli; order Caryophanales; family Staphylococcaceae; genus Nosocomiicoccus; species Nosocomiicoccus sp. HMSC067E10. The sequence goes on along the minus strand of NZ_KV802764.1, from coordinate 274,502 downwards.
CTGACTCTCTTGTGTCAGGGCTAATATTTACCACTTTTTCAACTTCGCCACTAACATCTGAAATAGCTGATCCTATAGCGTTAGCGACCGAACCGCTCTCTGGATTAGCGACGACACTTGCACCTTCGATTTTGCTATCTGATTTTATTAATGCACTTCCTCCGCCAACTAGTACAACGGGTATATTATCTCTCGAAGTCTTCATTTTTTCTACTGCGATCTCAATCATTTTTAACATTTCTTGGTAGACAGCATCTACAAACTCGGAATCTAAATGAGATAATTTCTCTTTATCTCCAAGGTTTAGAAAACCTTTCGCTACTGCAATGTCAGTAGTTGTAAGAGTATCACCACCAAAAACAAGTGCTTTCTCTGGCAGTTGATATCCTACACTTTCTGGACCGACTGTAAAGGAATTAACATCACCAGTAATAATTGTACCTCCACCTAAAGCGATAGAGTATATATCAGGCATTCTAAAGTTCGTTTGAACACCACTTAATTCGACAGAAATTGATGATTCTCTTGGGAAGCCTTTTTGAAGGACTCCAATATCCGTTGTTGTACCTCCAATATCTACTATAATTGCATCATCAAATTCTGAAAGATAACTAGCACCACGTAAACTGTTTGTTGGTCCACATGCCACAGTGAGAATAGGGTATTTTAATGTATATTCTTTACTCATAAGCGTTCCATCATTCTGACAAAAGTATGGAGTGGCTGGAATGCCGTGTTTTCTTAAAGCATTTTCAAAGCCAGTGATTGTACGCTCAGCTACCGTCTGAATTGCGGAATTTAATACAGTTGCATTCTCTCTTTCTAATAATCCTAAACTACCGATTTCTGAAGATAGGGAAATAGGAATATCATCTCCTAATAAATCTCGTAGAATTTTTGCTGCCTTAATCTCATGAACATTGTTTACAGGCGAAAATATGGAAGTAATCGATATTGAATCAACTTTATTCTTTATTTGAGTTGCAATTTCTTCCAGTTTCTCGACATCTAAACCACTAATTAGTTCTCCGTTAAATTCGTGACCGCCAGCTACTTGATATACGTGATTACTTAATTTTTCTTTTAAATCATCCGGAACATCATAAAGTGGTTCAATAGCTGCTCCCGCTGGTAACCCAATTCTAATAGTTGCAACTTTATCTAAACCATTTCGTGTAACAATGGCATTTGTACATTGTGTTGTACCTAACATTGCATGCTTGATATTATTTTTGTCTAATGTAGTATCTTCGAGAAGTTTTTGAATAACGTTGTTAATACCTGTTTCAATATCATCTGTAGTAGGGGATTTGAAAGATGATAATACGTTTAGGTTTTCATCTAAAATGGCACCGTCAGTATTTGTCCCACCCACATCTATACCTAATTTATACATTTTTATTTACCTCCATTTAATGACTCGATCGTTTCATAGTCTAAATCATAACCAAAATATCTTGGACCAACAGTGTCGATTGCTTTTTTTGTCCTCCACTTTTCATCAGCTGGCATACCTAGAATTACGACTCTCATTCCAAACTGTAAACCTTCAGTAGTAATTGGCATACCTGTTTCTTTATCTAATACCGTAACTAAATCGGGAGTAATCGCTTTTGGTACATCGTTTACATAACAAATTAGATTTTCATTTTGAAACTCGACTGAAGCAGTTTGATTATTAAATTCATCAATCCCTTCAAAGTTTGCTTTTCCTTTAACAAAGCCACCATCAGTAGCTCTATTAATATCTACAATTTTTCCTGAAAATAATACATAACCATTTAATTTGGTTTTTAATGATTCAATAACATTTGATTTATTTAATAAAATATCACCGATTTCTTCTTCGAGAGTTAAAGAGTGATGGACTGCGCTTTCTTTGACTTCTTTACCAGTCATAGGGTATATAGCATTAAGTAAGGAACCTCCTGAAACCATAGTGACTGAGCGCGCAATTTTTTCTGCATATACACCATCAATGGCATTTACTAGTGTTGCATTTTCTTTTTCATCCGTTAACACCATTGGAGATGCATTAATGCCATCTAAATAGAAAGTAACCATTTGTAATTCAGGGAAAGCACGTCCCATACCATCTGAATCAACGATAGGTAAATCTAGAGTAGCTGCTAAAGCGATTGGAATTAGTGAGTTGACTCCACCGGCTTCGATAGGCATTGTAGCAGTAATTTTCTTACCTAAATGTTTTTCTAGTTCCTTAAATGCAGCAATAGCTTCGTCACCAGATGGAATTTTCTCTACCATTACTGATGGAGCCCCCATCATAGCTGATGGAACAACTAGGTCATCATCATTTAGTTCGTCATAACTAATTAATTTAACAGGACCATACTTTTCAATAGCTTGTTTTGCCATTAATTTACCTATATAGGGATCACCACCACCACCTGTACCAAGTAAAGCAGCTCCAAGTGACATTTTTTCTATTTCTTCTAAACCAATGAGTCTCATAAATTTCTACTTCCTTTCACATCTAAATTAAATTTGCTAACTATCAGTTGTAGTATTAAAGCAATTAAGTATGCATCTAATGCTGAAATCGTTGTTAATTTGAATAAATCAAAACCTATTGGTGCAGGCGAGGTAGATAATGCGATTAAAATTGCTACGACCCAGATAATAACACTGAAATAATTAAACTTAATTATGTGTGGTATATGACTATAATGATATTTTGAATGTCTCATAAAAAAGTCGGCTACATATATCCCACCAACAGGAGGTATCATTATACTTAAAACACTCAAGAACGGAATAAAGTTTTGGTAAATACCTGTTATAGCGAATACCGTTCCAACTGTACCTGCAAAAATAGTAATAATATATTTAGGAATCATTTTAAACACTACTGAAAAGGCAAGGGATGATGAATATAGATTGGTATTATTTGTTGTCCATTGAGCTAAAATTAAGACTAGCATACCACCCGTTCCCCATCCGATACTTATCATAATTTGTACAACATCAGTTTGAGATGTTGCTTTTGCCAAGAATACAGCAAGAATTAATACAATAGAATATCCTACAAAGTAGCTCAGTAATGAAGCTATTAATGTATCCGTTGATGATTTTGAATATCTAGAAAAATCAGGAGCTATTATAATCCCAATCGCAAGAGATCCAATGACGATTGAAATTCCTGCTCCAAATGTTATTGTTTCTCCAGTTAAAGGCGCATTAATTAACTCCGTAATGTTATAACTTTTAAGGATAATAAAAGCTGATCCGATTAGTAAGAAAGCAAGAAGAGGTACTGCAAATATACTTAATTTTTCAAGGGCTTTATAACCAATCATTGATGTTACTGTCATCAAGAAACCACCCAATATTACTAACCAAACTTTGTTTATTTCAACACCAAAAACGGAATTGATTACTGCATAAAGACTAGACCCAAAAAGATCGAGTTGAACTCCAAACCATCCAAATAGAGCAACGGCAATTACTAAAGAGACTAGAAATGCACCGTATCTCCCTAATGCAAAAGTGGATACCATTGCCGTAGATAAACCTGTCTTATCTCCGACGAATCCCGAAAACGCATTTAAGATAGAGAGTATGAATGCACCAATTCCAGCTGAAATGATAGCTTGTTCTAGACTCATTCCGCTACCTAAAGCTCCTCCGAGAGCAGTTGCGGATAGAGCAATTATTCCCGCAGTCCAGACTAATGAAAGTTTGACCCAACTTTGCCTTTTTTCCTGTGGAACTGGTTCGATTTCATAATCTTCGAGTATGTTAGACTTTTCTATTTCACTAACTTCCATAATAAACACCTCATTTTTTTAATGATTTATAAGAATATAAAAGTAAATTCTTTGATATGGCTAATCGTTTTGGCATATTTTCTGATGAATAAACGATACTTTCCCAAAACAATGCATTTGATAAGAGGACTATATATTCAAGAAGTAGTTTGCTTGATTCTTTATCAAAATTATCGTTTGATAAATATTTTTCAAATGAATCTGCTAACCAAGTTGAGTATCTAAATTGGTAATGATTAATCTTTTCTTGAATTTCTAAGTTATGACTATTAATAAGTTGTAAATAAGCCATAGTATCAATTGGATTGTCTTTATGAAATTTCACTATGTTATCAAGTAATAAATTTAGAGAATCAAGAGTACTTATATTTTTATTGAATAAATCGGCTGATATTAAGGAATCTAGATGACGACCTAGTATAATATCGACACACTCTAAAACGAGCTCTTCTTTACTTTTAAAAAAATAATAAATACTTGCTGACTTAATTCCACAATCTAAAGCGATGTTTTTCATAGTGGTACCATCAATGCCAAATTTTGAAATATTTTCAATCGTAGCATTGATAATTTCATCTTTTTTGTTCAAAAAAACTCACCTACCTAACGTTTGATAGGTATATTATCACGAATATTCTTACTTGTAAATATATTCTGACAATTTAATTTATAAATAAATTGGATATGTTTTTTTAACACTCATGATAATAAATTATTAATTGTTAAATAGATGTATTCATCGAGAAATCAAAATGAAAAATACGTTATTAGGGAGAAGATTGATCATAACAGCTTTTTATTTAACATTTATAAACATATGTTGTATAATAAGTTAACAACACATGGAGGTAATTGTAGTGCTTACATATTATTCAATTAATAAAAATACGATGTATATTGCTTCGGATAACTATTTCAATACGAACACGTCAATTGCTAGAGAAATTACAGGAGAAGAGTATGTGATTAAAAAAGAAGCGAATAAGTTAATGGCAGAGAATTGTTTGCGGTTCTCTTCGAATTATTTACATAGGAAAGCAATTACTAAGGATATGACGAATATTACTTCTAAGCCACCAATTATGATTGATTTCTTTGGAAGTTATATTTATTTTCCTTTGTTTTCTGACCGTAACTCTTATAATCTTTGGTTTAACATCAGACATATTAAACGGTATGAAAAAGATGAAAGTCGTACACGCGTTCATTTTTATAACGGAGAAGATATCGTCGTTGATGTGACTTATTATCAATTCGACAAACAATACTCTAACGCGATGAAGTTGTATTATAAAATTAGCTTAAGACGTGAAGCATTTTATAGAGAAACAGAAGTTAATGATCGATCGTTGTTGTCACAGAGAGAAACTTTAATGCTAGACGAATTCAAACGACACGAATATTTAATGCATATGCAGCAGCTAGACTATGGTGTGTACTAGCTGTTTATAGCTCTTACGTTTTTAATCTTTTAAAGACGTAAGGGCTTTTTATTTGCGTGATAAGATTTTCTTTTCTTAAATATAATGTATCTATATATTGTGCTATTCTATTTGTTTTCATAGTTTTTCACACTATATATTGTGTGTCGTTTTAAAAAATTAAGTAAAAAGTCATTCCATTTTTATCGTGTTAGTGTTAGAATGAATAATCGAAAGATAAAGAAATGAGGTCGAAGTTTTGATTACACAAATTAGAAAACGTAGTGGCGAAATTGTGAATTTCGATAAGAATAAGATTTCCGTTGCAATGTCTAAAGCGAATAAAGCAACTGGTGAACCAGGTATGGCTGAAAAGATTGATGACTTAACGGATCAAGTTGTTAAAGTGCTAGAAAAAAGCGAAGATATTATTACAGTTGAATATATTCAAGACGTCGTAGAGGACGTTTTACTGAAAAGTGATTACAAAGATACAGCACGTGCGTACATCATTTATAGAGACCGTCAAAAGCAAAAGAGAAAGCGCGATATTTTTGAGAGAAGAGCGGAAATGAAGCCGTTTGAATACCCTGAATTATATCAGTATGTCGATGCGATTCGACACTCTTACTGGATTCATACAGAGTTTAACTATACATCAGATATTCAAGACTATATGCAAGGGGCGTTACCTCACGAGAAGACTGCAGTGACACGTTCGATGCTTGCGATTTCCCAAGTTGAAGTTGCAGTAAAAACGTTCTGGGGAGATCTTTATCACCGTATGCCGAAGTACGAGATCGGTGCGGTTGGTGCAAGCTTTAGTGAATCAGAAGTTCGTCACGCAGATGCGTACAGTCATTTACTCGAAATTTTAGGGCTGAATAATGAATTTAGTAAAATCAAAGACATTCCAGCGTTAAAACAACGTGTCGATTATTTAACACGTATGGTTCAATACGCGAGAAGTGAAGATGATAGAGAGTATATCTTATCGATGATTTTATTCTCACTATTTACTGAGCACGTGTCATTATTTAGTCAGTTCTTAATTATGATGTCATTTAACAAGCATAGAAATATGTTTAAAGGATTATCAAACGTTATCGAAGCGACTTCTAAAGAAGAGCAGATCCACGGTATGTTCGGTATCGACATTGTAAATACAATTCGCGAGGAACAACCAGATTGGTTCGATGAGGATATGGAAGAAGCGGTGTACAAAGCGTGCCGTGAAGCATATGAGTCAGAAGAAAAAGTAATCGACTGGATCTTAGGCGAAGGTGAACTTGAGTTTATGTCAAGTAACGTCGTTAAAGAATTCGTTAAACAACGTTTAAATAATTCACTTGTATCAGTAGGATATGAAAAATTATTTGATGTCGATGAAAAACTCGTCGCTGAGACATCTTGGTTTGACGATGAAGTTATCGGTACAAAACTCACAGACTTCCTTCACAAACGTAGTGTAAACTACACGAAGTTTAGTCAATCAGTAAGTGGAGACACGATTTTCTCACCAAAATCTGATTTAGAAGGTAAGACAAAACAAGAGGTAAACCAAACAATCAGACTTAGAATGCTCAACGTAAACGATTTGAAGTAAACAATTAGGAGGATTTCAATTGGCTAAACAACCATTTTATTGGCTTAACGAAGATTCTCGCGTCTTCTTAGAACGCGGGTATTTATCAGAAGGCGAAACACCTGAACAAAGAATTAGAGATATTGCTAATAAAGCAGAAGAAATTTTAGGAATAGATGGATTTTCAGATAAATTTTACGACTACATGGGTAGAGGTTTTTATTCACTTTCAAGCCCAGTGTGGTCGAACTTTGGTAAAAAACGTGCATTATCAATTAGCTGCTTCGGTTCATATATTGAAGACAACGTGCCGTCAATTATGGACACAGCAAGTGAAGTTGCATTAATGAGTAAATACGGTGGAGGAACGAGTGGATACTTCGGTAAAATTCGTCCACGTGGATCTGAAATTACTGATAACGGACATACGAGTGGATCCGTTCACTTTATGAAACTATTCGAACAAGTCACTGACACGATCAGTCAAGGTTCTGTTCGTCGTGGTCGCTTCAGTCCGTATTTACCAATCGAACACGGGGATATCCATGAGTTTTTAGATATTGGTACAGAAGGGAACCCAATTCAAACGTTAACTCACGGAGTTTCAGTGACAGACAAATGGCTCGAAGAAATGATTCGTGGAGATGAAGAAAAGCGTGACGTTTGGGCGAAACTTTTATCAAGACGTGTTCAAATGGGTTATCCGTATATTTTCTTCCATGACAATGCAAACAACGACACAGTAGATGTTTATAAACACAAAGGGTTAACAATTAACAACTCAAACCTTTGTTCAGAAATTATGCTGCCAAATAAAGAGGATTGGTCATTCGTATGTAATTTATCTTCAATGAATATTGAACGTTATGACGATTGGAAAGATACAGATGCAGTAGAAACGATGATCTACTTCTTAGACGCAGTTATGAGTGAATTTATTGCTGACTTAGAATCAATGAGAGATTCTGAAGACGCGGAACTCCGTGAAGCATTTAAACATATGAAACGCGCATATAAATTCGCGGTTGAAAACCGTGCATTAGGACTCGGAGTACTCGGATGGCATTCATATTTACAAGCGAACATGATTCCATTTGAAAGTATTGAAGCAAACAAAATTAACTCACAAATCTTCTCACTCATGAGAAAGCGTGCGTATAAAGCAAGTGAAGAACTCGCAGAAAAATTCGGTGAACCAGCAGTTCTTAAAGGATACGGTAGACGTAACGCCACGCTACTTGCGGTCGCACCAACAACGTCAAGTTCATTCATTTTAGGTCAAGTTTCAAAATCGATTGAACCATTCATGTCAAACTACTTCGTAGTCGACACTGCAAAAGTTAAAAAGACAATGATTAACCCGTACTTAAGAGAATTATTAGAAGAAAAAGGCAAAAACACTGAAGAGATTCTAAAGTCAATCCGTGACAACGACGGATCAGTTCAGCACTTAGACTTTTTATCAACAAAAGAAAAAGAAGTATTTAAAACGTTTGGTGAATTAAACCAATACAACGTCATTGAACAAGCATCAACAAGACAACAATTCATCGACCAAGGTCAATCATTAAACATCATGGTAAACCCAAGTCACATTACAGCAGAAGAATTAAACGAACTGCACTTATTCGCTTGGGCGAATGGTATCAAATCACTATACTATCAACACGGTACAAACGCAGCACAGCAATTTAACTTAAGCAAAATTTGTATCAACTGTGAAGCATAAAACGATAAAACACCTACTAACCGAACGTTAGGAGGTGTTTTTTAAATCTTTTTAGTGATGCTTGGATTGATTAGAATGGTTTTTGTAAATAAGAAGGTAAAAGTATTTGTTCGATCGGAATGTTAGAGTGTTTTTCATCTTATTGAGTGATAAGTAACTTTCTCTAAATTATATTTAACAAAAATTTCGTGATTCTGTTAGATATCCGGATATAATTAACAGATTTTCAAAAATCTGACGGGTTTTTGTTAAATATATTTTTATAATTAACAAATTTTGACTCGCCGACACAGTTTTTGTTAATTATCTGGATATATCTAACAAATTCCAGCTGAAAAGAGTAAAAATTGTAAATAAGAAGATGAAAAACCGCACGCCACCGACACGACATCCTCACAATTAAAAAAGACGAGTACTAAAATCAGTACTCGTCTAATTAGCGGGTAGAAAGGGATTTGAACCCTTGAAACGGGGTTGCCGTTTACACGCGTTCCAGGCGTGCGCCTTCAGCCGCTCGGCCACCTACCCAAACTTATTAAATTATAAAAATAAAAGGCTGTTCGAATGAACAACCTTTAAGAATGACCCCTACGGGACTCGAACCCGTGTTACCGCCGTGAAAGGGCGGTGTCTTAACCGCTTGACCAAGGGGCCATAAAAGCTCCGCAGGTAAGATTCGAACTTACGACCGATCGGTTAACAGCCGATAGCTCTACCACTGAGCTACTGCGGAATAATAATGGAGCGGGTGAGGAGAATCGAACTCCCGACATCAGATTGGAAGTCTGAGGTTTTACCACTAAACTACACCCGCTAATGAAGGGCGACTGATGGGAATCGAACCCACGAATGCCGGAGCCACAATCCGGTGCGTTAACCACTTCGCCACAATCGCCATGGTGGTTCTGGACGGAATCGAACCGCCGACACTCTGATCTTCAGTCAGATGCTCTACCAACTGAGCTACAGAACCTTAAATATATAAATGGCGGTCCCGACGGGAATCGAACCCGCGATCTCCTGCGTGACAGGCAGGCATGTTAACCGCTACACCACGGGACCTCATTAAAAAATTGCGGGAAGTGGATTTGAACCACTGACCTCCGGGTTATGAGCCCGACGAGCTACCAACTGCTCCATCCCGCGTTAATATGAATTTTTAACGTCTAGATAGTATTCTACACAATGAAACGAATAATTACAAGAGCTTTTTATTAATTTTAAAAAATAAAATGTATCTCTATATAATTTCTTGTATAATTGTAATAGCATAAATGAAGGATGGTTTTATGAACAAGAAATTTAACGTGAACGACCTATATAAACCAGGTAAAGATCCTTTTAAAAAGTTTCGCAAATTAAGTTTACCTGGTTTACTGATTGTCTTTCTGTTTTTAATAGTATTATATTTCGTCAGTGAGAATCCAAAAATTGTCGAAACTGGTGTAGATATAAATGATGCTGAAAGTCTCGTAAAATACGAAGTGACAGTTGATTTTCATATAGATGGAGATACGACTCGATTTTACTTTAATGATGAAAGTTATTCCTTTAGATATTTACTAATTGATACTCCTGAAATCGGCAGAAAATCTGGTGAGAAAGACGAGCCATTCGCAAAAGAAGCGTTACATAGAGTAGAGGATTTACTTAATAATGCAGAACATATATATGTTATGTTTGATCAGTCACAAACAGATAATTATGGTAGATATTTAGTATATGTATTTGCGGATGACATAATGGTCAACGAACAACTTGTAAAAGAAGGGCTTGCAGAAGTGAAGTACGTATATCCGCCAAATACAACGTACGAAAATAAAATGCGTCAAGCAGAAGAAGAAGCGAAAAGAAAGAAAGTCGGTATGTGGAGATAAGCAATAACTTTCTAATTATGTCTAAATTATGAACGTCTAATTGAGAAAAACGAATTATTTTCTCAATTAGGCTTGTTTTATTTTTAAAGGGGTGCTATTATAAAATCATGAAATGAACAAATCGCCCCCCGATTACATTTTCATTTCGAAGTTGTTCGCAAAACTAATAAATTTTTAAGCAATGCAGAAAATAAAATCTGCGTTGCTTTTTTATTTAATTCATATTTTTTTATAAAATATCATTGAAATATTTTACAGAGTTGCTATAATAGAACATGTTGATTAATTAAATATTCCGCAGTAGCTCAGTGGTAGAGCTATCGGCTGTTAACCGATCGGTCGTAAGTTCGAATCTTACCTGCGGAGCCATTTTTATTTTGGGCACGTACTCAAGTGGCTGAAGAGGCGCCCCTGCTAAGGGTGTAGGTCGGTTCATTCCGGCGCGAGGGTTCGAATCTCTCCGTGCCCGTACATAAACCTTATTATATAAGGGATTTAACCAGTTTGGTGACTAACTGGTGGCAGTTATGAAAATAACTGCCGTATTTTTTTTGTCTTTTTTAAATGATACAATGTATATAACGAGTTTATACAAGGAGTACGAATATGTTTTACAATTATGAAATAACAAAAGAGTTTCATTTTAGTGCGAGTCATCAATTAGATTACTTACCAGAAGGACATCAATGCAAAAGACTGCACGGTCATAATTATATCGTTAAAGTGACTTTAGGCTCAGACGAACTCAATGATGATGGTTTTGTTACAGATTTTAGTTTATTAAAGCCAATTAAAGTATTTATAGATGAAAATCTCGATCACAGACATTTAAATGACGTGTTTGATTTTAAAACAACTTCTGAGAATATCGCAAAATTCTTCTATGAAAAAATCAAAAATGAGTTAAATATGGATAACGTTGTAGAAGTTGCAGTATCAGAAACGCCAAAAACATGGGCGAGATACAGGGAGTTACGCTAATGAGACAACAAAAGAAAATGCCTATTATGGAAATTTTTGGACCGACTATACAAGGAGAAGGTATGGTCATTGGTCGAAAGACGATGTTTGTTCGTACTGGTGGATGTGATTATTCATGCGCGTGGTGTGACAGTGCCTTTACGTGGAATGGTGAAGAAAAGGCGAACGTACTTTCAGCAGAAGACGTCTATAATAAAATTCAAGAAATAGGCTACGTAGATAATAGAAGAAATTTTAATCATGTGACGATTACAGGAGGAAATCCTGCACTTATTAATAAACCGATGAATGATCTAATTGATATGCTCCATAATGATGAGGTGAAAGTCGGATTAGAGACTCAAGGTTCTATTTACCAAGAATGGTTTTTAAAAATAGATGATTTAACAATTTCTCCGAAACCACCATCTTCTAAAATGGAAACAGATTTTAAGATTCTCGATGATATATTAAATAAACTAGATGAAGCGGCTGTCAATTTCAGCTTAAAAGTCGTTATATTTAATGAAGAAGATTTTGACTATGCGAAATACGTATATAATAGATATAAAAATTATAATCGAAATTTTTATGTGAGTGTTGGGAATCCGGACCCTTATGAAGGTGGCGATATAAGTCGCCGTCTATTAAACGATTTAAAAGAGTTATGGGAAATGGTGCTAAACGATCCTGAAGCTAATGATTTTAAGCCATTACCTCAACTTCACGCACTAATTTATGATAATCAAAGAGGTGTTTAATGACGATTGTTACAATCTGTTACACGCCTGACACAATCACTTCAAACCTTATAGAAATAGGTCTTGGAGTGATTTTTTTGGTTAATCGTATCTGAGTAATGAAATACTATGTAATTATCCTGTCAAATATGGGCGTGATTCTTAATATTGCTGTAACCACAGTAATATTTAGACGTGCTATAGTATGTACAGTGAAAGAAATGATTCTACATTTTTTAGGAGGATTTCATAGTGAAGAAAACAATTTTAACAACAGGTTTAGCAGTTGGTTTAAGCTTATCATCATTAGCAGGAGTTCAAGCAAATGCGTCAGAAGTTAATGTTGATGAAGCAAAACTTGCAAAACTTGCAATCAATAATCCAGAAAAATTAAACGAAGCACCAGTTCAAGAAGGAGCTTACGAAATCTCATTTGATCTTGAAGGTACAACTTTCAAATTCAAATCAGATGGAGAAAGATGGGTATGGAAATACGCACCAGTTGGTTCGGATTTCTCTGATTTTGATAACTCATTTAACAACAACGAATCATATGTAGCAAGTGCTCCAGTAGTAGAGAACTATTCTTCTTACGAAACGTATGAAGCACCAAGCTACTCATATAACGAACCAAACTATTCGTACAGTGCTCCAAAAGCATCAGCTCCATCATCAAACGATGGTTTAAACTGGGCTGCTCTTGCAATGTGTGAATCAGGTGGTAACCCGAACATCGTAGATGCTTCAGGAACTTACCATGGATTATACCAATTTGACGCTGGTACATGGGCATCAGTAGGTGGTACAGGAGTTGCTTCTCAAGCATCTGCTGAAGAACAAACAATGCGTGCACAAATGTTATATGCTCAACGCGGTGCACAACCATGGCCTACATGTGGTGCTTACCTATAATATTTAATAAATCAAGCATGTTTTCTTCGTGAAAACATGCTTTTTTTGTTATTATTATAATTAAGAGAGTGGTGATTATATGGATATAAGTCTAGACGTCATTAGTATTTTATCGATTATAATTGCAGTCATTGCTATTACGACAGCAATTTTAGCATTTAGAGTTCGTGGCAAGTCTCAAGTGTTACTTACTCAACCTTATTTGGAAATCGATGAAGTAAAGACATTTAAAAACGATCAAAACCGTCTTGTTCTGCAGTTTAGAATTATAAACAACAATGCAAATCCGTTTCATTTTGAGGATTTTACAATTGAAGGTTATGATTTTACGACAGATTATGAATATGGGACACCAGCAGTGGATTCACGAGGGGTTATAGAGCATGACGTAATTAAACTAAACGTTTATATCGAAGAAAGAACAGCGTTTAATGCGAGAATTTTAATTAGATATCGTGACTTTAACAACCATGTACATAAAGCGCGATCAGTTAAAATCTACATTGAAGGTGGAGAAATCGCGCATGACGTCACAGGTACGAAATTTATTTTAACGAAGCGTACTGCGATGTTTTAAGGTGAATTAAATGCAGAAAAAATAGAGATGTTATTTAACATCTCTATTTTTAATTTAATTATTCAAACGTTCCTTTTACAATGACAGCACCACGTGACATCATCTGTCTACCTCTCATAAATACTTCTGTAAGTTTAAATGTGTCTTTATCAATAATTAAAATATCTGCGTCATAGTCTTTCGCGATATTTCCTTTATGTTCTAGTTCTAAAGCTCTAGATGTGTTAGTTGTCACTAAACATAAAACTTCTTCTAATGAAAGAATATGATGTTGTACGACTCTTTTCACTGTCTCTAAAATAGTATCAGTAGGTGCGACGTCTAAGCCGAGTAGATTACCGTCGTCATCAAATTTAGGTAAGCTTCCATTACCGTCAGTAGATAACGTCAGTTGTGATAAATCTCCATTATTTTCTTTGTAATATTTGACCCATCCAAATGCCTCATCATAATCACATGTAATGTCAACAAATGCCCCTTTTTTACCGAGAGTAATGGCGTCGTTCATTAACTCTTTACTTCTATTAATATGTGTTGCATATAACTTTGAAGCAGGTAATTCGTACTCATCGAGTACCTCATGTAATTGTGATAAATAAGCTTTCCCCGGCCCAGTATGGAAATGTGTAACACCAACTTTACCACTTATTAATCCGCCAACACGAGAATCTCCAATAATTTTTGCGAGTTCATGCGTACTCGGTTGACCTGATCGTGAATCGGCTATTGCAATTTCAGCAGTACCGATGATTTTATCGATTAAAATAATATCGTCTTTAACGTTCCCTGTAATTGTCGGTGTAGGTACGTCATAATTTCCTGTGTAAATGAAAGTAGTGACACCTTCTTTTTCTAATCCGCGCGCTTTAGCGAGTAGGGATGAAACATGTCTCGTCGTGCCGTCAGTTCCGAGTAGTCCAACGACAGTTGTTAAACCACTTTTTATAAGGTCACTGAGTTGAACTTCAGGTGTACGCTTATGGAAACCACCTTCACCGCCACCACCGAGTAAGTGGATATGTGGGTCAATAAAACCAGGAACGACGTAGTTATTATTAGCCTCGATGACTTTAACAGTAAACATTTTTTGAAGATCTGTGACATCGATATGATCGTCAATTTTTAAAATTTTATGTTGAGTAAATAAAATATCTTTTTTGCCTAATGACTTTGGAGTAAATAAATCTGCGTTTTTAATTAATGTAAACATATTAACACTCATTTCTAAATATTCTTACTATTTATATAACCATATTAATGAAATTAAAACATGTTCTATTTTTAAGCACTAAATATAAGGTACTTTATGAAGAAACATTATTTAAAGGAACTGTTGATTCAACTTTAGTAAGTCCAAAAGAAATATTTAACCGGGCATTGCTTACTTCATGTACTGCGATAGTATGTGTACATAATCATCCAAGTGGAGACCCATTAAACATAGTATAATAAATAATAGTAGTTAAAGTAGTTTAGGAGGAGATGTGCTCAATCTAGATGATGATAGTGAAGTCGATGATGTAGAGCTTCAGATGATGTAGAGCTTCAATGGTTCAAGAAAAATATAAATGCACAAGTGCTTCCAAATGGTTATTGTAGATTGCCAGTAATATCAGGTGGTTGTCCACATGCGAATGCATGCTTAGATTGCACTCACTTCTGTACCAGTAAGCAATTCTTACCACAGCACGAAGAACAGTTAGAGCGTACAGAAGAGTTATTAACCATAGCAAAGGATAAACAATGGCAAAGACAAATAGAGACTAATAGCCGTGTTAAAGAGCGTTTAGAACAAATCATTGAAAGTTTGACGGGGTTATTATCAATGGATAAACAAGTTAGAAATACAACAGAAATTGTACGTTTTGCGAAGCAGAAATCACAAAAGACAAGGTAAAAAGTAGACAAAGCGATTTCTAAATTTTCGATTGAAGGTAAAGCTATTAATTTTAATTCAATAGCAAAGGAAGCCAAAGTTTCTAAATCATGTCTTTATAAAGAACAAGATATTAGGCAAAGAATCGAATCCCTTCGTAAACGTTAAATAACATCAAATATAGTATCAAAATCTGAGAAAAGCTCTCGATCTGAAGGGGTTCTTGTTAAGACTTTAAAAACAAGAGTTAAGGAATTAGAGGAGGAAAATAAAAAATTAAAAAATCAAATTCAGAAATTATATGGAGAATTGTACAATAATGAATAGTTAAAAGTTAATCTATAAATGAATTGTGAAGAAATGTACTTAAACTAACAGGGCAGTTATGTTTAAGATACTTTAAAATTTGGTTAAAATCTCCGAAAGGATTGGTTTCTAACATTAGAAATCAATCCTTTTTAATATTAATTATATATCATTCAAACAATCATTTGACTATTTGTTTATGGTATGATATATTATAATCATCAAACAAATAGTCATTTGAATAAGGAGGATAATTATGACAAAAGATATGTGTGAAGTTACCTGTATTCACGAAGATAAGGTAAACAGGGCTAAAAAAGAGCTTGCTAAACAGAATCCTATGGATGTAGCGAAAGTTTTTAAGACTCTGTCAGATGATACAAGGGTTAAAATTGCTTATGTTTTATCTTTAGAGGGAGAGTTATGTGTTTGTGATGTAGCGAATATCATTGAATCTTCAACGGCTACGGCATCCTATCATTTAAGATTGTTGAAAAATTTAGGTATAGCAACATACCGTAAAGAAGGAAAATTAGTCTATTATTCACTAGATGATGAGCATGTTAAACAGCTTGTAGAAAAAGCTTTCTTGCATCAAAGGGAGGTTGCTAGTATTGGATAGTTCAACAAAAACATTAACAGAAGATAAACAGGTTTACCGTGTGGAGGGTTTCTCGTGTGCGAATTGTGCTGGGAAGTTTGAAAAAAATGTAAAAGAACTACCAGGGGTGCATGATGCGAAAGTCAATTTCGGAGCTTCCAAAATTGATGTCTTTGGCAGTGCAACTGTTGAAGATCTGGAAAAGGCTGGTGCTTTCGAGAATCTTAAAGTGGCACCAGAGAAGACTAGAAGACGGGTCGAACCAGTGGTAACAGAAGATAAAAATGTTTACCGTGTGGAGGGATTTTCTTGCGCAAACTGTGCTGGGAAGTTTGAAAAAAATGTAAAAGAACTACCAGGGGTGCATGATGCTAAAGTCAATTTCGGAGCTTCCAAAATTGATGTATATGGAAATGCATCGGTTGAAGAGCTTGAAAAAGCAGGTGCTTTCGAGAATCTTAAGGTAATTCCTGAAAAACTGGCGAATCCATCGATACAAGCGGTCAAAGAAGACACTAAGGCTCTTAAAGAAGAGAAAATACCGTTTTATAAAAAGCACAGCACATTGCTGTTTGCCACATTAATGATTGCTTTTGGTTACCTTTCTCACTTTGTAAATGGAGAAGATAACCTTGTAACTTCCATGTTATTTGTAAGTTCGATTGTAATTGGCGGATATTCACTATTTAAAGTTGGTTTTCAAAATTTGATACGCTTTGATTTCGACATGAAAACCCTTATGACCGTTGCAGTTATTGGAGCTGCCATCATTGGTGAATGGGCAGAGGCATCCATTGTTGTCATTCTCTTTGCAATCAGTGAAGCACTTGAACGTTTTTCTATGGATAGAGCAAGACAGTCCATTCGTTCATTGATGGATATTGCTCCAAAAGAAGCACTTGTTAGGCGGAATGGTCAGGAAATAATGATCCATGTGGACGATATCGCCGTGGGTGATATTATGATCGTCAAACCAGGGGAGAAAATTGCCATGGATGGGATCATTATAAATGGGGTGTCGGCTGTCAACCAGGCTGCTATAACAGGAGAATCTGTCCCTGTTGCCAAAACGGTAGATGATGAAGTATTTGCAGGTACGCTTAACGAAGAGGGACTACTTGAAGTAAAAATCACCAAATACGTAGAGGATACAACCATCTCCAAGATTATTCATCTGGTTGAGGAAGCACAAGGGGAGCGCGCTCCAGCGCAAGCATTCGTAGATAAATTTGCGAAATATTATACTCCGATCATTATGGTTATTGCGGCGCTCGTTGCAGTCGTTCCACCTTTATTCTTTGGTGGAAGTTGGGATACTTGGGTTTATCAAGGATTAGCGATACTTGTAGTTGGATGTCCGTGTGCATTAGTTATTTCTACTCCAATCTCGATTGTCTCGGCAATTGGAAATGCAGCTAAAAAAGGTGTGTTGATTAAAGGCGGTGTCTATCTAGAGGAATTAGGAGCCATTAAGGCAATCGCATTTGATAAAACAGGAACACTGACAAAAGGTGTACCAGTGGTAACAGATTTTAAAGTGTTAAATGATCAAGTGGAAGAAAAAGAGCTGTTTTCCATTATTACAGCTTTAGAATATCGATCACAACATCCACTTGCTTCAGCAATAATGAAGAAAGCAGAGCAAGATAATATTACTTATTCCGATGTTAGAGTGGAAGACTTCACTTCTATTACAGGTCGGGGCATTCAAGGGAATATAGATGGAACAACCTATTATATTGGCAGTCCAAGGCTTTTTAAAGAATTAAATGTTTCCGATTTTAGCCTTGAGTTTGAAAATAAAGTGAAAGTTTTACAAAACCAAGGGAAAACGGCCATGATTATTGGAACGGACCAAACAATCCTCGGCGTGATTGCTGTAGCAGATGAGGTCCGCGAAACAAGTAAAAATGTGATTCAAAAACTTCATCAGTTAGGAATCAAGCAAACAATTATGCTGACAGGTGATAATCAAGGTACCGCAGAAGCAATCGGTGCTCATGTAGGCGTTTCTGATATTCAGTCCGAATTGATGCCACAGGATAAGTTGGACTATATTAAAAAAATGAAAGCCGAGCATGGTAATGTAGCTATGATTGGCGATGGCGTCAATGATGCTCCTGCACTTGCTGCATCCACTGTTGGCATTGCAATGGGCGGTTCTGGAACAGATACTGCCATCGAGACAGCTGATATTGCATTAATGGGAGATGATTTAAGTAAGCTTCCATTTGCAGTAAGACTTAGCAGGAAAACGCTAAATATCATCAAAGCGAACATCACGTTTGCCATCGGAATTAAGATAATTGCCTTACTATTGGTTATTCCAGGCTGGCTAACCCTTTGGATTGCGATTCTTGCCGATATGGGAGCCACTATTTTGGTAGCATTAAATAGTTTGCGACTGATGAGAGTGAAGGATAAATAGGTACTATATGTGTGCAATTTACGGAAGGACTTTTCATTTTGAAGAAAAGTCCTATCCCTAAAATATTGGAGATGATAAAATTGTCGCGACGATACTGACGGCTACTGCGGTATATGTAGCAACAGGAATTGATTATCTCGTCATATTAATTCTTTTGTTTTCGCAAGTAAAAAAAGGTCAGGTAAAACATATTTGGATAGGACAATATATAGGGACTGCAATTGTGATAGGAGCAAGTCTTTTAGTTGCACAGGGGATTGTAAATTTAATTCCTCAGCAATGGGTTATCGGACTACTTGGGCTTTTACCACTTTACCTAGGCGTGAAAATATGGATTAAAGGAGAAGAGGATGAAGATGAAAGTAGCATTTTATCCTTATTCTCCTCTGGAAAATTTAATCAGTTATTTTTGACGATGACTTTCATCGTATTGGCTTCCAGTGCGGATGACTTTTCCATTTATATACCGTACTTCACGACCTTAAATATGTCTGAAATCTTTATTGTCACTATTGTCTTTCTTATTATGGTTGGAGTTTTGTGCTATGTCAGTTACCGTCTAGCTTCCTTCGATTTTATATCGGAAACAATTGAGAAATATGAACGTTGGATTGTACCAATTGTATTCATTGGGCTAGGTATTTATATATTGTTTGAAAATGGAACATTCAATGCTCTGATTTCATTTCTTCTTTGAAGTGGCGAATCCAAATCATAAAGTAAAGTATAAAGAGGTTATCCTATTGATTGGGATAACCTTTTTATATTTAACTAATTATCATTTACGTTAAACACATGTACTTAAAGTAAGAACATTGATTTAAACCATTTTTTTCATAATTTACTATTGATAAGATACAAACCCATCAAGAGAAGATATTGAAGTAAAAGGAGAAGTATTCAAGACATATGAAGCATTAGAGATCGCAGTACATGAATATATTAGATACTATAATAAAGATAGAATTAAGCTAAAATTAAAAGGCATGTCTCCTGAAGAATTCAGGAAACATACCTTACAATCTGCTTAATTCCAAAAGTCCAACTTTTGGGTAGCACATCATCAGCATACTGTTGTAAAAAGTTATTATTTAAATTTTAAAACAAGATCAAGTAATGACTCGTCTTCGCGAGACTGAACTTTCACTTCGTTTTCGTCTGGATCTACTGGACCATATGCAACTACTGCTTTAGTAGATTCATCTGTTTGAAGTGTTTTTGTAGAGTCGTTGACAAGTGCGTGATATTCACTATTTTCTGGAATATCTAATGTTAAGTTATCTGTTGCAATCATCCCAGTTTCTGAGAACTGACGTACCGCAAGGTCTAAAGCAAATGCTTCGTTTCCTGCAGTAGGGATTGATGACTTGTTTGTGAATTCATATTCGATGACGACAGCTTTCTTAGCTGTAGCATTTTCATCTGCTTCTTTTTCTTCATCTGATGGTTCGATATCGATAGTATCGATACGTGTAATTACGTATTTACCATATTCTCCATCATATTCAATCGCTTCGTTTAAGTCGTTTTCGCTTACGTCAACGTCTTTAACTACTGATTCGTTTGATTCTGTCGTTGCAGTTTCTTCTGTACCATTCTCTTTTTCGCTTGTTTTGTTATCATCAGTGTTACAAGCAGTAAGTAGTAATGTAGAAGCTGCACCTGCAACTAAAAAGTGTTTAAAACTCATTATTATGCCCTCCAAATTGTGTGAATAGTTTAAGTATATATGAGAACAAATTAAATTTATAGCTATTTTCAGTAAATGGTTAATGTATAAATAAACCGTATAATAATACGCCTATTGACAGTAATAAACCGTAAATCGTGTTGAATTTGCCCATCGCAGCCATCGCTGGAATGAGCTCTACTGGTGAATCTCCGTCTCTTAAAAGCTGCATTGTTTTTTTATACAATTTAAATGAAAGTAACGGTAAAAGTAAAAATAATGATGGCCATAAATTTGTAAAAGCCATAATAATTGCGAATGCAAAACATAGTATTAGTAAAAAGTTAACGACTTGAGTAGCCGTATCTTTACCTACGAGAATGACGAATGTACGTCGTCCACTTTGTGCATCTTTTACGCGATCACGAATGTTGTTAAACATATTTAACAAGCCGATTGTAATCATAATTGGTAAAGATAATACGAATGGAAACATATGTAATTCTTGTAAATGGATGTAAAACGTAATAAGAATAATAACAGGTCCCATAAATACTCCTGAAAATACTTCACCAAAAGGTGTCCAAGAAATAGGGATTGGCCCGCCTGTATATAAGTATCCTACAGCCATCGATATACCACCAATGACGAGTAACCACCAAGAAGTTTCGTATGCAATGTATAATCCAATAATCGCTGCAATAAAGTAAAATGTAAGTGCGAAAGTTAACACACGTCTCGGTGTAATACCATTTCGTACGATGGCACCGGCGATTCCAACAGAATCTGCACTATCGAGTCCACGTTTAAAATCGTAGTACTCGTTAAACATATTTGTTGCGGATTGAATTAAAATTGTCGCAGTTAACATTAAGAAAAACATTAAAAAGTTTACATTTCCAAATGGAAGTACTGCCGCTGTCCCAACAAACACAGGGACAAATCCCGCGGTCAATGTATGAGGACGTGTTAAACTAATATATTTTTTGTATCCGGTAAGAACATCTGCATGTTGCATTTTAAATCTCCTTTTAAAGATAACTGTACAACATTCTATCATACTTTATGGCGAACTATGTACACAGTTTTTTGGAAAGATGATAAAATATAAAGTAATTATATTAAAGGAATGTGAGTATAATGCATATTGAGTCCTCGCAATCACTTATTGATGAGATTGGTATAGATTCAAACACATCATATTTGGCATTACATTTTAGTACGAAAGATTTCGATATAACGCCGTCCAAAATCTTTATGCACTTTAATCATAAAAAAGGCGAAAGATACTGGTTTAAATCACGTGAAGCGGATATTAACGTAATAGGTGTTGACTATATCGATTCAATTAATCGTAAACAATTTAATGCGGACATTTTAAACACTCAAAAAAATGGCCTATTTAATAATATTCAACATGTTAAATTAAATGATGGATTAGTCGGGGATATCCACTTATTTGGTGGCACACGTTTTGACGATAAAAAAACGACTGATGAATGGATCGATTTTAAAATGGTCGAGTTTATCCTTGCATCATGGCAATTTGATTTACTCAATCAGGAAGCGTTTCTTATTTTAAAGAAAGAAGACCTTCAAACAGAAAATTTAGCTGAATTAATCGTGAATACGTTGCGTGGAATCGAAGTGGCAGAGCCTCGCTTCAGATTTCCAGAAATATCGAGCCATCATGAAATTTATCCAAAAGCTTGGAAAGCACTTGTTGACAATACAGTGGACATTTTAGATGATGACTTTGAAAAAGTCGTTTTATCAAGAGAATTACTTATTCGATTTGAAAATGAAATTGATTCAAATTTTTTAATTAACCGTTTAAAAGTAGAGTCAGATACTTTCAAGATATTTTATGAACGTGGGACGTCGACGTTCGTTTCTAAAACACCAGAGAAGCTATTTTACTTAAAAGATGAAAAACTCTCGACGCACGCAATCGCTGGATCGATTCGTAGAGAAGATGACGACACGGTAAACGAACAAAATAAAAAAGATTTCTTAAACGATGAAAAAAACCACTTTGAACATATCGTCGTCAGGGATTCAATCGTCGAAGATTTAAAAACTTATACAAGTTCAGTTTATTATGACGATACGCGTATATTAGAAAATAAATTTATTTATCATTTATATACACCAATCGAAGCGACACTTAATAAGGAAAGCAACTTGTTCGACGTCTTACACGCCTTGCATCCAACGCCTGCTGTCGGAGGGTTACCAAAGGATCGTGCGTTAGAATATATAAAGGAAAAAGAATACTTTACGCGTGGATTATACGCAGCACCTATTGGCGTCATTTCAAAGTCTAACGAAGCTGAGTTTGCAGTAGCACTGCGCTCGATGCGCATTACAGGTAAAAGTGCGACGCTTTATGCTGGAGCTGGAATTGTGAAAGGATCTATAGGAGAATCTGAATACGAAGAGACTAGAACGAAATTTAGACCGATGTTAGATGTATTGGAGGCGCTAGAATGAATCATCAAGAAGCCTTAACTGAACAAATTTTTACGTTAGTCGACGCGTTATACAGTAAAGGGATGACAGAAATCGTCATTAGTCCAGGATCTCGTTCGACACCAATTGCGATCGCATGTGAATGTCATCCACATATTAAAACATATATTCACCCAGACGAACGTGGTGCAGGTTTTTTTGCGCTCGGGTTAAGTAAAGCATCAAAACAACCAGTCGGCATACTATGTACTTCTGGAACAGCAGCAGCAAACTACGTACCGAGTGTGTCTGAAGCGGGGTTAATGCACATTCCGTTAGTCGTTTTAACGTCAGACCGCCCACATGAATTAAGAGATGTCGGCGCACCACAAGCGATTAAACAAACGAATATGTTTTCGAACTATGTAAAATTTGAAACAGAACTTCCGATTGCTGACGAAAGTGAATATAATATGTCTCACGTTGAAGATCGTGTACTTCAAGCGAGTCAGTATTTTGACGGGATTTTAAAAGGTCCTGTACACATTAATATTCCGGTTCGTGAACCGTTAATGCCAAATATAAATCGAACAGATTTCTTTTTTAGAGAACAACTCATTCAAGAATCTATTACTGTAGAATCGAATATAGAGCCGTTACTAGGAAATGGATTAGTCATTATTGGTGAAACGGACTGTAGTTTAGAAAAGATTGACTTTGAAAAGTATAAGCAACTCACGTTTATAATGGACCCAAGAGTCAGTGAGCGCACGAAGTTATCACGTGTTGTTACAACACATGACTTAATATTTATGAATTTAACAGATGAACAACGTAATGAATTAGAATCACAGTTTGATTTTATATTACGTATCGGTGAAGCGGTGACGTCCAAATCGACAAATCAATTTTTAAAACAGACGTCTTTAAAACAAATATTAATAAGTGAGTTTATCGATGTTAAAACATTTCCGAAAACTCCAGACGTCACTTATGTTGGTGACGTTAAACAAGCGTTAGATGCGTTACTCATTGAATCGGATCATTCAGTGGATGTACTATACGAAGTCGATAGAGATATTAAGCAGTTGATCAATGATGAAATTGAAAACTATGACGACGAAGGACGCTATATGTATGAAATTATTAAAAGAACTAATAATGATCGTACGTTATTCGTCTCAAGTAGTATGCCGATTCGTGACTTTGAACGGTATGATGTATTTAATCGATTAAATATATTAGCAAATCGCGGAGCAAACGGTATAGATGGTGTTGTCTCAACGGCATTTGGTGTTGGAACGAAGATGCCGATGACGTTAATTATCGGAGACGTGTCATTAAACCACGATATTAATGGTCTTGTCATGTCGAAGCTTGAAGAGATAGACGGCACAGTCATTTGTTTTAATAATAATGGCGGTAATATTTTTAGTTATTTACCTCAAAAAGAGCACGACATACACTTCGAGAGATTGTTTGGAACACCGCTTGATTTAGACTTTTCACATGCAGCGAAATTATATGGATTTAATTATCATTTAATTAAATCCGTAGATGATTTAACAGAGGAAATTTTAAATCAAAAAGGTCGTAACTTCATTGAAATTAAAACAGACCGTGAAGATAACGTAAAGCAGCATAATGATTTAAAACAAAAGGTAAAGGCACTCGTTCAACATGTTAAATTTTAATTATGAATTTAATGATCATGGTCACGACGAAACGCTAATCATTTTACACGGTTTTTTATCAGATTTACGTTCTATGAGAAAACTTGCTAAAGCATTTACTGATGTGAACACTTTACTTATAGACTTACCTGGCTTTGGGAAAACGAAAAGTGTCGGTATTGATTATGATATGAATCATATTGCTAAAAGTATTGTTCAGCTTATCGATACATTACATTTAAAACATGTTCATGTGTACGGATACTCGATGGGCGGGCGTGTTGCAGTGTCACTACTTGCAAATTATAGTGAACGATTTTCTAAATTTATATTAGAATCCACGTCGCCAGGAATGAGTAAAGTAGACCGACGACATGCGCGTATTAAAATCGACGAATCACGTAGAGAGCGACTTGAAACAGATTTTAAAGCGTTTATAGATGAATGGGAAGAGTTACCGTTATTTCAAAGTCAAAAACTGTTAGATGAAAAATCTTTTTTATTGCAACGAGAAGAAAGACTGAGTCAAAATAATATTGAAGCGGCAGATAGTCTACGTAAATACGGAACAGGTATTCAGCCACATTATTGGGACGATTTAAATAAAGATAACGACGTTTTAATTATCGCCGGTGAAAAAGATGAAAAGTTTGTTAAAATTGGAGATAATATGAATAAGCAACTTAAAAATAGTCGCTTACATATATTTAAAGGGTGTGGCCATAACGTCCACCTTGAAAATAAAGAGACATTCGTAAAACTATGCCACGAATTTTTATCGGAGGGAAAACAATGACACGTGAGTGGAAAACATTAAAGGAATATAAAGAAATTAAGTACGAATTTTATAACGGTATCGCTAAAATTACGATCAACCGACCGGAAGTGCGTAACGCATTCACACCGTTAACTGTTTCAGAAATGATCGACGCGATGAGTCGCGCGCGAGATGACGAGAACGTTTCTGTGATTGTTTTAACTGGTGAAGGTGACTTAGCGTTTTGTTCAGGTGGAGACCAAAAAGTACGCGGGCACGGTGGATACGTTGGAGACGACCAAATCCCACGCCTAAACGTATTAGACTTACAACGTTTAATTCGTGTAACGCCTAAACCAGTTGTCGCAATGGTTGCTGGATATGCAATTGGTGGTGGACACGTACTTCACGTTGTGTGTGATTTAACAATTGCTGCGGATAACGCAAGATTTGGACAAACAGGACCAAAAGTAGGTTCATTTGATGCTGGTTACGGTTCAGGTTATTTAGCACGTATTGTAGGACATAAAAAAGCACGTGAAATTTGGTTCTTATGCCGTCAATATGACGCACAAGAAGCGTTAGACATGGGCTTAGTAAACACAGTTGTACCACTAGAAGATTTAGAAGACGAAACAGTGAAATGGTGTGAAGAGATGATGCAACATTCACCAACAGCACTTCGTTTCTTAAAAGCAGCGATGAACGCTGATACTGATGGACTCGCTGGGCTTCAACAATTCGCTGGTGACGCAACGCTTCTTTACTACACGACAGATGAAGCAAAAGAAGGTCGCGATGCGTTTAAAGAAAAACGTTCACCAGACTTTGATCAATTCCCTAAATTCCCATAAATTTATGAATAAAAAATCTCAAGTTCAATTGAACTTGAGATTATTTTTTATGGATTGTTTGAAGAACTCGAATAATATTTAATAATATCGAGTCATATTTTTTATACACTAAATATCGTGTCTCCCAATGTGGTTTAAATTTAGATTTATAATGACGTAACCCACTGAAACTATAGTAGTCTCCGAGTTTTTCATAAGCGATTGCTGCAAATTTTTCTCGTAAGTAACCGTATTTATTTAATCCGACGTTAGATAATGTCGCCATCCCCATATTAAAGTATTTATAGCCATGATTTTGTGCGTAAAGTAGCATGTTAATGTATAAAACGTCCATCATTGGTAAGTCGACATTTGGGCTCCAACGAATTAAATCGACGGATAGTCGTTCGTCATCGACAGGCATGAAAGTGCAAAATCCGACGACGTTATAGATTTCGTCACGCACTAAACCGACTGGTGCAGCCATTACATAGTCTTTTTCAAATTGACCGACAGAAAATGACAACTCATTTTTTACACCGAGCCAATGATTACTCACACGTAAACATGCGTTGTAATCTTTTTCAGATAACGTGTCTACGACTTCAAAAGAGTATCCCTCTTTTTCAAATTTATTCATCGTCGCACGGAATGCGCGCTGCTTTTTACCACTTAAAGTAAAATTATCTAACGGGATTACAGCTTCCTCACCAAGCTTAAAGAACACATTACCGAAATTATGATAGAGCGGCAAATATTTTTCCTGTGCCTGATAAAATACGATGCGCAATCCGAGTGGTTGATACGTGTCGTAAAACTCCATTAATAAGTCTTCAAAAGAATCCTCGTTTCCAACAGGATCTCCGAGAACAACTGCACGGTCTTTCGTGATACTAAACATAATAAAGGCGTTCTTAGTTTCATTACTAAATATATATTTATCATCGCTAAATGCGAGGTGGCTTAAATAGTTTCCACCATATGTGTTTAAAATCTCACGAACATCATTTTTATCAATACATTGACCGAGTAATTGACCGAGTTCACGTTTAATACGAGACTTTAAAATTGCGGATAAAAGAATCGCTAATCCAACGAGCACAACGGTCATTAAAGTTATAGATTCAACGAGTGTTATACTTTTAAATGATTCTTTAAGAGATATGCGTGAAATAAAATACGTATATACTGAACCTGACACGAACATCATAAATAATAATCCATATCGCTTTGGTTCTAGTGGATATATAATGTAACGGCAGTTTTTCATCTGGTTAAATAGCATGACGATAATTGTGACAAGCCATATAACACTGACGACAGTTCCGTAAGTAAACAACACACCGACACATAGCATTACTGCACCGATTAGGGCCATCAACATACCACGTAACGACTGTTTAAACACTCCGTATGAAAATATAACAAGCAACATTGCACCGGTGATTACTACTGTATATATGATGAATGACACTGACGAATGGTCAAATGATATGTTGTATAAGATAATGACACTACCTGTTAAATGTACGAACGCTGTGATGAGTAAAATAATCGCTGTCACTGCGCTTGGTATATGTTTAACGTATGACTGTATTAAATGTGTCGTATAAGAATCGTTGTCTTTAATATATGTACTCATAATCGTCGGTAAATTACTCATAATGAGTGTTAACGCGATCATAAACGGTACGATGTAATAGACAAATCGATAGATTAATAATGCAAGTAATATTTTTTCGCTCGGAATACCGTGTGAACTTAAAAGTGAAATAAATGCTAAATCAAATGCACCTAATCCACCCGGAATCATACTGAGTAATCCGATAATCGATGAAATCGTAAATACCGCAAAGAATAAACTAAATGACATATCAGCATCCAGTAATTTAAAGATAATCAGTAAAATTCCACTTGCTAAAATCCAATCAATTGTAGAGATAGAAACGACTTTAATACCAAATAGTCGATCTGTTCCGATCGGTTTCAATATCGTGAATAAAATAAAAACAATAACAAAAAGAGCCATCGCATACATTAATAGTTGAGCACCTTTGTACTCTAAACTATAGTGAGAAATATCAATCATTTTTGTAATGACACAAATACTAAAAATACCGAGCCCACTCACAAATGATAATAAAACGAGTGATATATATTTAATTAGATTTTTATTTTCAGTTTTCGGTTGATACATCATAATACGAATACCGTTGCCGATTAACGATCCAAATCCGATTAAGTTATTGAGCGCATTAACGATAAAGCTAATAATAATAACAGTGCGAACGGGTAAATCTATGTGTGCTGCACGTCGTAATAGTAAATCATATAGAGATAAAGAAAAAATTGCTAAAATCCCAATGAGTGCAATACCCGTAAAGCTTAACGTATCTAGATTTTGAAATTCTTTAATCGTTTCTTTAAAGTTAATTGTTCGAATTTCTTTAAATAGTAAATTCGTAACGATTAAAATGATCGCAAATATTAACACGTACTTAAATTTTGGCCAGACGTGTTTTAATGTTTTATTCATGTAGACTGACCTCCCTGTATACAACGTCGTTTTCACCGTTTACATATCCTTTATAAAATTTCGATTTACGTATTTTAAAAATCTGACGTTTACTTGGCCATAATGCTGGTAAATGTAAAAATTTAAACTGAAATAATATAGGATCGATATAGAAATAGTGTTGTTCATCGTATCCGATTAAAAGGATCGCATGTATATTTGATACCGTTCTAAAAGATCCTGTTGATAACTGAAACGTCTTATACTTTGGACGTTTAAAATTATTCGTTGGAAGCATAATAATCGGTTGCTTCGTATCGAGTACGTCTTCAATCTCTTTCATCGTCATTTTAGAATGTACAACAATTTTGTCATCAAAAGATTTTAAAAATTGACCGAGCGGTCTTGGGAAAATCGTTTGATGTACGTTAAAATATAAAAAGCTCGGATGCCCCACATATCCAATTCTTGGATCATCCGCATGTTTTGGCATTAGCTCAGCAAGTTTTTTTGGTGAATAGTTGATGCCGTTATATTCTAAAAGCATCGATGCAACTGTTGACTCACACCCCATAATCATTGGGAAAGGGAGAAGTTGCGTTTTCGGTTGAACATTTAATATCATAGGCTTCACTCTTTAGTTTTTATTAATTATATATTACATGATATGAAAGACTACGAGAAACATTTTTAAAATTAAAAAAATAGGGTATAGAATAAGTAAATTTTAAAAGAGGAGTTTTTTCATGACACATTTACAAAACCCAAGAACAAAATTTGAATATAATGATTTTCCAGATCAAAATCAAAAAGGACCTGCGTTACAAACTGAAATGACACCAGTTCCTGATACTGGTGAAGAAACGTATACAGGACACGGTCGTATGAAAGGGTTAAAAACACTCATTACTGGAGGAGATTCAGGTATTGGACGTGCGGCAGCAATCGCATATGCTAAAGAAGGTGCAGACGTTGCCATTCAATATCTTCCAGGTGAAGAAAAAGATGCTAAAGAAGTTGAGGATTTCATTAACAATTTAGGTCAAAAAGCTGTGACTTTAAAAGCAGATTTTCGTAATGACGGAGAAGCGGCAAAAGTAGTAGAAGATGCTGTAGAAGCCCTTGGTGGATTAGACGTTTTAGTTTTAAACTCAGCAGAGCAATTCGCTCAAGAGAAATTAGAAGATTTATCAATAGAACAAGTAAAAAACACATTTCAAGTGAACGTTATTAGTATGTTTGAAGCAATTAAACAAGCTGAAAAACATCTAAAACCTGGTGCATCTATTATTTTAACGACGTCTGTTGAGTCATTTAATCCATCTAAACAATTACTGGATTATGCAGCGACAAAAGGTGCCATTTCAAACTTAGTCGTAAACTTCGCTCAGTACTTTAGTGAAAAAGGAATTCGCGTAAATGGAGTCGCTCCAGGTCCAATCTGGACACCACTTCAATTAGACGGTGGGCAACTTGAAGGTAAAATACCAACATTTGGACAAGGGTCACAACTTGGTAGAGCAGGTCAACCAGTAGAACTGTCATCAGTATATGTATTATTAGGCAGTGAAGAAAGTAGCTACACGACAGGACAAATTTATGGTATAACTGGTGGGTACAATATTACGTTATAATAATTAGTATTTTAACTGTGTTTGAGAGGAATTGAACGATAGATGAAAGAGAATTTTTGGAACGATCTTCCGAAACCATTTTTTGTGCTTGCACCGATGGAGGATGTGACGGACGTCATCTTTAGACATGTCGTTGGAGAAGCGGCTCGTCCAGACGTTTATTTTACAGAGTTTACGAACTCTGAAAGTTACTGTCACCCTGAAGGTAATAAAAGTGTGCGTGGTCGTTTAACATTTACTGAAGATGAACAACCAATGGTTGCACACATTTGGGGTGATAAACCGGAGTTCTTCCGTGAGATGAGTATCGGTATGGCTAAAGCAGGATTTAAAGGAATCGATTTAAATATGGGATGTCCAGCCCCGAATGTCGCTGGTGACGGCAAGGGAAGTGGTCTAATCTTACGACCAGACGTTGCAGCTGATTTAATAGAAGCAGCAAAAGCTGGGGGACTTCCAGTAAGTGTAAAAACGAGACTTGGGTACACGTCAATAGACGAATGGAAGCCGTGGCTAACGCATATTTTAAAACAAGATATTGCGAACTTATCTATCCATTTACGTACACGTAAAGAGATGAGTAAAGTTGACGCACATTGGGAGCTAATTCCAGAAATTAAACAATTACGAGACGAAATCGCACCGAATACGTTACTCACAATAAACGGAGATATCCCTGACCGTAAAACAGGTTTAGAACTCGTTGAAAAATATGGAGTAGATGGTGTGATGATTGGTCGCGGAATTTTCCATAATCCATTTGCTTTTGAAAAAGAACCGAAAGAACATTCAAGCGACGAATTACTCGAACTACTCTATTTGCACTTAAATCTACATGACAAATACTCAAAAGAACTCGAAGAACGTCCGTTTCAAGCGTTACACAGATTCTTTAAAATATATGTCAAAGGCTTTAGAGGAGCGAGTCAGTTAAGACACGCATTAATAAGCACTAAAAATACAGATGAAGTACGAGAAATGCTTAAACAATTTAAAGCACAATAAGTGAATGAATAATATAAATACCGTCCTAGTATAAGGACGGTATTTTTTATGGAAATCACAATATACTACCCCAAAGTTTGTAAATTCTATATAATAGATTTAAGAGGGTAAAATATCAATATTGATTAATGTTTACTTATTAAATATACATAAAGAGAAGGTGATTTATGAAATCCCTAGATGTAGTCGTACTGTTTTTAATCATCATATATGTATTTCTCAATAGTTTTACTTCTATTATGCCAAATGATCCAGTATTTCAAAAAATAATGGCAGGACTAGTCATTCTCGGTGCGTTGTTAATCATTTTTAAAACCTTAAAAAGAGAAATAAAGCATTAAGTTTACGCAAATGAGTTATGCGTAAAATCGTTTTTATTAATTTTACATAAAAACGATTTGTATAAAGAAGGTGTCTGTTTCGTTTACGCAAAAGGCTTAATTGTCAACGAAATGAATGGGGCTTTAATACAAAAGTGATTTGTATAAAATTAAATTATTTAATTTGATGCAAAATATAATAACGACATTATTTTGATAAGAAAATCAACTTTATTATAAAGAGAGGATTAATTATTTAAAGGAGTGTTTTCATGAATGCAGGAGTACAAGCTTCAGAAGCTTTAGTAAGTAGCAATTCTTCACACTGGTTACTATATATTTTAGTTGGTATAAATCTTTTCCTTAGTGTTTATCAATTTTTGAAAATGGCGAAATTTAGAGAACGTGAAATCGAAGATACCAATATACGACATAAAGAGATAATAGAACAACAAAGACAACAATTCGCTGAGCAATTGAAGCAATTGAATGAACAACATACAAGAGAGTTAGAAGTGAAGGTTATTGTTGAGTCTCAAAAAGAGAGAATTGAGGATATCAGACAGTTAACTAGTGACTACTTATTAAAAGTCAGTGAACTAAAGAAGGTTGTATACAATAATTTACTTCATCGAATTCGAGATGAGGAGGGTTATAAAAACAACTTACAATCAATAAGTGAAAATTATTTTGAGTTGACTTATCCAGCACTGGAAGCGAAAAATTTACTTGAATTCAGACTGTCAGAAATTGAAAATACAGATCATCTTATAAAATATACAAATGATTTGTATCATAAAACCAAAATGACACCGATTAAAATATATGAATGCGACACTTTTAGTCCACCTAATGGTCAGTTTCCTTTGGAGTACACGGGTGAATTTACACGTAAAAAATATGATGATGAACAAAATGATGCGAGGCAAAAGTTATTTGATGAATCAGCTAAATATCTTAAAAATCAGTGGACTAGTCTATACAACAAAATTGATAAAGTAAGTGATTTTTAATTTTTTAGATTATAGGATTATGAGAGTTTTAAAATGAAAAGAGCTACTTCCTATATTTTTATGGGAAGTAGCTCTTTTTATGATAGATATTTTGCGTCTATTTCTTTAAATATATATTTAAAATCTCTTGTACCAAATAAAATTCGTGTTACTGAGAATGTATGGACGAATATTGAAAATCCGATGATGCTCGTTTGAACAACGAAGAGTGTGATTAATATAAATGCAAGTGTTGAATCTAAAAATGGTCGAGTGACATCATACACGCTATTTAAATATAACGGATGAAGTAAATAAATTTGGTATGAGAAATGCGACACAAATACAACGTAAGAATAAGCGATTGTTTTACAATGAATCGCTATTCCGAGTACTAAGAAAAACATCATTGTATTATACGGTATGAGTTTTCCTGCAAAACTTTGAACTGTATAGTAATCGTGGTTAAAGTACATGACGAAAATGACAAACGCTAATATTGAAGCTGCGATGACGATCACTAGATAATCCTCTAAGAACTTGATTACATTATCATAATGATAGCCAATAAAGCCACCTAAAAAGTAGTAGAATATCCAGCCTAGAAAGAACGTGTGCTCATTTAATGGATAGTCATGTATTAAAAACTCTTGGAACCAGTCATAGTGATTTCTTACATAGAAGAACACGACTTGGACTATGAGTGCACTAAACAAGACCCAAATATTTCCGAATATTTTTAGAGGTATCCTTTTAAAAAGTAAATTGAGTAAAATCGTAAATAAAAATATGATAATAAAATACCCGTACCAGTTTCCGATGATTACAGCATCTTTATAGATCTCGATGAAACTTTCATCACTGCCATATTTCATAGTATAAGCGTATAAAATACCGACAAAAAAGTACGGTATAAACACATAAATAATTCTTTTTCTTATAAAGTTATAAGGTATATAATCATACCTTGCAGTCACCAGTAGTTGACTTAAAATTAAAAAACATGGCACTCCAAAAATAAATATATTTCGTATGATATATAAGTATTCATACTCAACTGTCTCCGTCGCTTCTTGTATTGTGTAAGACGTTAAAATATGAGTTAATACGATCGAAGTACATATTATTGCACGTACGTAAACGAGCTCTAGTTTCTTATTTTTCATTTAAATTCATCCCATTCTTCCACAAATTTTTTAAACGAAGATTCTGTAATTAAAATGCGTGGCAAATAATAAGGATGACTGTCTGTTCGAATAGGTGCTTCCTGAAGTGAATATCCGTATACAATTTCTGCACTTTTAATCGCACTTAATTTGGAATCATCGACATAGCCATATGGATAGGCGAGTCGATGATTGGTTTCGTTAAAATGTTTTTTAAGGTAATCGTTACTCGTTTTAATATCTTTTGTTAACGCTTGATCTTCTGTTCTATTTAAAATGGTTTTATGATGTTTATCCATGAAATGTAAGTTATTTGTATGAGAGCTAAATTCCCATCGATTTGTTTTATAGAGTTTTTTTAAACCGTCGAGATCTAATAAAGTTAGATTTAAATAGTTATCGTTACCGACTTGTCCTGTGATGACAAAGCCTGTAGCTTTTATATTATATTTTTTCAATATTTTTTCAGCATTTAAAACCGTATCATCCAGATCATCGAAATTCACCCAAACACATCGCTTAGGGAATTCTCCTTTTTCGTAGTAAAATTCTAACTCTTCTGCATTAACAAACGTTGCATCGTGATCTACGAGCCATTTCATCTGCCGCTCAAACTCATCAGTTGTGACACTATAGATATCTTGCTCTTTGTTTGGTGCAATGACTTTGAGCAATTTATATAGAAGTGTTTCTTCACGGACGCGATGATAATTTAACGCGAGACACTCCTCAGATGCTTTGACATCGTTTGGTATATTCATAAATATCATGAATGTAAGTAGTAGAGCTATACACAATTTCTTCATAATTTTTCCTCTTTAAACGATTGAATAAATCTCATAACGAAGAAAATTGCGATAACGATTATGAAGTAAAATACGGGTTTAAATATATCGATATAATCTGTACGACTGATAGACATTGAGATTCTAGCGAGTTGTACGAACTCTGTATTAATATTTAAAAGTGTCATAGATGTAATGTAAATAACGAATAAACAATATAGCCATAATGGAATAGAACTCACATAAAGAATTGTTTCTCTTAAAAGGTTTAGATTGGAGTGTACTACTGGATATCTCCTCTGTCTGGGCTTGTCCATGTCGCAAACTCTCCTTTCTTACGCTTTAATGCTTTCGGTAATGCAAATAATACGACGAGCCCATTAATTAGCCAGTAAACCGTTGGATACCAACTTAAAAAGAGAAGGCCAATAATATTTCTACGTTCGTACTTTACGTCGATAAATAAAGCGACTAAAAACTGAATAATATTAAAGAACGTTAATATTAAAGCACTGATGACGAGTAAACTTAATTGTTCTCTAACACTAAAAATATTTAGTAAATCTAACCTCATTACTGTAAAGAACAATGTTAGCAATATGATATAAATCCATAAAATTGAAAGTAGAGATTCTAACAGTAATAGATAAAGCGGGAATTGCCCCTTTTTGATAATATTTTTAAAATCACGAATAATGACTTCATGACCACCTTGAGACCAACGCACTCTTTGCTTCCATAAACCACCAAGCGTTTCAGGAACGAGCATAAAACACATCGCGCGTGGCTCGTAAAGGATTTTCCAATCATTTAAATGCAGATTCCAAGACATAGCGATATCTTCAGTGATCATATCCGTATCAAACAGACCGACGTCTTCTAGTGCTTCTTTTCTAAACAATGTAAATACACCTGAAACAGTGTTGATTGCACCTGCTAAACTTTGTGCACGTTTAATACCACCAATAATACTCGCGTATTCAACGACTTGTATTTTTCCAAGCATAGAGTCCTTATTACGAATTCTTGGGTTACCTGTAACTGCACCGATCGAATTGTCGTTTAACATATGTGTCATCATATACTGGGGTGCGCCGTCAAAAATTACAGTATCCGCATCTATACATAGAACGTAAT
Source organism: Nosocomiicoccus sp. HMSC067E10 (assembly GCF_001810835.1). Classification (NCBI taxonomy): domain Bacteria; kingdom Bacillati; phylum Bacillota; class Bacilli; order Caryophanales; family Staphylococcaceae; genus Nosocomiicoccus; species Nosocomiicoccus sp. HMSC067E10. The sequence continues at coordinate 238,765 of NZ_KV802764.1, read as the reverse complement.
CATACGATGCTTCTTTAACCGCTTCATTTAATGCATTTGCTTTACCTTTGTTTTCTTTTAAATTAATAAATTTAAAATCATAGCGACTTTTTAAGTCAGTTAATTTTGCAGCTGTATAGTCAGTGCTCCCATCATTGACCATAATAATTTCTTTTAAAGGATAATCGAGATGTACTAGGGATGTAAGTGTTTCTTCTAACGTATCTTGTTCATTAAAACAAGCGACGACAAATGTGATTCCTTTTAAATCTGATGGAACCTTGTGACTTTTTGAAAATAACTCATACCTAATAAAGTAAAGGGAAGATCCGATTGTCCAGTACATAGACATAATTGCTGGATACAAAATCAGTATCAATAAAAATTTCAATAAAATCATTCGCTTTCAAGTGTTATCACTTTTAGATATAATGTGCTCTATATCAATACGAGAGCACATTTAATATAGAGAAAAGAAAATTAACACTCAATACTTTTCATTGAATTCTCATTGAGTTGTTAGCGCTTAGTAATAAAAAAGGGGTATTATTTCTTTTTTATTTCAAAATAGGGAGTATGTTTTAACAGAATTCACATTAAATTTTAATGATGATATTTTGAATTTATTATGTATAAAAAGAGAGTTTATAATATAAAAAAATTCCACTTAAGCTACTAAACTTAAGTGGAATTTCTATTTTATTCTTCACTTGCACGCACTGCGTTATGATGGACGTCAGTGACGTCGTCATCATCATCGAGCGCGTCGAGTATGTTTTCTAAAATTTCATAGTCTTCATCGCTTAATGCGACTGTATTCATCGGAATCATCGTTAATTCACTTTGTGCTAATGTGTATCCTTTTTCTTCTAAATGGTCTCTCACTTGTGCGAAGTCTGCTTGTTCAGTGAAGATTTCAAATACTTCATCGCTCGTTTCTAACTCTTCAGCACCTGCTTCAAGCACTTCTAATAACATTGTTTCTTCATCGTCTTCTGTCGTACTACGTTCGATTACAATATATCCTTTACGTTCAAACATATAACTTACAGAACCCGCTTCACCGATGTTTCCACCGTTTTTATTGTATGCGATACGTACGTTTGTGTTTGTTCGGTTACGGTTATCTGTTAATGCTTCTGCTAAAATACCGACACCACTTGGGCCGTATCCTTCATACATTACTGGATCGTAGTTTTCACCAGAGCCAGATGATGTTGCTTTGTCGATTGCACGTGTAATGTTGTCTTTAGGCATATTTTCTGAACGTGCACGGTCCATCGCTAAACGTAGTGCTGGATTCGTATCTGGATCTCCGCCACCTTGTTTTGCTGCCATATAAATTTCACGCGATAACTTTTGGAAGATTTTACCGCGTTTTTTATCTTGGGCACCTTTACGTTGTTTAATGTTATTCCATTTTGAATGGCCTGCCATAATTTCGTCTCCCTCGTTGTTTTCTTAATTATAATTTATCATTTTTTCTAATGATTGTCTAAATGATACGAGTCACTTTAAAGATTTGATATAATAGGATAGTTAAAGGAGTGTTTACATTGAATCACTGGCTTCACCGTAATTCAAAAAATTATCCGGAAAAGATCGCGGTCATTTACGAAGACTTACACTTAACTTATAAACAATTACAAGATAAAGTACACGATCTCTCTCAAAGAATTCCTAACATTAAAAGAGTTGGGTTATTTATAGATAACAGTGTAGATAGTGCGATTTTAATACATAGTTTAATTGAGCGTCATATCGAAATCGTCATGGTGAACACACGTCTTTCATCTGAAGAAATTAACAATCAACTAATGGACGTTAATGTCGATACAATTTTTTCAACGATTGACTCAGACGTTTTAAATAAAGTGAACGTAAACGTCATCTACTATAGAGAAATCATACAGCACGATAAAGCATCATATGAAGAGGTTGAAGCAAATGATGATGATATATTATCAATCATGTTTACGAGTGGGACGACAGGACGACCGAAAGCCGTGACTCAAACGTATTTAAACCATTATGCGTCTCATATAAATGCGATGAATGGGTTAAATTATGATGAGAATAGTACATGGCTCATGGTCAATCCGATATTTCACATCTCGGGCTTTTCGATATTAATGCGTGCAGTAATTTCAGGGTGTACGTTAATTATCCATAATAGATTCGATTCTAAACACGTTTTAAATGATATTGAACGCTATAAAGTGACACATACGTCATTTGTACCGGTCATGCTCAGTAGGATAATGAGTGACGAAAATATAGACAAAAAAGATTTAAGTAGTTTAAAAGCGATTTTAATGGGTGGAGCAAATACGACACCTAAATTACTAAACGAGGCACTTCAATTTAAATTACCGGTATTTAATAGTTTTGGTATGACAGAAACGTGTTCTCAAATTGTTATTGTATCTTATGATGATGACAATATATTAACGGGTACGGTAGGTAAAACCAATGAAAATATCCGTGTCAATGAGAATAATGAGTTGCTCGTTAAAGGTGAAAATGTCACGAGTGGATATTTAAATGCTGAAATGATTACAGAAGATGGCTTTTTTAATACTGGAGATATCGCCGAAGTTAAAGGTGGATATTTATATATATTAGATCGTAGAGATGATTTAATTATTAGTGGTGGAGAAAATATTTATCCAAAAGAAATCGAGGATATCGTCTTACAATATACGGACTTAAAAACGTGTGTCGTTGTTAAAAAAGAAGATGAAGAGTGGGGACAAGTTCCTGTTTTACTCATTGAGGAAAATATTGATGAAATGACACTCATCAATATTTTTAACACACATTTAGCACGTTATAAGCACCCAAAAGAAATTATTGTCGTTAAAGAAATAAAATATACGCCATCTGGTAAAATTTCTAGAAAATTAAACCGAGAGGCGTATATCAATACATCTACTTCTTCTTTTTAGGAGGGACAGGATCAAATCCACCTTTATGAAGCGGATGACATTTTAAAATACGACGAACAGCTAAATAACTCCCTTTAATTGCACCATGTTCTTCGACTGCTTCAATCGCATATTGAGAACACGTCGGGTAAAATCGACATGACGGGGGAGACATCGGTGAAATATATCGCTGATAAAATCGAATCATTTGTAAAATTATTTTTTTCATGTGCACCATCTTTTCTTATTAAATATAATATAACAGAATAGAAACTTTAATTTCAATTGAGGTGAGCAGATGAAGCAGTTTATAGATGACAATGATAATGTAGTAGAGTTGTTTTTTGATGAATCAATTGAAGCGACACATTGTCTTGCGATTCCAATTTATAATAATAAATATGTCTTTACTCGACATAAAACACGTGGTATTGAATTCCCAGGAGGAAAAGTAGAAGCGGGTGAAACGATTATAGAAGCGTTAAAACGTGAAGTATTTGAAGAGACTGGGGGAGTCGTTAAAACTGTCGAGTATCTCGGGACGTATAAAGTTCACGAAACAACACCGTTTTATAAAGCGGTCTATCGCGTAGAGTTATCTGATATAGAAGAAAAAAGTGACTATTTAGAAACGAAAGGTCCGATATTGTTTCACTCCGTTGAAGAAATAAAAGAAACCGATAAAAGTCGATTACTTAAAGATGATTGTATAATGTATCTATATAGAAAAACGCACATTGATTAAATAATCAATGTGCGTTTTATATTATGATGCGGAGTTTAGAATCCGCCTTTTTCAGCGATTTCTTTTACATCATCACCGAATTTTTTGAAGTTTTCTTTAAATGAGTCAATCAGTTGACCAGCTACTTTGTCGTAAGCATCTTTATCTGCCCATGTTTTTCTAGGGTTTAATACGTCGCTAGGAACGCCTTCGATTTCAGTTGGAATTTGTAAACCGAACGTTTCATCAGTAACAAACTCATGGTTTTTAAGTTCACCTTCAACAGCGTCTGAAACCATTTTACGAGTGTATTTTAAGTTCATACGTTCACCAACACCGTATTCTCCACCAGTCCAACCAGTGTTTACAAGATAAACTGAAACGTCGTGTTCATCGATTAATTCACCGAGTCTATCTGCATATACTGATGCATGTAATGGTAAGAATGGTGCACCGAAGCACGTTGAGAATACTGGTTCAGGAGATGTTACTCCGCGTTCAGTTCCTGCAAGTTTTGATGTAAATCCACTTAAGAAGTGGTACATTGCTTGTTCTTTTGTTAATTTCGCAATTGGAGGGAGTACTCCGAAAGCGTCGGCTGTTAAGAATACGATTGTCTTCGCGTGACCAGCTTTTGATGGTAATACCGCATTGTCGATGTGTTTAATTGGATACGCTGCACGTGTATTTTCAGTTAGAGAATTATCATCGTAGTCTGGATCTCTTTCATCATCTAAAATAACGTTCTCTAATACACTTCCGAATTTAATTGCACGGTAAATTTCAGGTTCTTTCTCTTCAGATAAGTTGATTGCTTTTGCGTAGCATCCACCTTCGATGTTAAATACACCGTGTTCGTTCCAACCGTGCTCATCGTCACCGATTAGACCACGATTTGGATCTGCAGAAAGTGTCGTTTTACCTGTACCAGATAATCCGAAGAATAACGCTACGTCATCATTTTCTCCGACGTTTGCTGAACAGTGCATACTTAAAATACCTTTTTGAGGAAGTAGGTAGTTCATTACAGAGAAGATAGATTTTTTCATCTCTCCAGCGTATTCAGTTCCACCGATTAAAACGATTTGCTTTTCAAAGTTCACTAAAATAAATGTTTCAGAGTTCGTACCATCTACAGATGGGTCTGCTTTAAATGATGGTGCAGAAACAATTGTAAAGTCAGGTGAAATGTTTAAACCTTCTTCTTTTGTTTCAGGATCGATAAATAAAGCTTTTACGAATAAGTTATGCCATGCGAATTCGTTTACGACACGAATGTTTAAACGTGAATCCTTATCTGCACCTGCATATCCGTTAAATACGAATAATTCATCTTTACTATCTAAGTGTTCTAACACTTTGTCGAGTAGTGCATCAAACACTTCACCACTAATTGGTTGGTTTACTTCTCCCCAATCTACAGTGTCTCTTGTCACATCGTCTTCAACGATGAAGCGGTCTTTAGGGCTACGACCTGTATATTTACCAGTTGTTGCAGTGAATGCACCGCTCGATGCAATTTTACCTTCTTTTCTTCTAGATGCGGCTTCTACAAGCTCTGCACGTGATAATTGATTGTTTGTTGAATCTTTTTGTACAAGTGCTTCGATTCTTTTCACAGAGTTTGACATTATATAAATTTCCTCCAAATTTTGTTTATCATCTAATATTTTAATACAAGATACTAAAAGATTCCACCGAATCGAGATATGTTTTAAAAGTACTTGATAATTTCATTGATGTTGTGTATTCTAGTAAACAAGTTATCTCTTATCAAGAGTCGGTGGAGGGAATACCCCCTGTGAAGCCCAGCAACCCCTTCTAACGTAGAAGAATGGTGCTAAAGGTTGCAGAAATAATGATTTCTGAACGATAAGAGAAAAGGGTGGCCTTTTCTCTATGTGTGAGAAAAGGCTTTTTTTATCGAAAGAGATAGCTAATATATTTTAAGGGGAAAATATAATGGAACGTAGATTATTTACGTCAGAGTCTGTAACAGAAGGTCATCCAGATAAAGTTGCAGACCAAATTTCAGATGCGATTTTAGACGAGATTATTAAAGACGATAAAGACGCACGTGTTGCATGTGAGACGGTTGTTAACACTGGTCTTGCCATGATCGTTGGAGAAATTTCAACGTCTACGTACGTCGACATTCCTAAAATCGTTAGAAATACGGTACAAGAAATTGGTTATACGAATGCTGAATACGGATATGATTATAAAACGATGTCTGTATTAACAGGAATTGATGAGCAGTCAGTCGATATTGCTCAAGGAGTTGATGGAGAAGGGGATAACGAATCAAAAGAGAGCGGAACTACTGGAGCAGGTGACCAAGGTTTAATGTTTGGTTACGCGACAGACGAAACTGAGGAATTTATGCCACTTCCAATTACTTTAGCGCATAAACTCGCGCGTCGTCTAACAGAAGTACGTAAAACGCATGTTTTAGACTACCTTCGACCAGATGGAAAAACTCAAGTCACTGTCGAATACGATGAAAATGATCAGCCGTTACGTGTAGATACAATCGTCTTATCCACACAACACGATGAAAAAGTCGCACATAGTGAAATTAAAGAAGATATTAAGCGTGAAGTTATCGATTATGTTATTGATGAAAATCTCATCGACGAGGATACTCGGATGATCATTAACCCGACAGGTCGATTCGTTATCGGTGGACCACATGGAGATGCAGGATTAACTGGACGTAAGATTATTGTCGATACTTACGGTGGTTATGCACGACATGGTGGGGGAGCATTTAGTGGAAAAGACCCAACTAAAGTAGATAGATCTGCAGCTTATGCAGCGCGTTACATTGCTAAAAATATCGTTGCAAGTGGTTTATCTAAACAGTGTGAAATTCAGTTATCATATGCGATTGGTGTTGCTGAACCTGTCTCGATTTCAGTAAATACATTTGGAACAGGTAAAATCGAAGATTCAAAAATTGCAGCCGCAGTACGCAATGAATTTACGTTAACTCCAGACGGTATTATTGAAATGTTAGATTTACAGCGTCCGATTTATAAACAAACAGCAAGTTACGGACACTTCGGTCGTCACGATATCGACGTCCCATGGGAAGCACTCGATAAAGTAGATACTTTAAAATCATATCTTAATTAGTAAAACAGCTCATCATGAGCTGTTTTAATTTTATTTCTATTTAAATTATTGGTATAATTAACAAAGTTAATTGAAAGGAAAGTGAGTTTTATGTCAACAGAAATACTAACAGAGCCTCTATTTATTATCGTTGCAGCTTTGTTACTTATAGTTATTATTTCATTTTTAATTTACGACGTGAAACATCGTAACGAAGTTGAAGAAAATGAAAGATTATATAAAAAGAAAGAAGAAACACTCATCGAAAGCTATGTTAAAAATCAAGAAGATGAACGCATGGCACATAAAAAAGAAGTGTCTCACTTAAATGAAAAATATTTAGAAGATACAACACTTTTAAACAATAAATTATCAAGTATCCAACAATTTACTGTTGATAAAGGTGAATATTTAACAGATTTAGCACTATTAAACTTTAAAAATAAACTCGTCACAGAAGAGAGAATTCGCGAGTCTGATATGTACATTCTGTCGAATATTTATTTACCATCTAGAAATTATACGAACACGCGTAAGATTGATCACTTAGTATTAACGCGCACAGGTATTTATTTAATCGATTCAAAATATTGGAGCGGACATATTTTACATGGTGTGACTGAAGAACAGTACGATGAGATTCCTTATTTAGAAGGGATTTTCCAACTGTTAAACTTAGATCCAAACAAAGAACAAACGTTAATATTTGAAAAAGAAAACGATGAAAAAGTGGCTGTAAATTATTACAACAACACGATCGAAGATACTGAGATGACAGCTGAAAAACTGAGAAACGTATTAAAATTACAGTTTGACGTCGTACCAATTATTTACTTTAACCCGAAAGATAACGGTGGTCATACGATTATGAACTACGCAACAGATAGCAATGCGAAAGTAATCGTAGGAACAGAACAACTTGAAGACTACTTCAATAAACACGTCTTCCAAGGTCGTTTCCAATATACAGTAAAAGATTTAGATGAAATCGCAGAATCACTAATGCGACTAAATCCTTAATTGAAAAACTCACGAAAGTGTAATACTTCCGTGAGTTTTTTTAATTTAAAATATTGATTGATAATGCGACAAAAAATGCACACAACGTAAGTGAAAACATTATTAGTGTGTATAGGAAAAGTTTGATATATTGTTTCTCTTTGAACAATTCGTATTGATCTTTTGTAAAAGCAGAATATGTCGTAAAACCGCCTAAAAATCCAACCATCATTAAATCATAATACTCTCCATTAATAAACTGACTACGAATTATTGTGCCTGCTAAAAATGCGCCGAGAATATTGACAATTAGTGTGCCATATAATGATTTAGGCATATGTATAGATATCATGTCTCTAACGACAGCGCCAATTCCAGAAAGTAAAATAATTATCAGTAATTTAAACATGGCGCTCACCAACTAACTGTTGCACTTTTATTCCGATTAAAAACATCACGAAACCAAATGTCATTGCACATAATAAATAGATATAAAACGAGAGGGCATTATACTCTAAAGTCATTGTAAGATGTACAGTCAATGTAGAAAACGTCGTAAATGATCCGAGGAATCCAGTTATAAATATTGATGCATAAAGAGTATCATTAAAACGATTGTATACGAGTCCGAGTAAAAATGGACCGACTAAATTGACGGTGATTGTAGAAATCATAAAGAAACTGTCAAAATATTGAAGGGTAGTATCAATACTAAATCGACAGAGTCCGCCTAATGTACCACCTAGAAATACTAAAAACATTCTTTTTTTATTCATAAAATTCACCTAATAAATAAAGGATACGGAAGATCCGTATCCTTTATTATATTATTTTTTGAATAATTTTGTTACTGCGATTCCAGCACCGACTGCCGCAGCAGCTGCAGCACCGACTTTGAACTTTTTATTTGTCGTTACTGATTTAACGAGCAAGTTTAAGTTTTGAGGGCGTTCTGCAAGACGTCTCATGAAGTATGCGTACCAGTCGTTACCGTATGGTACGTAAACTGTCATGTTGTAGCCTTCTTCAACTAATTCGAGTTGATAATCGTTTCTAAATCCGTATAACATTTGGAATTCAAATGAATCGTGTGAAATGTCATTCGCTTCAACGAAATCAATCACGCGGTTAATAATGTTATGGTCATGCGTTGCAATCGAAGTGAAACCTTTACCGTGAGTTAAGTGATATTTAATTAACTCAAAGTAGTTGTTGTCAATATCATTCTTACTTTGGTATGCGATACTTGGATCTTCTTTGTAAGCACCTTTAACTAAGCGCGTACGGTTATCCTTGTACTTTTCAGCGTCTTCCATACTATCAAATAAGTATGCTTGTAACACTGTACCGACATTGTCGTAATCTTTTAATAACTCATCTAAAACAAAAAACGTTTTTTCTTTAGAAGCGTAGTTCTCCATGTCGATATTTACGAACATGTTATCTGCTTCTTTAGCAGCTTCCATAATTTCACGCATGTTTTGTAAGATGAAGTCATCTCCAAGGTTTAAACCAAGTTGTGTTAATTTAACTGAAAAATGTGCATCTAAGTGATTTTTATGAATCGCATCAATCATGTCGAGAATTAGATTTTTTTCTATTTCTGCTTGAGCACGATCTTTAATAAATTCACCGAGGTTATCAACTGTAATAGATAAGCCTTTTTGGTTTAGTTGACGGATTTTTTCAACAGTGTCGTCTGTTTTTGTTCCTCCGACAACGTGTTGAGCACCAAAACGTAATCCCATTTTCTTCGTTGCATCGTTTACTGGTTTAATTTGAGATAAACCAATAAAAAAGTCGCGTAAAACTGCCATTAAAAATTCCTCCAAAATGTATAAAATATAAAAATAATAAGAACTACCCTTTGTAATGCGGAATATGATTGACATATGTTGCGTTAATACGTGTCATTTCTTGTATGTCTTCATCCGTTAATTGTCGAATCACTTTTGCTGGTCGGCCGAATGCTAGGCTATTCGGTGGTATTTCAGTATTTGAAGTAACGAGTGAACCTGCACCAATAAATGCGTTCTCACCAATTACTGCACCGTCTAATATCGTTGAGTCCATACCGACTAACGCACCACTTCTAACTGTACAACTGTGTAACGTCACTCTGTGCCCAATTGTGACATGATCTTCTATAGTGAGTGGCATATTAGGAGACTGATGAAGGACCGATTGATCTTGGATATTTGTATAATCTCCAATTTTGACTGGCGCAACGTCACCTCGTATAACCGCACCAAACCAAACAGAACAGTGTGCACCAATTTGAACATCACCGATTATTGTAGCATTCTGAGCAATAAAAGTGCTATCATGAATTTTTGGAACGTGTTCTTTATAGTTTAATATCATTATAAACGCGTCCTTTAACTTTGTTATAATTATATAATATCAAATATTTTACAATATGTAAGGAGGAAAATTATGTGGAAATGGGAAATTGAAAATAAAGCAAAAGGAACTATTGTAATATTACATGACATGATTGAACACCATGAGTATTACATCGATCTAATTTCAAAATTTAATAGTATTGGCTACCATGTGTTAATGGGAGATTTACCAGGCCAAGGTCAAACGACACGTATGAATAAAGGACATGTCGAAGATTTTAAACAATATATCGAACGTCTCACAGAATGGGTAGATGTAGCCAATCGATATGAACTACCAGTAATCGTTGTCGGACAAGGTTTAGGTGGACTCATATTAGCTGAAGCATTAAAAGAAGAGTCGATACAAATTGATGGTGCTATATTTTTAAATCCATTATTTACGTTTAAACAGTCGTTTATAAACCGTAAAAATCTACTAAAATCCTCAATTCGCTTATCGAGAGACGAATCGAAATTTAAACTTGGTGTCGATTTGTCGAGTTTTACATCAGATAACAAATGGTTAGAGCGTTATTCTAAAGACGAACTACTTACTGAAGAAGTGAGTTATCATTGGTATAGCTTAATCAACGAACGTATGAATAATATAGAAAATGATATGGATTTAATTCATGTAGATGTACTATGTATCCATTCAAATGAGAATGACATCATTGATGTGGACCGAAATGTACATATCATAAAAAAAGTGGACACTGGTTATTTAAAAATCGTCCGACTGAATAATATAGAACACGGTATTTTCCAAAGAGAAAATATAAGCGTGCCGTTTTATCATGTCGAACGATTTTTAGATGATATTCAACATCACATCGGATTCATGGGCTAGATCGTCTTCTTTCAATGACTAAAATAAAAGGTGCATCATTTATTTGATTGATGAAACGATACATTAAAACGTTAAAAAAGTGTTGGTCGAGTTTTTCTGCATATGATAAGACTGCGCGTTTTTCATCTTTTCCGTTTTCATGACCGTGGTAAATCGTAATAATAATACGACCGCCGACAGATAACTTTGATAGTATTGCTTCGATAGCAGTGATTGTTGAATGAGAAAGTGTCGTAATTGTTTTGTTAGCTTTCGGTAAAAAACCTAAGTTAAACATGGCGACGTCGATATGTTTGTCGACATACTGTAAAACATTCTCATGGCTATCATGAATGAGAGTGAGCTGTTCTAGATTTTTATGATGGGCGATTTTTTCTTTCGTCGATTCAATCGCTTCACTTTGTATATCGAATGCGTATACTTTACCTTTTGAAATATGGTCTAGTAAAAATGAAGTGTCATTTCCATTGCCACATGTCGCATCTACCGCGATCGAGTGAGGGTGAAGTATATCATAAGCGAACTGTTTACTTTGATCTAAAACTCTATTTAGCATAACGGCCTCCAAAATATTACTTAATTTATATTATAGATGAATATATAGTATTTAATATGTTGTTTTACTTAAAAAGAAGTTTGCAAAAAATAATTAAACGAATTATAATAACTTTAGGAAATAGTAGTAAACGTATGACTTTTAGAGAGTTAGTGGTTGGTGGAAACTAACGTCAAAATTTACGAACTCGTCCATTAATTACAATTAAAATTCTAAATGAAGCTGCACAATGATGTGAATGCGGGTGGTACCGCGGTCTAATAGATCGTCCCAATGTCTTTTGACATTGGGATTTTTATATAGGAGGAAGAAAATGTCATTTAATCATCGTAAAATTGAAAAAAAGTGGCAAGATTATTGGCTAGAAAACAAAACGTTTAAAACAGACACGAGCGATTTTAGTAAAGAGAAATATTATGTGCTAGATATGTTCCCGTACCCTTCAGGTTCTGGGCTTCACGTCGGTCACCCAAAAGGGTATACAGCGACTGATATTTTAGCGCGCTATAAGCGTATGAATGGATATAACGTTCTTCATCCGATGGGGTGGGATGCGTTCGGTTTACCAGCTGAACAGTACGCAATTGATACAGGAAACGATATTCATGAGTTTAACAATAAGAATATCGATAACTTCCGTCGTCAAATTCAAGAGCTCGGTTTCTCATATGACTGGGACCGTGAAGTAAACACGACAGATCCGCATTATTACAAATGGACACAGTGGATTTTCATCAAACTTTACGAAAAAGGACTCGCGTATGTCGATGAAGTGCCTGTAAACTGGTGTCCAGCACTTGGTACAGTACTTGCGAACGAAGAAGTCATCGACGGATTATCCGAACGTGGTGGACACCCAGTAATTCGTAAACCGATGCGTCAATGGGTATTAAAAATTACAGAGTATGCAGATCGTTTACTCGAAGATTTAGACGATTTAGATTGGCCTGAATCATTAAAAGATATGCAACGAAACTGGATTGGCCGTTCTGAAGGTGCACACGTGACGTTTAATGTTAAAGACACTGAAGAAACATTTACAGTATTTACGACACGTCCAGATACGTTATTTGGTTCGACGTATGCAGTGCTTGCACCAGAGCATGATTTAGTTCAAAAAATTACGACAGATGATCAAAAATCTGTTGTCGAAGAGTATGTTGAAAAAGCATCTCATAAATCAGATCTAGAACGTACAGAACTTCAAAAAGATAAAACAGGTGTATTTACTGGAAGCTATGCTGTGAATCCATTTAGTGGCGAATCGATGCCAATTTTCATAGCAGATTATGTACTTGCGTCGTACGGAACAGGTGCGATTATGGCGGTTCCTGGACATGACGAAAGAGACTATGAATTTGCTAAAAAGTTTGACTTAGATATTAAACGTGTTGTAGATAGTGACGAAGAACTCCCGTTTACTGGTGACGGAAAACACGTAAACTCTCAATTTTTAGACGGATTAAATAACGAAGACGCGATTCAAAAAGCAATCGAACAGTTAGAAGAATTAAAAGTAGGGGAAGCAAAAGTAACGTACAAATTACGTGACTGGCTATTCTCTAGACAACGTTACTGGGGAGAGCCAATTCCTATTATCCACTGGGAAGATGGAACTTCAACTGCAGTACCGGAAAGTGAATTACCATTAGAACTTCCAAAAATGGACGAAATCAAGCCTTCCGGAACAGGTGAATCACCACTTGCTAACAATGAAGAGTGGCTAACTGTAGTTCGTGAAGATGGTGTTAAAGGTCGTCGTGAAACGAACACGATGCCACAGTGGGCAGGGTCTTGCTGGTATTACATTCGTTACATTGATCCAACGAACGATGAGTTAATTGCAGATCCAGAAAAATTAAAACATTGGCTCTCTGTTGACTTATACGTTGGTGGAGCTGAACACGCTGTGCTTCACTTACTATATGCAAGATTCTGGCATAAGTTTTTATATGACATTGGTGTTGTTCCAACAAAAGAACCATTCCAACAATTATTTAACCAAGGAATGATCCTCGGTGAAGGTAACGAAAAAATGTCTAAATCAAAAGGTAACGTCGTAAACCCAGATGACATTACAAGAAGCCACGGAGCAGACACTTTACGTCTATATGAAATGTTTATGGGGCCGTTAGACGCCTCAGTAGAATGGACAACGACAGGTGTAGACGGCGCGAGACGATTTTTAGACCGCGTATGGAGATTATTAATTGACGAGGACAACAATGTAAAAGAAACGGTTGTCGATAAAGAAACGCCTAAACTCGATAAAGTGTACAACGAAACAGTTAAAAAAGTGACAGAAGACTATGATAATATGCATTTTAATACGGCAATATCTCAAATGATGGTATTCGTAAATGAAGCGTATAAAGTCGATGAAGTGTCACTAGATTATGCGAAAGGTCTCGTAAAACTATTATCACCAATCGCACCACACATCTCTGAAGAGTTATGGGAAAAACTTGGTGAAACAGATACAATTACGTACGCAGAGTGGCCAACATTTGACGAGTCAAAGCTTGTCGAAGATGAAGTCGAAGTACTCGTACAAGTACTCGGAAAACCAAAAGCACGTATTATGATGGATCCAACATTAAGTAAAGAACAAGTAGAAGAGATTGCATTAAACGATGAAAAGGTAAAAGAATCAATTGAAGATAAAACGGTTCGAAAAGTGATCGTCGTACCTGGAAAACTTGTAAATATAGTGGCGAATTAAAATAGTTCGTTATTAAAATATAAACTGCGTCTACGATTTTTATCGTGACGCAGTTTTTTGTTTTGTAAATTTTGATTTTCAAAATAATTATGAAGGTAGGTCTAAATTTTTCTAGCTAAAAACCTTTTAAAATATACGATACCGATAAACAATGCAGTCATCATGAGAAAGGGGAGTAGTGTTGTCAACATAGTATCACTCCTAATAATTATGTAATCACTTTCATTATACTGCATCATTAAGTAAAAGAAAATAATTTTTAGCATAAACTAAAAAAACCTCATACAATGATGAGGTTTTCCTAAAGTTAATCTTCTTTGATTTCTGCATTAAGCATCTGTTGTTTTAATGATTGATCATAGAAAGCGAGACTGTATTGAGCATAACTTGTAATGAATGGATTTTCGAGTTCTGTATACACAAATAGCTGTTCGATGACACTCGTCGTTAAATGATTTAGTGCTTCGGTACGGAATTTTTTATTTAACACTTTAGATAAAATTAAAATGTTGCTTTTTATGAGGTGATCGAGCACTTTCACTAGACCATCGTAATACTCATTATGATCAAAAGGTAATGCTTTAATGATATGTGTTTCTCTTTCAACATACTCATCTAATGAGCGTAGTACTTTTTCATGAATATCTTTTTGTGCGTCTGTGTAGTTATATGTGCCAAATTTATCTGGTGTTGATCCGAATAAAGCATGCATTGCGTAATAGTCATCTAACGGTATCTCTTCATTATCTTCATTGATACGATATGAAACGACTTGTTCGTAACTCATTGCAAGAAGCATATGTTCCACATGGTTTTGAATGAGTTTATTTAAATGCTCTGGTTGAATCGTTTTATTTTTAACGATTGAAGATTCCAGAAACTTTAAGCGTCCCATCGTTTCTTTCATGAGTGGTAATATATGTTGTTCTCTATATTCAAGAGATGAATAATTTGGTGATTTTTTTAATTCTTTCATTGTATACCTTCCTTAATTTGTGTTTTGCCCAGCGTGCTGTCCTGCGACGTATCCAGTAACTAATGCACTTGTGATGTTATACCCTCCAGTATATCCATGGATATCTAATACTTCGCCAGCAAAGTGTAAACCTTTTATTATTTTACTTTCCATTGTTTTTGGGTCAATCTCTTTTAAGTGGACGCCGCCACCTGTGACAAACGACTTTTCTATCGGTTGTGTACCGGTGACTTTAAATTGAAATGATTTTAAAAAATTTAAAATTTTGTTTTTAGATTCGTTATCAAAATTATGTCCAGTCATCGTTTTATCTAACTTTAAATGATTAAACATAAAATCGACATATCTATTTTCGATAAATTGTTTTAATACGTTATGAACGGCTTTATCTTTATTTGCTTTGACATCAATTTCAATTTTTTGTCGAAAGTCATGACTCGATAACTCTGGAAAATAATCTAGTTCCATCATAACAGTTTCTGTCTTCTGTTTTTCAAGTTCTTTAATTACAAACTGACTACAACGTAACGCTGCAGGTCCAGTAATTCCAAAATGAGCAAATAACATATCCATTTGATGTGAAATTCTTGGTTTCCCGTTTTTCTTTAAAACTGATAGTTTAACGTTTTTTAAACTTAAACCTTTTAAGTCTCCAGATTTTATAAAAGGTTCGTTACTTAAAATTGGCACTTCTGTTGGAAATAGGTTTGTCACTGAGTGTCCAAGATTTTTAGCGAATTTAAATCCATCTCCGGTAGATCCAGTATGCGGTACACTTTTACCGCCAGTTGTAATGATAATATTATGACTTTTAATTGTCTTGCCGTCTGTTAATTTAACACCTGTGATTGAAGCATTATCATGAAGAATCTCCTTCACTTCGGTATTTAATAATATTTCGACGTGTTGATTGTCCAAACAATTTAAAAAGACTTGTAAAACATCTTTAGCTTTATTTGAAACAGGAAACATTCTACCGTGGTCTTCTTCTTTTAATTTGACGCCGTGCGACTCTATAAATTGTATGATTGATTGGTTATCAAATATAGAAAACGGCCCGTATAAAAATTTACCGTTACCTGGTATGTTTTGAATGATCTCTTCGTACGGTAGGTTATTCGTCACGTTGCATCTACCGCCACCAGAAATCAGAAGCTTTTTACCGAGTTGCTTATTTTTTTCGATGAGTAATACTTTTTGATTGTTCTGACTTGCAGCGACAGCCGCCATTATACCGGATACGCCGCCACCGATAATTATCGTATCGTACATCGTGTTTCACCTCAATTGATTTAAAAAAACGAATGAATCTATTATAATATAGCTTAATGATTATGTAAGAAGGTTTTTAAATGTCAAATTCAAATCAAAAAATGTTTAGAAGTACGCTGTTCTTGTCTTCAGCGAGTCTAATCACACAATTTTTAGGAATGATTTATATCATTCCATTTTATAGCATCATGGGTGGAGAAGAAAATCTAGCATTATACGGATATGCGTACACTCCATATACTATCATGCTTTCAATCGCGTCCGCTGGTGTGCCGGGCGCTGTTTCAAAATTCGTTGCAAAGTATAATTCTCTCGGTGCATTTCAAACGACGCAAAAACTCTATCGTTCGAGTCTTGTCGTTATGTTAGTGTCTGGGTTGATTTGCTTTGGGGTACTGTATTTACTCGCACCTGTCATTGCTGATATTCAGCTCGCGGCATCTTCAGATGGTGAGCACGTATGGGGACACGATGAAATTACAAATATTATTCGTGTCGTCGCATTTGCAGTAATCGTCGTTCCGTTTATGGCGACGTGGCGCGGTGTCTTCCAAGGATTTGAATCATTTGGTCCAACAAGTGTTTCATCAGTTGTAGAACAAGTTGTACGTATCACAGTCGTTTTAGTCGGTTCATACGTTGTGATTCGCGTGATGGGTGGAACGATTCAACAAGGGAACCAAATCGCTGTATTTGCTGCTTTTATCGCAGCAATAGGTGCGATAATTACACTAGCAGTATTTTGGTTTAAACGTAAAAAATTGATTGAAGCTTCTCTTAAAGAAGATAAAACGGGTATTACATTATCTTATAAAGAAATGTATAAAGAGATTATTTTATCTGGTATTCCATTTGTAGTTATCGGTATTACATTTCCAATGATGATGTTTATTGACCAATTGACACATAATAACGCACTGGCAATTGTAGGGGTACCGTCAAACGTGCAAGATGCATGGTTTGGAATGTTAAATATTACGACTCAAAAACTCGTTATGATTCCAGTCAGTTTAGCTGTGTCGTTTTCAATTACGATCTTGCCGTTTATAACGAAAAGTTTTCAACAAAAGAAGTTTAACGAACTCGAGCATCAAGTAAGTACGATGTTGTTACTTCAACTGACATTAGTCGTACCCGCAGCAGTCGGTATGATGATTATGGCAGTGCCGTTATATACATCATTTTATAGTTTTAGTGAAATGGGTATTAAAATTTTAACGATTTATGCGCCAGTTTGTATTGTGATTTCTGTATTTAGTATGACAGCATCTATCGTTCAGGGAATAGAGAAGCAAAAGTTTAATGTGCTTGTAGTGTTACTCGTCTTAGTCATTAAAGCAGCGCTAAACTTCCCATTAATTATGTACTTCCACACTGTTGGTGCAGTTATTTCAACACTCATTGCGCTATTTTGTGGAGTGATATTCAATTTCTTTATCATTAAAAAGTATGGAAAATTTAGTTTTAGAAAAATATTAACACCGATGTTAGAAATCGTTCTATACAGTTTAATTATGCTTCTTGCTGTAGAAATCGTTTATGGATTATTTGTTTTATCATTAGATATTACAATAAGAAGAAATGCGATTATAACTCTCGCGACGTGTGTCATTGTCGGAGCATTCATTTATTTAGTGGTCATATTTAAATCCGGTCTGGCGGACAGAGTACTTGGTGAACGTGCAAATAAGATTCGAAGTAAGGTGAGATTCTTATGAGACTCGATAAGTATTTAGCGCATGCAAATTTTGGTTCTAGAAAAGAAGTCGGAGAATTGATCAAAAGTGGTCGTGTAACTGTAGGGGGAAAAACCGTTAAAGACAGAAAATTAAAAGTAAAAGTCGAAGATGAAGTTAGAGTCGATGGCTTTACAGTTGTATTAGAAGAATATATGTACTTTATGTTAAACAAGCCACAAAATGTGATTTCAGCGACTGAAAGCTTTGAGCATGAGACTGTTATTGATTTAATCGATCATTCTCAGTATCGTGAATTATTTCCAGTTGGTCGCCTCGATATCGATACGACAGGACTACTCATCATCACAAACGATGGCAAGTTAAGTCATCAATTGCTGAGTCCGAAAAAAGAAGTATTTAAGACATACTATTGTAAACTTAAACATGATGTATCAAAGTCAGATATTACTTTTTTAGAAACAGGTATACCGTTAAAAGACTTCACGACAAAACCTGCCAAAGTTGAAGTCATCGAAGAGGATGAAGTTCTTTTATCAATTTCAGAAGGTAAATTTCACCAAGTGAAGCGAATGTTTAAATATTTAAATAACGAAGTACTCGAGTTAAAACGAGTCAAGTTTGGAAATCTAGTATTAGATGAGACACTTGAAGCGGGCGAATATCGACGCTTAACAGAAGATGAATTAACGGATTTAAAAAAATTAATTTAAAAAAGGTTTATAAAAAACACCATCGGGTATGTAATAGATAGTTGAGAAACTAATTACAACGAAGAGGTGTTTTTTATTATGAAGAAATTATTAAAGAGAGTGTTACAGTTAGCAGCAGTTGTTGGTGTAGGTTACGCAGTTAAAAAATTAGCAGATAACGAAGAAGCGGTAAAACGTGAAATAGAAAAAGCAAAAGAAGATCCAAAAGGATATGCTAAAAACGTTCAAGATTCGGCGAGTGGCAAAGTCGATGAACTTGCTGAAAAGGCAAAAGGCACTGTCGACAAAGTTAAAAATGAAACAGTAGACTTCCAAAACAAAGCTTCAAAAGACTTAAATGAGTTAAAAGACAACGCGAAAGATGTTAAAAATCAAGTGGCAGATAAAGTAGAAGACGTAAAATCACAAGTCAACGAAAAAGTTGAAGATGTGAAAGTTAAAGCTGAAGACGCGAAAGACAAAGCTCAAGATAAAGCTGAAGAAGTGAAATCTAAAGCTGAAGATAAAGTCGATGAAGCTAAAGACAAAGCAGAAGACGTGAAAGAAGACGTCGAATCAAAAAAAAAGGAAGTTAAAGAAAAAGTAGAAGATAAAAAGGACGAAGTGTACACAACTCCGGATTCTACAGCTGAAAAGAGCACGAAAGGTTCTAAAGCAGTTCTTGCAGACGAAGGCGGATTAGCTGCAAATGAAGTTAAGAAAGAGCAACAAAAAGCCAAAAATGAAAACTCAGTAAACAATACTGAAAAAGAATTTGATAAATACGACAAGAAGCAAGGCAACAAAAAGGACTATGAAGTTGTGGATGAAGAAGGAAAATTCGATAGTAACCACAACGTGCACATCGTAAAAGAAGATAAGTAATCAGACACACCCTAAAACAAATGTTTTAGGGTGTTTTTTATCTTAAATTGCTTGGTGTTTGTGTGAAATTGATTAAATGAGCTAGATTGATGCTGTATTTTACAATAACGAATGAATTTGGTTGAAATATGTTAGATATAATTGGATATTTAACAAAAATCGGATTCCATGTGCGAAATATGTTAGATAAAAAATTATATTTAACAAAAATTGAGGCACAGGATCTAAATTTATTAGATAAATCCGGATAATTAACAGAATCACGATATTTTTGTTAATTATATTTTGGAAAAAGTGCTTTATATCTATTTAAGAGTAAAATTGCTTTTAATGATAACCGTAATAATAACTAAATAGCTGGCTCTTCATCCTTATTTACAAAAATAGACTTTGAAAATGAAAAAGTGTTAAATATAATAGGATATTTAACAAAAATCGGATCACATGCGCGAAATATGTTAGATAAAAAATTATAATTAACAAAAATTGAGGCACAGAACCTAAATTTGTTAGATAAATCGATATATCTAACAAAATCTAAATTTTTTTGTTAATTATATCCATAATAAGATGAACTAATACACTTTAAAGGTTATAACTCAACGATCCAACGCCAATCTAGCACTGCCCTCATCCAATTTACAAAAATCCAATTCATATTGTGTTCATATTCACTATGTATAGTTTGAATTAAAGGTAAAACAACATTTGGAGGCAATTATGAAGAGTTATAGTAAAACGTTATTAAGATTTTCTGCAGCTTTTGGACTGATGGGTGCATTTATGGGTGCACATATGGCGGGCTCTGGTGGTTATGAACTTCGACCGATCCACGCACATATTTTAGTCGTCGGATGGCTAAGTTTATTTTCTTTCGCGATATATTATAGAGTATTTCATCAAAAAGAAAGTTTCCTTGCGAAGTTACATGTATGGACGGCAATTATTGGAACTGTTGGGTTAACACTCGGCATGTGGTTCCAATTTGTGAATCCATTTAGTTTCCCGGATACTGTATCACTCATCATTTATATTATCGGTGGATCAGTTTTATTAATTAGCTATATACTATTCTTTGTTTTAACGTTAATGAATAAAGAATAATTCTCATCCTTTAGCATGTGCTAAAGGATTTTTTATTGTGTGAGAACTTTTATTTAGTATAATAATTACAAATAGAAAGGAGTAGTTGTATGAATTTCAATGAAATTGTAAATCAGTATAAAGATAAAATACTCGAGGATTTAAACGGTCTTCTTTCAATTGAAAGTGTTCGTACAGAAGCTAAGCCGGGTGCACCTGTCGGCGAGGGACCGAAAGAAGCGTTAATGTACATGCTCTCTTTAGGTGACCGTGACGGAATGGATACGAAAGTTGTCGATAATTTAGCAGGCCATATTGAACTCGGTAGCGGTGAAAAGCTATTCGGTATTCTCGGACATGTTGACGTCGTTCCCGCTGGAACAGGTTGGGACTCTAATCCGTTTGAACCGGTGATTAAAGATGATATTATTTATGCGCGCGGTGTCCAAGACGATAAAGGACCAACTATCGCAGCTTATTACGCAATGAAGATTTTAAAAGATCTTGAAGTACCATTAAATCAGCGTGTGCGTTTAATCATAGGTACGGACGAAGAGTCTGATTGGTTATGTACAGATGCATATTTTAAAAATGAAGAAATGCCAGATTCAGGATTTGCACCAGATGCTGAGTTTCCAGTCATTCATGGTGAAAAGGGTATTACGACGTTTGACCTCGTGTTTAAAAGCGATGACGATGCGTATGGAGATATTGTACTAAATACATTCACGTCAGGTGATCGATACAATATGGTACCTGAATCAGCGACGGCGAATTTAACTGTAAAAGATGTTGAAAAATTTAAACAGTCATTTGAATCGTTTTTAGATGAGATGCAATTAAAAGGTGACTTCATTGAAGACAGCAACAAAGTAAATATTACTGTGTTCGGGAAAAGTGCACACGGTTCAACACCACTTGAAGGTAAAAACGCAGGAATAGAATTACTACGTTTCTTAAAAGTTATTCCAATCGATGCACGTGCACATAAGTTCGTGTCATTTTACGATAGATATATTGAAGATAATTATGACGGTAAATTATTTGAAATGGACTTTAACCATGACGAAATGGGTGAAACATCAGTCAACACAGGAATCATTCGTTATGATTTAAACGATAAAAGTTATTTCGGTGTGAACTTACGTTATCCAATGGGAATGGACTTTAAAGCGTCACTAAATGCACTTAAAAACGATGTAGAAGTATACGGTGTTTCAATCGAAAACGTAAATGATCAAGTGCCGCATTATGTCGAAAAAGATTCTCCGCTCGTTAAAGTGTTAACTGAAACATATCGTAAACATGTCGATGATGACACTGAACCATTCACAATCGGTGGTGGAACGTATGCGCGTGTACTAAAAAATGGTGTAGCGTACGGTGCGATGTTTAAAGATACAAAAGATACAATGCACCAAGCGAATGAGCAAATGAAAGTAGAAGAACTTTTATTAGCGACAACGATCTATTTAGAAGCACTATATGAAATTCTTGTAAACGGTAAATTAGAAAAATAATATTTATGATAGACAGACGATCGGTCTGTCTATTTTTATTAATTTTTTAAAATGTGTTAAATCAGAACGTACATTCGTTTAACAAAACTTAACTTTAATTAACAAAAAAATAACATTTATAACATTGGTCGCTTAAGCACTTATTAATTAAGATATAACAGCAGTTGGCAAAATATAGCGTCATTTTTACCTTGAATTTAGTTATAAAAATGGATAGTATTTTAAATACAACTAATCGTGCGCTAATTAAAAAATTTACTTAGCGCTTTTTTTAATGAAACGTTTATGAAGAGAAAGTGAGGTGAACACGGTGGAGCATTTTTATCAGCTAGGGTGGACGTTAGACCCTATTGGTGGCTCGTCTAGCGATGCGTATAAGGCAGAGATTAATGGCGACAAATTCTTTTTAAAACGTAATACAAGCCCGTTTATTACGATGCTATCAGTAGAAGGAATCGTACCTAAACTCGTTTGGACAAAACGTATCGAAACAGGCGAAGTTGTTACCGCTCAACATTGGAAAAACGGTAGATGTTTAACCGATGAAGAAATGAACTCTGACCGTGTCGCTTCACTTATGCGTAAGATTCATTCATCGGATAAATTACTTAACACGCTAGAGCGTCTCGGGATGCAACCGATGTTACCAGAATTATTATTAAACAGAATCGAATCCTCACTTTCACCAAAAATTAACGCGCATAAAACAGTAAGAAAAGCGATCAAATATTTAAATAATAAAATTCCACATATCGATTCTGAATTTTGTAGAGTATGTCACGGAGATGTCAATAATCAAAACTGGTTGTTATCTGATGAAGACGAACTATTTTTAGTAGACTGGGAAGGTGCGATGATCGCCGACCCTGCAATCGATATCGGAATGATTCTATATACGTATGTCGATTTTAAAGATTGGAAAAATTGGTTATCTAAATACGGAAAATCACTCGATCATGATTTTAGACAGCGTATGAAGTGGTATACACTCATTCAATGTTTAACGATGATTCAGTGGTACGAAGACCGTAAAAGATATAAAGAAATGAACCATTGGATTATTTTTTTAAATGATATTTTAGAGAAAGATATGATGGTATAGAGGTAAGTACATTGAGAATGCGAAACAAGCCATGGGCGATGGACTATTTAACTGAAAATAGTCATATTGTCGACGTAGATGGTACATATAAAACAAAAATTAAAGAGTACTTTGGTAATGATAACGACATTCATATCGAAGTTGGTACTGGAATGGGTCAGTTTATAACGACTATTGCAAAACAAAATCCACATATTAACTATGTCGGAATTGAAATTGAGAAAAACGTACTCATTCGTGTTTTAGAGAAAGTGTTAGATGAGGGCCTGACAAACGTCCGTCTGCTTTTATATGATGCGAATCTATTAGACGAGTATTTTAATAAAGATGAAGTGTCTAAAATATATTTAAACTTCTCTGATCCGTGGCCTAAAAACCGTCACGAAAAGAGACGTCTCACGTATAAATCATTTTTAAAACAATATAAATCTATATTAAAAGATGATGGAGTATTGCAATTTAAAACGGATAATAGAGGTTTATTTGAATATAGTTTAGTTTCATTAAATAATTTTAAAACGGAATTTTTAGAAGTGAACTTAGATTTACATGCAGATGAAGATGAAGATAACATTCGAACTGAGTATGAAGAGAAATTCAGTCAAAAAGGATTTAATATATATAAAATAGTTGTAAAATTTTAGCACCTTTAAAAAGGTGCTTTTTTGATAGTTCCGGTAATTACAATTGTTTGATAAAATGGATAATAATAAAACATGAAGATTACTGAACAGTAATCTCCATGATTTCACCAGTGTACTTATTCGCTGTGAAGTTGTACTTTTGAAGTTTGTCGCCTTGTTCAACGTGAACGACACCATTTAGTACTTTCTTATCTTGACCAAAGCTTTCATTGTTAGAATTGTTATAGTCAACAGATACAAAAGAAATGCCGTCAAATTGTAAGTAAAGATTATCTAAGACCTTGTCAACATTGATCGTACGTCTAGCGATGACATATAGTACAACAGGTACAATTGTTACAACGCTTAAGACAATTGTCCAAAAAGTTCGTTTTGACATTATGGTAGCCTCCCTTTCTGTTAGTCTACCATAATCAACAATAAATATAAATTTAGAAGGGAAGTTTTTTTCAGATGGAAATCAGTCAAAAAACACTACAACGAATGAAAGAGTTAACGGAACTTCACGGCGCTCCTGGCTTTGAAGATTTAGTGCGCAATTATTTGCGTGAGAATTTTGAAGCGTTTGGCGTCGAATATATTAATGACGGTTTAGGTGGCATTTTTGCCGTTAAAAAATCAAAAAATGAAAACGCTCCTAACGTTTTAGTTGCTGGTCATATGGATGAAGTAGGATTTATGGTTACTGAAATTACAGACAATGGATTTTTAAAGTTCACACCACTCGGTGGGTGGTCAGAAGACGTATTACTCAGCCAAAAAATGTCAGTGAGAACGAATGATAATAAAGAGTTAACAGGTGTAATTGGTAGTGTGCCAATTCACTTTAGACGTGGTGAATCGAAAGACTCAGGTACAAAAATTAAAGACATGTTATTAGATATTGGTGCAGACTCTAAAGAAGAAGCACTTGAGATGGGTGTAAATATCGGGGATTCAATCGTGCCAAATGTTCAATTTGAACAACTTACTGAAAACAAATTGTTAGCAAAAGCATGGGATAACCGATACGGTTGTTTAATCGCTTTAGAAGTACTTGAAGCTTTAAAAGATGTTGAACTTGATTGTAACTTATATATCGGTGCGAACGTTCAAGAAGAAGTAGGCTTAAGAGGAGCTAAAGCGAGCGCAAATTTAATTCAACCAGACGTTGCATTTGTCGTTGACTGTTCACCAGCAAACGATATGCTCGGTAAAAAAGATGATCTCGGTAAACTTGGAGAAGGTACATTACTTAGAATTAAAGACGGTACGATGATCCTTGGCAAACCAATGAGAGATTATTTACTTCAAACTGCAGATAAGCACGATGTGAAATATCAATATTATTTATCTCCAGGTGGAACAGACGCTGGAAGCATTCACGTTTCTAATGACGGAGTGCCAAGCGCGGTCGTTGGAATTTGCTCAAGATATATTCATACGAACCATTCGATTATTCATAAAAATGACTACTTAGAAGCGAAAAAGTTTTTAATCGAACTTGTTAAAGGTATTAATAGCGAAAAAGTTAAGGAGTTAAGAGGGTGAAGGGGTTATTAAAGCGCTGGTTCATCGACGGGATGAGCTTTATGGCGCTCGGTCTATTTTCTTCTTTACTTATTGGTCTTATTATTAAGACAATTGGGACGTATATCCCAGCACTCAGTGGTTTAATTCCTGTTGGAGAACTTGCGATGAGTTTAACTGGTGCAGCAATTGGTGCGAGTATTGCATACGGGTTAAAAGCACATCCACTCGTCGTATTTTCAGCAGTGACAGTCGGTTATAGCGCTTATGAATTCGGAGGCGTAGCTGGAAGTTTTATTGCTGTTTTAGTCGCAACTGAACTATCAAGACTATATGCCGGTCGTACGAAATTAGATATATTAATTTCTCCAATTTTCACGATTGTTATCGGATTTTTAGTCGGTAAATTTGTTGGTCCATTTATATCAAAATTAATGTTATCGCTCGGTTCGTTTGTGAACTTTGCGGTTGAACAAAACCCATTTATTATGGGGATGCTCGTCGCATTAGTATTCGGAATTACATTAACAGCACCAATTTCTAGTGCAGCATTAGCGGTAATGATCGACATTAACGGGCTTGCAGCAGCTGCAGCAGCAGTTGGATGTTGTTGTCATATGGTCGGTTTAGCACTGATGAGTTATAAAGATAATGGATCATCAGGGGTGTTATCGATTGGGCTTGGAACTTCAATGTTACAAGTAGCGAATATCATTAAAAATCCGTGGATTATATTACCACCGTCAATCGCGAGTGTGATTATCGCACCGATTATGACAGTGTTTTTCCCGATGCAAAACAATAGTGCAGGTGCAGGTATGGGGACGAGTGGACTCGTTGGTCAAATCATGGCAATTGAAACAATGGGGCCAAGTATGACAACATATATAATGATAATCATATTCCACATCCTACTTCCAGGAGCAGTAACGTATGCATTTTATAAATTACTCATGAGTATGAAACTTATTAAACCTGGAGATCAAGTACTTAATTTAGGGAATCAATAACGGAGGCATTTCATGAATGTTACTGAATTAAAAGATAAAGTATTAAAAAAACTCGATGAAACGGATCTACAATACGATAGTCGTTTCAATAGAAAAGAAGAGATATTAAGAATAGAACGCCAAGATAACCATAAAGGAGTGGACGTTCAACTAAACAAATTACTTCAAAAAGCAACGAAATCTGAAGAAATCATCGATGAAATTGTCTACTACGTATCTGAAACTTTAACGCGTATGGCAGATACGAAAGAAGTGACAAATGAAGGAATGATTTATCCAGTTGTACGTAGTACAAGCTTTCCAAAAGAAGCAAAAGACGGTAAGAAATTCATATTCGATGAGCACACTGCAGAAACTGTTATTTTTTACGCACTCGACCATGGACGTTCATACGAGTTAATCGATGAATCATTACTTGAAACGTTAGGTCTTACAAAAGAAGCGCTAAAAGAAAAAGCATTTAATAATTTAAAGACACTTGACATTAAGTATAAAAAAGAAACAGTTCAAGAAAATGACTTTTATTTCATAAGCCATAGAGATGGTTATGATGCATCGAGAATTTTAAACGAAGAATTTTTAAACGATTTTCATAGCAAACTAGAAGGCGAAATGATGATTGGTTTACCACATCAAGACGTGTTAATTATCGTCGACGTTATAAATGAAGTCGGCTATGATATTATGGCTCAAATGATGATGCAGTACTTTGCAGAAGGTTTAACACCAATTACGAGCTTAAGCTTTAGCTATCGTCATAAAAAATTAGAACCGGTATTTATTCTCGGTAAAGCAAAGAATTATAATAAAAACAAAAAGTAATAAGGTGAATTTAAATGAAGTTAACTTATAACAAAAACATTGGAGATGTCCTTCTCGTATCATTAAAGGGAAGCGATAATTTCGAAACGAAAGATTTCGACGGGTATACAACGATTGTCGATAACGATGAGTTACTCGGCTTAAACATATTTAATGCAAGTGAAACATTTACAGAAGAAGAACTTAAAGAGTTAAACGAAGAGCCAATCGTAGAAAAAATTAATGAAATTATCAAGGATGATCTCGGTGAAATTAATCCAGATTTATCACCAAAATTCGTGGTCGGATATGTAAAAGAATGTAAACCACATGAAGATGCAGATCGATTAAACGTAACGACTGTAGACGTTGGTGATGAAGAACTACAAATCGTCTGTGGTGCACCAAACGTCGATAAAGGACAAAAAGTTGTCGTCGCTAAAGTCGGTGCTTTTATGCCGAACGGATTATATATTAAACCATCTGAACTTCGAGGTGTGAAATCAAATGGGATGATTTGCTCTAAAAAAGAGTTAAACCTAGAAGATGACGGAGTAAGAGGTATTTACGTATTAGACGATAATTACGAAGTTGGTCAACCGTTTTTTAAATAATAGGAGGGGATTAGGATGCGTAGAAGATCAAGGAATAGATTTCAAGATCGAACATTTAGCAATCAGACGATCGATGATATGAAATTGAATAAACGTTTTCCTTTTCCATTTGAGTTACCTGAAGAAGAGAAAGATATTCCGAAACAAGAGGAGAAACAAGAGTCTCGTTATACTGAAAGACGTACGGTAAAGCGTCCTTCGAGTCAAACGATTACGAAAGCACGCGTCGTACCTTCAGCAATTCATGGAACGAAGAACCCGTATCGCCGTGAATATGATGAAACTGCAGAATATAGACGAAAATTTGAACACCACCAATCTCCAATTATTCAAGATATTGTTAGAAAGCGTAAAGAAAAAGAAGAGAAAGATCGTCTGCGTAAAGAACGATTACAAAAAGAACGTAAAGTCGAAGAGACAAAACGTCCAATTGAATCGAAGCACAAAGAACAAAAACATGTTGAAAAAGAATTACCAGTCCATAGAGAACGTAAACTCGGGCCAAGTAAGACGTTACCACCGATTAGTATATTAGGTAACGAACAAGAACAAAACTTCGTTAAGCATGATGACGAAAACCTTGAGTCTATAAATGCAATTATTAAACAGGTGGGTATAGAAGGAAAAGTAGTTGAATACTTTTCAAACGGTATCGTCGGTTCTTATTCGATTCAACTCGATAGACATTTTAAATTGTCCAAAATTGAAGATGTGAAAGCGCAGTTAGAGGGTGCCTTAAATAAAAAGGTGCGTATCATTACCGAAGTGCTCGGAAATAATAACATTCAAATTGAATTTCCACTGGAAAAACCAAGTGAAATTTATTTTAAATCTCTATTTTTAAATAGTAGTTTAAAATTAAGAAAAAATGACTATAGATTTGCACTTGGCAAAACAGTGGATAATCGTATTTTTACGTATGAGTTAAGAAAAGCAGGCCATACATTAATATATGGTAACGAAGAAAAAAGAACGGAAATTATTGACAGTATGCTCGTCTCTTTATTAATGAATCATAATAGTGATGCATTTCAATTTAAAGTAATTTCTGATTCGAAAGAATTCGATACTTTCAATTCGCTCCCTCATTCGTTTAGTGAAAGAAAATCAGTATACGATACTGATGCATTTAATGATATAATAGATGAGTTAAACAGCAGAAACATTCAGTTTAGAAGGGCACACGTACGTAACATTCAAAGTTTTAACACACGTGTGAAGCAAGAATCGAGAAAGAGTACGATAGTTATATATATTGACGACTTTGATAGAATACTCGAGCGAAATAATCCCGAAGTGATTCGTCATATTTTGCAAATTCTAAAGCAAGGTAAAGCATTAGGCATACATTTAGTCATGAATCACACGAAAACTGACGTTGGAATTAGATACCAACTTCTGAGTTTAATGCAAACTAAAATTTCTTATTACGATGAGAAAAGTAGTGTTATTGATGGTGCGGATAAGTTATTTGAGGGCAATGATTGTCTCGTCACAATTAGTACTTCAAACCGACCAGTACGCCTGAATATGAGTACAGTAAAAGCGGAAGTTTTAAGCAACATCATCAACTACTTATCAGATAGAAGCGATGAAAGTAAGGTGTAATTGTGAAGAAATATCACTTCATTGGAATTAAAGGTGCAGGGATGAGTGCACTTGCACAAGTTCTTTTTGATTTAGGTCATGAAGTACAAGGTTCAGACATAACAAGTGAAGTTTTCACGGAGTATCAATTAAAGAAAAAAGGAATTAAAATATTACCATTTTCTGAAGATAATATAGTCGAAGATTTTACGTATATTGCAGGTAATGCGTTTAACGATGACCATGTAGAGATTAAAAAAGCACTTGAAAGTGGATATCCGGTCATCCGCTATCATAAATTCTTATCTGAATTTATGAAAGACTATACGTCAATTGGGGTCACAGGATCTCATGGAAAAACCTCGACAACCGGTTTACTCAGTCACGTTATGAATGGCGATAAAGAAACGACGTATTTAATTGGAGACGGTACAGGTGTTGGTAAAAAAGAAGCGGATTACTTTGCATTTGAATCGTGCGAATATCGTCGTCACTTTTTAGCGTATCATCCGGACTATGCAATTATAACGAATATCGATTTTGACCACCCAGATTATTTTAAAGATGTTGAAGACGTCGTCAGTGCGTTTCAGTCGATGGCAAACCAAGTGACAAAAGCAGTAGTTGCGTATGGAAATGATCCTTATATCAATGAAATAAAAGTCGATGTTCCGATGTATACGTATGGTATCGATGGTGATTATACAGTCGAAGCTAGAAATGTAGAAGTGGTAGATAACGGCACTTCATTTGATTTATACATTGAAGGCGAATATAAAGATAATTTTATTATTCCGTTATATGGTGATCATTTAATTTTAAATTCACTTGCTGTCATTACAATTTGTTATTTAGAAGGTTTTGATTTCGATAATATTAAAAGTGCTTTTTTAACATATGGTGGCGTTAAACGACGTTTTTCAGAGACGAAATATAAAAGTTATATCGTCGTGGATGACTATGCGCACCACCCGAAAGAAATTGAGGCAACGCTTGAAACAGCACGAAAAAAATATAAGAATCACCAGGTCGTTGCGGTATTCCAACCACATACTTTCTCTAGAACAGAAAAGTTTTTAAATGAATTTGCAGACAGTTTAAAAGAGGCAGACAAAGTTTATATCGTAGATATTTTTGGTTCTGCGAGAGAACAAAGTGGTAATTTATCGAGTGAAGATTTAGTGAATTTAATACCGGGTTCAAAACTGTTAACAGAAGCAAAAATTAAAGAACTCGATCAATATGAAGATAGTGTCATTATCTTTATGGGTGCAGGAGATATTCAAAAGTACGAAAAAAGATTTACAGAACTTATCTCTTAAACATGTTTACAATGAATTGAATTCGGCTATTAATAAGTTATACACATAAGAACATTTACGGAGGCGTTATTTATGGATTGGAGTATTTTAGGGTGGATTGCACTCGTAGTTGCTGCAGTTGGATTTTTAGTAGCATGTATTGCAGTAGCTGTCGTTTTACTTAGTGTTAAGAAAAACTTAGATTACGTTGCAGAAACACTCGATGGATTAGATGGACAAATTCAAGGAATTACACGTGAGTCAACCGACTTATTACACAAAAGTAATCGTCTAGTTGAAGACGTACAAGGTAAAGTTGAAAAATTAAACTCAGTCGTTGATGCAGTTCAAGGTGTTGGATATTCAGTTCAAAACCTTAACACATCAGTCGATAGAGTGACAAATTCAATTACGACAAACATCTCAGAGAACGAAGAGCAAATTGCACAAGTTGTACAATGGTCAAACGTTGCAATGGAACTTGCTGATAAATGGCAGCAACGTCAGCGTCGTAACAATGCGATAAAAGGTCGCTACTAAGCGAGGGATGTTATATGGAAAAATATGATAGAGATCGACATACACATGGAATTAAACCGTATAGTCCACCAAAACAAAAGAGTAAAAAAGGATTACCACTCGGACTAATTTTCGGTATGATTGTCGGATCTATTTTAGGTCTATTCTTAGCACCAAAATCTGGACAATCACTTCGTGAAGATTTAAAAGATCCAAAAGGTGTATTTGAAGATCAAAAAGATAAAATTGTCGACAAAGTCAAAGTGAAAAAAGCAGAACTCGAAGAAGTTAAACGTATTAAGGACTCGGATCAGGACTTAATGGCCGCTCAAAAACGAGCAATTCGAGAAGATGTTAAAGATGGATATGTAAACAAAGACAGTGTTGATTTATCTAATTTATAAAGTTCAGCTTTTATGCTGAACTTTTTTGATGTTTATTGTTAAATTATTTACATTCTCATTCATTTTCTGTTATGATTATCAATAAACAAAAACGTTTTCATAGGAGGAAAATAAATCATGGCAATTACGATTTATGATGTTGCAAGAGAAGCGAATGTGTCAATGGCTACTGTTTCACGCGTACTTAATGGTAACCCAAACGTTAAGCCAGAAACACGTCGTAAAGTAAAAGACGTCATAGAACGATTAAACTACAAACCGAACGCGGTGGCTAGAGGTCTCGCTAGTAAAAAAACAAAGACGGTTGGGGTAATTATTCCTGACATTTCAGATTTATATTATTCAGCAGTGTTAAGAGGGTTAGAAGACATTGCTGAAATGTATCAATATCAAATCATTATTACAAATACTGATAATGATGCTAAAAAAGAAAAGAATGCGTTTGAAACGTTATTAAGTAATCAAGTGGACGGTATCATCTTTTTAGGTGGAACGGATGACCAAAAAATAATCGATAATATTCAGCGTTCAAATACGCCAGTCGTAGTCTGTGGATATTCTAAAGAAATGTCAATAAACAGAGTAAATGCAAATTATCGTGATGCAATTGCTCGTATTGTAGAAGGGTTTATTGAGCGCGGCAACAAAAAAATTGCATATGTACAAAGCGGTTACCATAGTGTGTTGGAGACTTTACTCGCAGATAAAATTTGTGAAGTATTAGAAGAGCACAACATAAGTAAAGATAATATGTTTGAGTTTTCAGCAAACACTTATGAAGAGGGTATTGAGCTATTTAATAAAATTCATGAAATTAAAGCAGATGCTGTCATTGCAATATCAGATGAGGTTGCAGGTGGAATCCTTCATGGAACGTTAGATATGAACGTAAAAGTACCTGAAGAATTAGAAATTATAAGTTGTTCTAATACGCGCATTGCATATATGATGCGTCCGAAATTATCAACGATCGCAGTACCTCTATATGATATTGGTGCAGTTGGAATGAGATTACTTACAAAAATTATGAACAACGAAGAAGTCGATGAAAAAGTAACGATGTTACCATTGAAAATTAACTACGCAAAAACAACGCGTGTATAAAGCGATTTATATTTTTAAACTTGAGTTTTATATTAAACTCAAGTTTTTTTATGTTTAATTATAACTTTTATTTGTAGAATAAACACAAGTATATTTCACAATTTTCAGAAAATTTATGATACAATGTTACTAATTGTTTTTAAAAGGAGTGGTGGTTTTTGAGTGAAGTATATAAGCGCTCTTTTTCTGACGGTATAGCAATTGGTTTTGGATATTTACCAGTTGCGATGGCTTTTGGTATTACAGCAAAACCACTCATTGATTTACTGTCTACAACATTAATGAGTGGTTTAAACTACGCAGGTGCAGGGCAATTTTTAACGTTACAAATGTTAGAAGATAGTAGTTATATCACGATTATTATCGCTATATTTATTACATTTTTAAATTATATTCCAATCGCTGCTTTAGGTGTTTTAATTTTTCCAGGAATACTATATGCAGTAGAGAGTCCGATCGAAGGAATACTTTGAGGGATTTTTGCTGCTATATTAGGTATCTTTCGTGTACCGTTATTTTTTGTAGTTGTTCTTTCAGTTTTCTTTATATATTTATTAATGTTTATTATGTAACTTAAAAATTGCCCCGTTATATTATTTAATATAACGGGGCAATTTTGTTATTCCAAGTACATTTTAATTCTATCAAGAACCATTTGATTTCTTTCAGTAATTTCAGATCGTCTAGGGATATTCGTATAATCATCTAAGTTATCTTGCCACTCTGTAGGGAATGGAAGTTGTGATAATGGTTTGTACTCGTTTATAAATGATTCGGGTAATGTGCCAGTTGGAGGTTCAATCCCTTTTATCCCAAGCCAAACATACGCCCACATTCTAGGGACGACTTGCCAAATGTTATAACCACCGCCTCCTAGAGCGAGTAGTTTACCATTTGCATATTGATCAGCAATTTCATTAACGATCTTAGGAATCTCTTCGTAAGCTCTTGATGTTAAACATAAATGTGTCATCGGATCACGATAGTGCGCATCTACACCGTTCACATGTACGATAATCGTCGGTTTAAATGATTTAGCTGCAATCTCGATACTCTGTTTAAAAACGTCTAAAAATGAATCGTCTTCTGTAAACGCATCGACTGGTAAGTTCACGCTATACCCAAATCCTTGACCAGTACCGCGTTCAGTTACTAAACCAGTACCAGGGAATAAATAACGTCCCGTTTCATGAATAGAGTATGTCATAATCTTATTTGAGTCATAAAACGTGAATTGTACACCGTCTCCATGATGCGCATCGGTATCTATATAAAGGACACGCTCATTATATTTTTCTTTTAAATATTGGCATACAATCGCTGCATCATTATAGACACAAAATCCACTCGCTTTACCAGTAAATCCGTGGTGAAGTCCTCCTCCGAGAGAAGCAACTTTATCCGCTTTACCTTCCATTATCAAATCTGCGCCAGTCAAACTCGCACCGACGAGCATGCTACATTTCTCATGCATATTTTCAAATTGAGGGGTGTCTTCTGTATTTAAACCATAGTTTGCAAGTTCCTTTTTTGTAATCTGGTTATGTCCTGCACGTTTAACAGCGTCGACATAGTCTTTTGTGTGAACGAGTAAAATTTCTTCTTCAGTAGCGACGCGTGGAGTTACAATTTCTTCATCTGTTAAAAATCGAGCCGCTTTTAATAAATCTGTCGTCATCTTTAAGCGCATCTGATTAAATGGGTGTGTATCATTAAAGCGATATTTAAGTAACTCATCATCATACACATAAAGTGCACGCATCTTTTTAACCTCTATTTAATGGGTCGACGACGTCATATCCCATTTCTTCGAGTTTGTTTATAACAAACATCGGATTCATAGCGTTAATTTTTATGACGACAAATTTATGGCCTTCTGTTTCAGTATTATCAAATATTGTGATGGATACAGCAACAATATTTAAATCATATAGTATTTTACCGATATCATAGACGATTCCTGGACGGTCGAGTACATCAATTTCGATAATTGAGCCAGGTATTTTCATACCAGTGATTTCGATAAATGCTTCCATAATATCTGTTTGTGTAATAATTCCAACGAGTTTTTTTGATTGGATCACACAAATCGCACCGACGTCGAATTCTAAAAAGTCGACTGCGAGTTCTTCTACGAAATCTCTTGGACTCGTAAACATGACACGTGTTTTCATAATATCTTCTAGTGGATGGTGGATAGTCGTTTCACTATGAGTATTTAAAATCGAAGGTAGTGCGAGATTGATATCTTTATCCGTCACTAATCCGACGACTCCTTCATTTTCAACGATTGGAATATGTCGAATGTGGTGTTCGTTTATTAAATTTAAAGCATCATTGATCGTATCCTTCGGAGAGAGCGTTTTCACATCTCTCGTCATAATTCGGCTAACTAACATACATATCCTCCTTAAAAAAAGTATCGGTGTTTAAATCGAATCTCATCAAATATAAGTTGTTGCTCGGTCGTAATATGTTTTCCAACTCTTGCCATTAAAGTATTCGCAGGATGACTTGTAATTTCAGGGTCGTTTGTCATATATACTTCAAATCCTGCAACGGCCATTAAATTAATCATTAATTGTTTATAGTCGTAAACGTCTAATCCTGTTCCTTTTAAATCCCAGTGCCAATAGTATTCCGTCGTTAAAACGATATAATTTTCCATATACTCATCCATCATCGACAATTTCAGCATGTTTTGGCCAATTCTTAAATTTCGGTATGAATCAGACACTTCAACTGCA
This sequence comes from Nosocomiicoccus sp. HMSC067E10, assembly GCF_001810835.1. Classification (NCBI taxonomy): domain Bacteria; kingdom Bacillati; phylum Bacillota; class Bacilli; order Caryophanales; family Staphylococcaceae; genus Nosocomiicoccus; species Nosocomiicoccus sp. HMSC067E10. The sequence continues at coordinate 203,037 of NZ_KV802764.1, read as the reverse complement.
CCGAGTTCTAATATAAAAGGGTGGTTACCTTCACTCCATCTTTCAAACTCATCAGGTCTATGAAACGTAACGTAACCGATAATATTATTATCTACACGCGCAACGATGATACGACCTTCTTCTAAACTTGCGATTTCTTTTAATGCTTCAAACTGATCATTAGGTCTTCTAAATGCATTTAAGTGGTCGTCAAAAGTATACGTGTTTAGTGTTTCTTCACTTACAGGTCCTTCGATTATAATCGTTTGGCTATTTTTTTCGTATTCCATTTTAAAATAATTTTTTATATGCTCCAACATATCACCTCAAATCACAATATATGTCTAGTTATTTATATTATACATGAATAATTTTTATATTTATGTCTAAATGCGATTGAAAATTCGAACGAAACCGTTGAAATTCCTAAAAATAACAGATAAGATTATAAGTAACGTCAAAAGAAAGCGTTTTACTTAAATTTTAGGAGTGAATGTAATGAATTACGAAATCTATAAATCTGTAGATAAAAGTTCGAATATGGGACCTTACGAAGAAACAGTTAAAAACTTTTCGTGGGAAGAAGTAAAAAAACATTTTACATGGTATGAAACTAACAAAGTAAACATCGCATATGAAGCAATTGATCGTCACGTTGATGAAGGATATGGTAACAAAGTAGCATTACACTATAAAGACGATTCTGGCGTTTCATCATTTACTTTTAAAGAGATGAAAGAAAAATCTAATAAAGCTGCAAATATGCTTAAGAGTAAAGGTGTTCAAAAAGGAGACCGTGTATTTATCTTTATGCCAAGATCGCCTGAATTATATTTTGTATTACTCGGTGCAGTGAAACTTGGTGCGATTGTTGGACCATTATTTGAAGCATTTATGGAGAAGGCTGTCGTTGACCGATTAGAAGACTCAGAAGCGAATTATTTAATTACGACTTCTGATTTATTAGAGAGAGTACCTTATAAAGAGATCGATACACTAAAACACGTATTTGTCGTCGGAGAAGACGTTAGTGAAGATGAAAAACTCTTAGATTTTAAACAGTTATTTGACGAAGCATCAGATGAATGTGACATCGAATGGGTAGATTTAGAGGACGGATTGATTTTACATTATACGAGTGGTTCAACTGGCTCACCAAAAGGTGTATACCACGTTCATAATGTGATGGTTCAACAATATATTTCAGCGAAATATGTGACGGATATTAAAGAAGACGATGTATACTGGTGTACAGCTGACCCAGGATGGGTAACTGGAACGAGTTATGGTATTTTTGGACCGTGGTTAAACCGCGCGACAAACGTTATCGTCGGAGGACGTTTCTCACCAGATGCATGGTATTCAGCACTTGAAGAGTTAAAAGTGACAATTTGGTATTCAGCACCGACAGCATTCCGTATGTTAATGGGAGCTGGAGACGAAGTTATAAAAAATTACGACCTTAGCCATTTAAGACATTTACTATCTGTTGGTGAACCACTGAATCCAGAAGTCATTAAATGGGGAGATAAAGTATTCAACTTAAGAATTCACGATACGTGGTGGATGACTGAAACAGGAGCACATATGATCGTTAACTTCCCGTCAATGGATATAAAAGCTGGATCTATGGGTAAACCATTACCAGGTGTAGAAGCGGCAATCATTGACGACAACGGTGAAGTCTTACCGCCAAACCGTATGGGTAACTTAGCAATGAAAGCACCTTGGCCATCGATGATGCGCGATATTTGGAATAACCACGAGAAGTATAAATCGTACTTTATTGGAGATTGGTACGTTTCAGGTGACTCAGCATTTATAGATGAGGACGGGTACTTCTTCTTCCAAGGACGTGTAGACGACGTCATTATGACAGCTGGGGAAAGAGTTGGACCGTTTGAAATTGAATCTAAGCTTGTTGAGCATGAAGCGGTAGAAGAGGCTGGAGTTATCGGTAAACCAGATCCAGTACGTGGTGAAATCGTTAAAGCATTTATCGCATTACGTGAAGGTTATGAACCGACGGACGAGTTAAAAGAGGAAATTCGTAACTTCGTAAAACTTGGGCTCGCAGCACATGCAGCACCACGTGAAATTGAATTTAAAGACAAGTTACCAAAAACTCGTAGTGGTAAAATTATGAGACGTGTATTAAAAGCGTGGGAGTTAAACTTAGACGCTGGAGACTTATCAAGTATGGATGATGATTAACATTAAAGCAGCAGCAAATTCTGCTGCTTTTGTTATGTGGATTCCGCTAATGATTTTTAGAGAAATGTTAGTGATGGCACATAAGTGAATTTTATGTAATAATAATCATTAGAAAGATTGAGTTAAATCTTAAAAAATATTCTTGTTGGGAGATGTAAAAGAATGGCACATTTAACAGACCAAGAGATTGCTGCTAAAGCAACGTTACAACCAATTGAAGAAATTGCTCAAAAAGCAGGTATTCCTGAAGATGCATTAGAACTTCATGGTAAGTATAAAGCGAAAGTAGACATCAAAAATCTCGTTGGAAATGAAGAGGATTCAAAACTAGTACTTGTAACAGCAATGAACCCTACACCAGCTGGTGAAGGTAAATCAACTGTTACTGTTGGACTAGCAGATGCATTCAATAAACTAGGTGAAAAGGTTATGGTTGCATTACGTGAACCATCACTTGGGCCAGTAATGGGTATTAAAGGTGGAGCTACTGGTGGTGGACACGCTCAAGTGTTACCGATGGAAGAAATCAACCTTCACTTTAACGGTGACTTACACGCGATTACGTCAGCAAACAATACGCTTTCAGCGTTAATCGACAACCACATTCACCAAGGTAACGAGTTAAATATCGACCAAAGAAGAATTACGTGGAAACGTGTCGTAGACATTAACGACCGTGAACTTCGTAACGTCGTTATCGGTTTAGGAGGACCAACTTCAGGTGTTCCACGTGAAGATGGATTTGATATTACTGTAGCAAGTGAAATTATGGCAGTACTTTGCTTAGCGACAGATTTAATGGATCTTAAAGAAAGGCTTGGCCGTATCGTATTTGGTTATACGAAAGATAAAAAACCAGTTATAGTTAAAGACTTAAAAGTAGAGGGTGCATTAACACTACTACTTAAAGAAGCGATTAAACCAAACCTTGTTCAAACGATGGAAGGTACACCTGCGTTAATTCACGGTGGTCCATTTGCGAACATTGCACACGGTTGTAACTCATTAATCGCTACAAACACTGCAAGAAAATTATCTGACATCGTAGTAACAGAAGCAGGATTCGGTTCTGACTTAGGTGCTGAGAAGTTTATGGATATTAAAGCACGCTTTGGTAACTTTAAACCAGATGCAATTGTTTTAGTTGCAACAATTCGCGCACTTAAGATGAACGGTGGCGTTGCGAAAACTGATTTAGGTGCAGAAAATCTTGATGCATTAAAATCAGGTATCGTAAACTTAGAGAAACACATTGAAAACGCACGTAAATTCGGTGTTGAACCAATCGTTGCATTAAACGACTTCGTTACAGATACAGATGCTGAACGTGAATTCGTACTTAACTGGTGTAAAGATCGTGACGTTAAAGTTGCACTTACACAAGTTTGGGAAAAAGGTGGAGAAGGTGGTATTGAGTTAGCGAAACAAGTAAAAGAAGCTCTCGAAACACCAAACAACTTCGATTACTTATACGATCTCGAACTTTCAATTCCTGAAAAAATTGAAAAAATCGTTACAGAAGTATACGGTGGAGACGGCGTAAACTTTACAGATAAAGCAAAACGTCAAATCAAAGAAATCGAAGAAAACGGCTGGGGTAACTTCCCAGTATGTATGGCGAAAACTCAGTACTCATTATCAGACGATGAGAAAAAACTCGGTCGTCCAACAGGGTTTACAATTACAGTACGTGAGTTAATTGCTAAAACTGGTGCAGGATTTGTCGTTGCGTTAACAGGTAACGTTATGACAATGCCAGGATTACCAAAAGTACCATCAGCAAACCATATGGATGTTGATGCAGAAGGTAACTCAACAGGATTATTCTAATAAATCTAAGACGTGTACTAATGTACACGTCTTTTTTTGAATCAAAAAAATCCTCCAAGATTATTCTTGGAGGATAAGTTATTTATTCATCATCGTTGTCATCATCTTCGTCGTCTTCTTTATCGTCTTTTCCCTTTTTAAGTGCCTCTTTAATTCTTTTAGGCGCAGATCCAATACGATAATAATTGTCGTTTGTTCCTCTTACTGTGCCGCGTAAATCGCTAGCTGATAATTGGTAATCGAAGTCTGCACCGTTACGGTTTAAAACACTTTGATCATTTAAGCCAGATTTCGTAGAAAACTGTGTATGATCAGCAACGAGCCCTGTGACTTGTTTATCCTCACCGCAGTTTCCTTTTTGCATAAGCATTCCACAAAACGTGTCTTCATAAACAGAACTTGGTCGACTGAATTTTTTCCCAGCACCCATTTTTTCACTGTCTACATTTTGTAGAGCACTTGATAACATTTGCCAATTATAAATTGGAAGGTGCCCATCGTCAGCTGTACTGTATACTTGTGGGATGTTACTGTCGTAACCCATCCATATACCGAGTGTAACTTCTGGATTATACGCAATCATCCACGTATCAATAAATTGCTCAGATGTTCCTGTTTTTGTTGCCCAATCATATGTCGATGAAATCTGATTATAATAACTACTAATATGATACGCAGAACCTGTTCTAAATACTTCTTTTAACATGTCTGTGACTAAGTACGCAGTAGACTCTTTCCATACGTCGTGACTGACTGTTTCATGTTCGTAAATCACTTTTCCAGTTGGATCTGTAATTTTTTCGATCATATAACTATCCGTCATCACTCCGTTATTACCAAAACTAGAAAATGCATTTACTCCATCTTCTACAGTCATGTTGTTCACTCCAAGAGGTAGTGAAGGGATACCGATGTTATTGGCATCAAATAGTGAGTCTGGCATATTTAATCCCATTTTTTCAAGATATTCTCTCGGGTTATGTTTACGAACTTCCGCCCATAGACGTAATGTTGATAAGTTGTACGAGTTCGCAAGTGCATTTTTCACTGAAAGTAAACCAAAGTCTTTTTGGTCATAGTTTTGTGGTGAATAGCTTGTACCTGCTTCAGGATTATAAATCGAGAACGATTTATCAAGAATAACCGTGTCTGGTGCGATAAGTCCCTTATCGACACCTGGGCCGTATACTGCGAGTGGTTTCATCGTAGACCCTGACATACGTGATGTTTGTGTCGCGTGGTTGTTTTCAGATGATTTAAAATCACGTCCACCGATAAAACCTAAAATTGCACCGGTTTTGTTATTTTTAAGCATTGCACCAACTTCGTGTTTTAACATCTTTTCTTTATCGTTGTTACTAATATCGACAGCATCTAATGAACTACGGTCACCGTAATAGTAGAATTGATTGTTTTTAACATCTTGCATCGTGTCGTATATTTTTTTGTCGATTGTCGTTTCGATGTGATATCCGTTATTTCTTAACGCATCGTTTGCTTTTTGCGTATACTCTTGATTTAAGAGTGGTGTGATATTTAAGTCTTCTTTTGAAATACCATCCGCTTCTGCGAGGATGTATTTTAATACACCGACTGCACGGCGCTCAATTTCTTCAGTTAAGAATGGATATTTTTGGTTTGGTATTTCAACTGAACTTGTCATATTTTCATATAAGTCATATTCGATTGCTTCGTTATATTCTTCTTCAGTTATTTTTCCTTCAGTAAACATACGATTTAAAACATGTTCTTGACGATTTTTACCAAGTTCACGTTCATCTTCTGGCTTTAACGAACCGTCCACATTAAACGGTGTATATGCATAAGGGTTTTGTGGTAAACCAGCAATAAAAGCAGCTTCAGCTAAGTTTAAATCTTCAGGATGTTTACCAAAAATCCCCTCTGCTGCACTTTTTAAACCAGCGATGTTTTGACCATTTGCGTTACGGCCAAATGAAACGGCATTTAAATATGAAGTTAAGATTTCATCTTTTGTAAGTAAATCTTCAACTTTAAATGCGAGAAGTAGCTCAGATGCTTTACGTTTAAACGTCGGATCATTAGTCAGTAACTGGTTTTTAACAAGTTGCTGAGTGAGTGTACTACCACCTGTACCTTCACCACTCGAAATAACTTCTTGTAAAGAAGCACGAATGAATGCTTTCGGTACGACACCGTTATGCTCATAGAAGTTCTCATCTTCTGTTACGATTAACGCATCGATGACATTTTCAGGAATATCTTCAAATTTAATCGACTCTCTAATTAAATCGGACTTTAACGTACCGAGGTTTTCACCAGATGCAAATGATACATTTGTACTTTCAGTAACGTCTTTTAGTTTAACTTCGATTTCTTCGTTCGTATAATCATCACCGTTATTTACAAGAGCTGCAAAATATCCAAGCCCTACACTAAATAACAAGATTCCTAGTAGTGATAATGAGAGTATCGTAAATAGTAAAACATTCCACACTGTATCGTATGTCGTATTAAACAAGAAACTAAGCGGATGTTTAGTTTCTTGAAAACGACGTGATATATTTTTAATACGTGATTTAAATGAATCACCTTGTATTTTATTGTGTGTTTTATCTTGACGTGTAAATAATTGCTTAAAGCGATTAACAAAATTATTCTTTTTCATTACGACCTCCTGTTGACAGAATTATATCATAATTTGACATATACTTAACAAGGATTGTATTATTTAATCATTGATATTATAATATTTAGTAACAAAACTTTATATATTGAAATGTAAGAGAAGTAATTTTAAGAGAGCTGTTCAGAGAATGTGTGGGTGGTGAGAACACATCAGTGACTTAAAACGAATACACTTACGTAAATATTTCAAAGCGAGAGCTTCATCTATTAGAGTAAAATTTATGGTGGTACCGTGTTCAGCACCCATACAGTGATGTATGGGTGTTTTTTTATATACAAAGGAGAGAATATAATGAGTGAATTAATTCAAGATTTAAAATGGCGTGGGTTATTATACCAAGTGACAAATGAAGAAAACATTGAAAAGTTAGTAGAAAACGAAACAGTTTCATTATACTGTGGAACGGATCCAACAGCAGATAGTTTACACATTGGGCATTTAGTACCATTTTTAGTATTAAAAAGATTTCAGCAATATGGACATCGCCCAGTCGTACTCGTCGGTGGAGGAACAGGTCGCGTTGGAGACCCATCTTTTAAAGCATCAGAACGTGATTTAATTTCTGAAGATGATTTAAACAAAAACATCGCAGGTATTGAAGCGCAACTGCGTCGTATTTTTAATTTTGATAGTGGTAAAGAAACAGATGCAATTTTAGTAAACAACTACGACTGGTTAAAGGATATTAGTTTAATTTCTTTCTTAAGAGATTACGGTAAGCACGTTGGTGTCAACTACTTACTCGCTAAAGATGCGATTCAGTCACGTTTAGAAACGGGAATTTCTTTTACGGAGTTTACGTACAACATAATTCAAGCAATCGACTTTTTACATTTAAGACAAACGTATAACGTTAAAATCCAAGTCGGTGGCTCTGACCAGTGGGGGAATATCGTTTCAGGTATTGACTTAATGCGTCGTATTGAAGGCATTACGGATGCAGAAGGTTTAACGATCCCGTTAGTGACAAAATCTGATGGTTCTAAGTTCGGTAAATCTGAAGGTGGAAACATCTGGCTAGATGCTGAAAAAACGTCACCTTATGAATTTTATCAGTTCTGGTTTAACCAAAATGATGAAGATGTCATTCATTTCTTAAAAGTATTTACATTCTTATCAAAAGAAGAAATCGAAGCGCTTGAAGAGAGTGTTAAAACTGAACCTCATTTACGTAAAGCACAGCGTGCACTCGCTGAAGAGATGATCAAAATTATTCACGATGAAGCAGCATTAGAAGAAGCGTTACGTATCACTGAAGCGTTATTTAGTGGAAACATTAAAGAGTTATCTGGTAAAGAACTAAAAGACGCGATGAAAAACGCACCGCAAGCGACAGTAGAAAACACGGAACATCCACTTGTGAATTTACTCGTCGACGCTAAAATTTCACCGAGCCGTCGCCAGGCACGTGAGGATATTAAAAACGGTGCAATTTATATAAATGGTGAGCGTGAACAAGACGTGGATTACACAGTGACTTCTAAAGACTTTTTAGAAGGGGATTTAATCGTATTTAGACGCGGTAAGAAAAAGTATACAGTCGTATACTTTGAGTAATATGAAACATAATCATCGAAAAGAAGACATATATTTTGATCATGATTTAAACGCATGGATTATAAACGATGCAGTAATTGCCAAAGATATTTTAAAAAATCCGTCATTTACTGCGTTTAGAAAAAGTAAGCAAATAGAATCGATTCATACATCACAATATAATAAAGATGTTATGAAAGAATTTTATAATCACTGGCTGATGTATCAAAAAGAAGGTATCGATCACACAAATATGAAGCGTTCGGTACAACGTGCGTTAAATCAGTCGATCGCTCGACTATCAAAATCAAGTGTCGACGCGAGTCATTTATCTTTAACAAAAGAACAGATTAATGTAGTTAATGATATATCCGTTCCATTTTTATATAGTTATTTACCAAGGTTTTACGGCATATCAAAAATGGATTATAAAAATCTACTCGATATAGGCGTTCCGTTAATCGATTATATTATGTTGGATAATCAAGATGGGGACGAGATTGTAAAATCGATTCATAAAACACGTAACTACTTAATCGATCTTATAAATAAAAAGAAACTCGATCCAAATGGTTTTGTATCGAAATTGCTTGAAGAAGCGGGACAAACAATGGAAGTCATAGATATATTATTAAATATGATTATCGACGGACACCGACCGTTTTTAAGTAGTGTGAATGCACTTATATATCATACGTTAAATAATAAAGACATGACCTTTAAAGTAAAAGACGTATTAAGAGAATATCCACCGTTTCCGTACATTCGTAGAGTGTGTGTAAACGATACGAAGTATCACGATGTCATAATAAAAGAAGACCAGCACGTATTACTGATGATTCAAAACATAAATACAGATATGAATCGTTATGGTCTGACATTTGGTCACGGGATTCATTATTGTCTTGGTGTAGTAATTGTGACGCTCGGTTTAGAAAGACTTTATAAACAGTTAGACGTTTTGAAGGACTATACAATTAAAGAATATAAATGGTCGAGAACGTTTAGTTTTAATGAATTTACAATTTTAGATATAGAAAAGAGACTTCCATAGTTTGGAAGTCTCTTTATGTTTAGAATAAAAGTAATGCAACTGCGATGATGATTGGAAGTGAAATTGCAGTACGCATTAAGAAAATGACAAACATTTTTCCAACGCCAAGTGGAATTTTAGATCCTAAAATAACTCCACCAACTTCTGATAAGTATAGAAGCTGCGTAATACTTAACGCACCGACAATAAATCTTGCCATTTCTGAAACTTCACTACCGATTACTAATGTTGGTAAAAACATATCTGTAAATCCGATAAATAGCGTTTCAGATACAGCTTTTGCATCTGGAATACCAATCGTTTCTAAAATCGGTACGAACGGTGCACCGATAATACTAAATATAGGTGTAAATTCCGCAAGTACTGTACCGAGTGTACCAACCGCCATTACAACAGGTAATACAGCGATCCACATATCGAGAACTGTTTTATAGCCATCTTTTACGACGCCTAATGCTCCATCTGCACCTTCTGCTTTTTCTAATGCTTGTTTATACCCCCAAGAAAAACTCGTTTCACCTTCAGGTATATGTTCACTATACTCATTGTTTTCTACATAATAAGTATCATCAATTTTAGATAGAGGCGGGATACGTGGTAATACAACCGCACATACGATTCCTGAGAATATTACAGTCGCATAAAACGGAACGAAATAGTTCAGCATGTTTAGATAATCTAATATAACGATCGTAAACGTAATCGATACGACAGAGAACATCGTCGCAATGACTGTTGCTTCACGTTTCGTATAAAATCCTGCTTCATATTGTTTACTCGTTAATAAAACCCCGATTGTACCGTCTCCAACCCAAGATGCTAGGTTATCAACTGTAGAGCGTCCAGGTAAAGTGAATACAGGGCGCATAAACTTTCTAAATAATGTTCCGACAAACTCTAGTAAACCGTAGTTTAAAAGTAACGGAAGTAAAAATCCAGCGATTAAAAATACCGCAAATAATGTCGGTAATAAGTCATAAAATACAGTTCCACCTGTATCTTCAGACGTGATTTGAATCGGTCCAATGTTGAAAAGTACGAATACACCAAATACAGCACCTAATACACGGACGATGATCCAACCAATTGATTGATTAAACAATTGGTTTAACAATGCATTGTCAGATTTAACGACGTATGTAAATAATAAAGAAAGTAGGGCGGATATTACCATAATCGATGCGACGATATAACTGATCGCATTCTCACCGAATAATCCGATGAATTCTAAAATTTTGTTTGCAATATATGCAACGGGTACGGTAATTTCCCCAGCCTCATTTTTAATTGGAAAGATGAATATAAAAATACCAATTAAAGATGGGAGAATGAATTTTAAATTGTTCTTAACTGAATACATATAAAACACCTCTTTACTCTCATAATTATACACAATATTAACTAAAAATAAAGTACATATCATATATTTTTATTTTTAAATCGCTTACATTATTATATACGATTCTTTGCTTATATAGAATAGTAATTCGTGTTATATTGATATAAGATTTTTAGAAATGGTGATTTAATGAATAGATTACTCATCGCTATATTTATGTTTACGATATTTTTACTCGGAATAATGGAACTCATTATTTCAGGACTTACTGAAATGATTAGTACCGAGCTACATATAAGTTATGGTTTAACTGGACAGTTGATTACAGTGTATGCTGTATCTTTTGCGATTTTTGGACCCGTATTAATACAACTGACACACAAATTCAGTCAGAAGAAGACGCTTATTTATGCATTTTTAATATTCCTATTCGGAAATGTGATATTTATGCTCAGTCATTCGTTTACGATGCTCGCAATCGGACGTGTTGTGACGGCGATGGGGGCATCGGTTTTAATCGTTAAGATCTTAGACTTAACGTCATTATTATCTGAAGCACATAAAAGAGGAAAGACGATCGCATTTGTATATATGGGTTTTAGTGCAGCGAACGTATTTGGAATTCCAATAAGTACTTTAATTGGTAATATATTTGGTTGGCGAGAAGTGTTTTTCATCATCATTGTACTCACGATTATTACAGCAATTCTCGTATTAACGAAAACACCGAATACTACGTATACGATTACGACAGAAGATAAAAACATCATCACGCATAAAAAGAACGTCGTATTATACATTACAATTACGCTACTTATACTCACTGCGAACTTTATTATTATTGGATATATTTCTCCCTTATTAACGAGTAACGGATTCACACTGAATCAAGTATCACTGGCCTTATTTATAGCAGGGTTAGGGGGTATGTCTGGGACATATCTCGGAGGAATGTTAGTCGATAAATTTCCAATTAAATATGCGATGATGACGATGATCGTATTATTTTTAATGATGACAATTGCGATTCCATTTACATTTAGCATTCCTGTTTTATTTTATATCGTGTTTTACTTATTTAACGTGTTTGAATGGAGTACATCTCCAATGATTCAATCCGGACTAGTGAGTAGCGTAAAAGGAAGTGCAGCAAAAGTCTTTAGCTGGAATATGTCGAGTTTAAACTTAGGGATAGGACTTGGTGCGGTTATTGGTGGGATATTTATTGACCGAATCGCTCCGTTACATTTACCATATATAAGTGCAATATTTTTAGTTGTCGGCATATTCATTGCATCACAGCTGACATTAGTTGAAAGAAGTGAATAATTTGAAGCGTATATTTGTACTCATCATATTGTCGTTATTATTGACTTTCGTACTCAATGCGACAGACATATATCATATTGATTTTACAATTACAAACCTCATTTATATATTTATATTTTTAGTGATTCTAATGGTTATCTATAAAATTATATTTAGATTTATAAAAACCTTTGCAGTGTTCTTTATATTAATAATAGGAGTATTCATTTTGTATTACATTTACGTTTATATTACAGGTCAACCAATCGAATCACTCGAATTTTTAAACAACTATTTATTTAATAACTGAAGGTGAATCATATGGAAATAGTTAAAGTAACAGAGCATCATATCGATGACGTCTTAAAACTTCAGCAAGAAGTGTACGATAATTTAGAAGATAAAGAAATGCTTGAAACGATACCACGAGATTTAATGTTAGAAATTCTAAGCAATGATTACAGCGTTGGAGTATTTATAAATGATGAACTAAAAGCACTCCGTGCATTTTATATACCTAAAGTAGGTGAAGCGGATCATTTAGCTGACGACGCTGGTGTTAGTCAAGAAGATACGATATATTCAGAAATAACATTTATCGATGAATCGTTACGAGGTTATAATTTACAGCTAAAAATGGGACGCGTATTGTTAGAGAAGTTAAGAGAAGATAAACGGTTTAAATATTTAATCGGTACAGTGATGCCAAAGAACTTAGCGAGTTTAAAAAACACGTTAAATTTAGGGTTAAAAATCGTGAATACGAAAATCAAATATGGTAATAAACGAAGACATATCCTTTTTCTAGATTTAGAAAAGGAACTAACATATCATGGTGAACCAATTAAAATAAAATACGACGATATCGATTGGATGTTACAATATGGTAAAGATTATATCGGTGTAAAATTTGAAGACGAATATATTACGTATTACAAAAAATGAGAGTCACGTGAGTGACTCTCGTTATATTTTTGAGTTTTTAAATTATAATTTCAGTTATAAAAAAACCTAAAATTGGATTTAATATCCAATTTTAGGGGAGATACTCATACTTTAAGAGTATTAAAAAAGTATAAATTTTGATTTTTCATCTTTTTTGTAATGTAGTTTTACTACGAATGGATACGATAAACTTGGTGATCCAATAAAAGTGTATTGTTGTTCGAGTTTAATGTTTCTTTTTCCTACAGGGTCATAGATCACGACGGAATTATTGTCCTTTTCAATCGTAATATATTGTCCTCTTGGTTTTTTCACAATGTTCGTCACTTTGTAGTTAGAGAACTTCAAAGGTGTATTTGGACGATATTCTCCTTTTTTAAACTTCGGAATATCCGCTTCATAATAGTCATCTTGTAAATTATACGCATGTACAACGTCTTGTATTTGTTGACTCATCACATTATCTGGAATTTCTTTTGGGTTATAATATAACCGATCTTGTTGATATAACCCGATAACGATTGTTGTAATGACTAAGCTAACTACTGTAAATCCTGCCCACATCGCAGTACGTTCATGGAGTGACTTTTTTACAGTTATCGTAAAAAAGTACAGTGTGATTAAAGCAAATATTATAGCTAATATTAAGTACGTGTTCATAACATCACCTAAAAAGAGTATTAGTTAAATTTTAGTTGAAGTATCTAGAAACCGCAACGTTAATTAATAATTGGTTCAATAATAATTTCAACATTACCTCGTATTGCTTTAGACACCATACAATTTCGATCTGCGATTTCATTTAAACGATCGATTCGTTTATGAAGTTTATCAGTTTCATTCACTGAAATAGTAGGGCGATGCGTAATTTTTTCCATTTTAAATTGTCCATCATCACTTAAAGAAGCGGTACCGATAGATGTTAGTTCAATCGTAACGTCAGTAAATCTCGCACGCTCTAACGCTGCAGACAGACTAATAATATAGCAACTTGAAGCGGCCGCAACTAACAACTCATCTGGATTTGAAGCATTACCAGGTCCACCAAGTGAACTTGGTATTGAGATATTTCCATTTAAATGATCCGCTTTAAACTCTCCTGTAGAATTTCTTCCATTATTCCAAAGTGTTTGAACTGTAAAATCATGTGTAATCATAGAATCACCTGAATTATTAAATTGATATAAGTAAGTGTATCATTTTGAAACACAAAACTATAGAAAACAGTTATTTTATGATATATTAATATATATTTTATAGTATATTTGATAAAAACTACATTTTTTATAAAGTGGGTGAGTAAAAGATGAAGTATAAAGATTTAAAAACGGTATTTCACATGTCTGGAACACAAGAATGGGAAAATGAATACACAAATAGATTCAATCATTACGGTTCATACAGAACAGATATTAATATACATCCAATTCAAGATCAACGTCAAAAACTTGATGTATCATATCCAGTATTCTTTTCAATAACTAAAACGATATTTGAAAGTACAGAAACAATACTCTTAAACTCTAATAAAATAAACTTTCTTTTAAATGAGCAACCAGAAACAGCAAAGAAAGCGTATATAACAAAATTAATTATTAATGAGTTACAAAGTACAAATGAAAAAGAAAATATACGTAGTACAAAAGAAGATATTGCAGATGCGATTTATAGTGTGGATGTTAATAAGAAAAACAAGAAATTTTTAGGACTAGTTAAGCAATATACATCGCTACAAAAGGTGAATGGTGAAAGATTCGAAAATGTTAAAGATTTTAGAACTGCATATGACAAACTTTTAATTAATGAAATAGATCCTGAGGAGTTACCAGATGGAGAACTTTTTAGAACATCTGGGGTAGGGATATATGACAGATCAACAAATAAATGGACACATAGAAACGAGTTTAATGAAGCGGAAATTAATTTGTTTTTAAAAGATATTATACAATTTAATAAATACTATAAGGCACCACAGTTATTAAAAATAGTTTCTACTCATTTTATGTTTGAGTACTTACATCCATTTTATGATGGTAATGGAAGACTTGGAAGGTATATACTTGCGAAGGAATTGATCGCTTACCTAGATATCATAACTGCATTTACTTTTTCCTATACTATAAATAGAAATAGAGGGAAATATGATAAGTCATTTGAAAAAGCAACAAACTTCCATAATAAAGGTGAATTGACTTTATTTATAGACACGATGTTAAAACTTATTATTGAAGGCCAAGAAAGTGCAATTAAAGATTTTGAAGATAACAAACAAAAGCTATCGCTTTTAGTAGAAAATCTTAAAAACGAAAATTTATTGGACGATGAATTTATCGTAATAAAAAAATTATTAGAAGATAAAGTGTTTGGTAGCCATTACTCTAGAATATCGGTGAAGAAATTAGTAGAAGAGGTGCCGTTTAGCAGACAAAAAGTAGATAAAATTCTAAAAAAACATTTGGATAAGCTCGATAAGTTAAAAGGTAACCCAGTCGTTTATGAAATAAAAGACAGTTTTATCGAAAGATTATTGTCATATTAAAAGCGTCGGTACATATGGTTATTCATATGAACCGACGTTTAATTAATATTTATACTTTAAATTTATATCTTCTTTACAAATTCTGATTTTAGCTTCATCTGACCAAAGCCAGGAATCTTACATTCAATATCATGTCCATCCTCAGGTTCTATTAGTCTAATACTCTTAATATTTGTTCCTTTTTTAATTGAATCAGAAGAACCTTTAACTTTTAGATCTTTAATCACAGTGATTGAATCACCATCGTTTAAAACCGTTCCATGAGCATCACGAACGAGTTGAGATTCCTCAAACTCAAGTTGAGAATCCTTCGTCCACTCGTGACCGCACATCGGACAAATATACAATTGACCATCCTCATATGTATACTCCTGATTACAACTTGGACAAGCAGGTAATGTTGTACTCATTAAAAAGCCTCCTAAAAATTAAGTTTTCATACTTCGTTTTTTATCAATTCACTTTTAATAAAACGCTTTTGTTAGATTCTATAATAGGTGAGAAACTATAAGAAGGCAAGGAGAGTGTACAAATATGCTTTAAATGTTTAATAGTCTATAATTAATATGTGATAGATGATTATTTTACTGAAATTCTATTAAGGCTATAGATTATATTTTAAGCATTTGCTAAAAATATTGATGACAATATTATCCTTTTAAATATGGACTATCAGGAGGTGTTTATGGATGACTAACGTAGAGAAATACATTATAGAACCATTTCATGATGCAACTGATGATGAAAAGAGGTTAGTCGGACCTTGTATATTTGGTGACAATCCTTTTGTTTTTTTTCAAGACAAAGAATACATGATGGCATACTTAGATGAACTTGGAATACCACACCATGAAGAAATTAGAAGAGTATTAAAGTATATTATTTCGGACATTCAATACGAGGACGAAAAGCCAACGTTAGTAGAAGCATTGAGTAAAATTAAAGAAATTAGAGAACTTCATGCACAGGGGGACTATGATCTTAAATAGGGGTGTACAAGAATGACTAATATAGAAAAGTATATTATTAAACCGTTTGATGAAGCAACAGATGATGAAAAGAGATTAGTGGGACCGTCAATCTTTGGGAATAACTTGTTTTTGTATCTTGAAGAAGAACCCCTTATGTATAACTACCTTGATAGTCTAAACATCCCACACGAAGAACAGTATAGAGATGTAATTAAATTTGTTTTTTCAATTGTTCAACATGATGAGGATGGAGAGATAACTCTTGAAGAAGCGTTAAGAGTTATTAAGGAAATTAGAGATACGGGTGGGAAAGGGCCATACAAGATAAAAAGTAGGCAAGTAATCAAGATAAGGCTACCTAATAAAGAATAAACATATTATAAACCAGGGATTAATATCCATGGTTTTTTGCGTAATTATATAATTATATAATTACCTCAAATGTGAGGTTTTTATAGTCTCTTTCTCCTCTTCTGATTGCGTTAAAATTGCTAGATGAAACACCAGTATCTTTTTGAATTCTATAGCCAGATACATTCTCATCCTCAATTAATTGTTTTATCATATGTTCAACTTCTTCAATAGGATTCATTAAAGCACTTCCTTTTATTTATAGTTTTAGCTACTTTTAAATATAGAAATATATATTGTTAAATTATTCTATAGAATATTATATCCTTGTTTTTTTGCGTACTCATATAAAGATTTTATAGTTTCATAACGTGCTTTTTCTAAACTAGATTTTCCATTTCTTAAATCTTGAACAGTTTGGTATGGCAGTCCAGCTTGTTTAGAAATTGAGTAACTAGATTCTTCTTTAAATAAATTTAAAATAGTTTGATCAATGTCATTAAACATATAAATCGTCCTCCGAAGTTAAATGATAGTTAACTATAATTATAGTTATTTTATTTCGTTAAGACTAATAGAATTGGTATTATCTTTAATATAATGAACACGTTACATAGGTATTACCAATTAGGAGAGTGCAATCTTGATAACTAACATTTCATTTGTTCTTTATTTATTCTTTACTTTGTAAGTACCTTTACTTTACTATATCATATTTAGTAAGTGGGGAGTTAATAGCTCCACCACACTTTGATTAAAGTGCCGATTGTGGTTAAGATGTAAACAATGTTTTTAATTATTTCTGTTTGTGTCTTAATTCTTTCGGCTCTTATTTTTATTTCAACCAATATTTTACCTGAGCTATATTCAAAACGTTTTTTCGAATTAATACTTAGCATAGAAAATCTCCAGAAACTTATATTACTGGAGGTTAAAAACGTTTCTACTTTTTGATAATTTGCTTAATATAAACTCTTTGTAGTTAGATAGGCTTAAAAGAGGTTATATCATAGATTTAATACCCCTTTGACTTTGCGTATTCGTATAACTTTTCAGCATTACTTAATATCATTCGGTCTATTTTCAAAGATCCTAAACGATATTTTTGGATTGTAGAAGCGTCAATACCAGTTTGTCTGCTGATTTCAGCAGCACTTATAGACTTATCTTCTAATAATTTGATTATATTGTTTCTCATATTTATGGAATGAGACGAGTTTTATTTTATTTAAAGAGTAGAATAAGATAGACGATAATAGCTATACCAATTATATAATTTAAAGTAGTTTTTAAATTGAGTTTTGTAGTGTATTTCATTTTTATCGCCTCCTATAATATAATATAGATAGGGGAGCTCATCCCCCTATAACCAAAGTTTGAGCATAGTGCCGATTGTACCGATTGCTATACAGATATTTCTAAAGGTTTCTGAGTTTAGCTATCGTCTTTCGGCTCTTATTTTTTGAATCTCTTCAGATTCTTTAACTCGTCTCATTCTTTCACCTCCTTATACTTATATTATACATGATTATAATCACGAAGTCAACGATATATGTTACATAATATAAAGAAGGTTATTTTATTTATATTCTTTGGATTCGTCTTTAATAATTCTTAACGGTTCAAATGGAATTAAAGAAACTTTAAATTTTACCTCTGCCCATATACTTTTTTATATTTTTGAATCCCCCAACACTAATACCAGTATCCTTACTAATCCTATAGATTGTAATGTTCTCACTTGCAACTAAATTTAGGATAGTTTTTTTAATTTCATCAAACATATAGGCACCCCTTATTTAAACAATGCAATTAAGATATTAATTACAGTCAAAATTATAATAACTATCAGTAAAGCATTTATTTTTTTAGTATTTGTCATAATAATGTACCTCCTTTATAATGAAGGTAGAGAGCCTTTCGGCTCTAAACCTTATTTTATAAGAGCAATGAGAGTTTGGATTAAAGCTAATATTGTTTGGAAGATTACTAGCTTTAAAGTTAAATTGTCTCGTTGCTCTTTTCGCTTTTCCGAGCGTTTCAAAGTTACATATAAACTGTACTTTCTATATTCATCACATCACGTCACATATGAGATATAATTCTCAATTGTTTTCCTATGAAAAAACAAAACAATGATATATCATTAAAGTAGTAGATAAGGAGGGGTACAATGTCAAAGCTTAACGATTTTGCGAATTATATGATCGAGTCACATAGAAACATTACTTCTTCTCAATTAAATAGTGAACTGAAGCTGCAAAAGCTACTGTACTTTGCACAAAGAGAAAGTTTAGCATATACTGGCGAGGTTCTTTTTGATAATGATTTTGAAGGCTGGGAGCATGGTCCCGTGCTTAAAGATATTAGGTATTATTTTGATGAAGACTATTCTATTAGTAGTAAAGAGTCTACTTTAACTGAAACTGAAAAATTTATTATAGATAGTGTTATCCACAAGTATGCTAAATTTGATGCCTGGTACCTAAGAAATTTAAGTCATGAAGAATATTCTTGGATTAAATCTAGAGAAGGTCTTAAACCTCATGAATCAGGGAACAAAATTTTAGCCGTATCTGATATAAAAAAAGATGCAGAAAAAGTTAAGGTTTTTGATTCCCTGTATGGGGTATATATTGACGAACATGAAGATGCAAAAGGGTATAGTTTTGGACTATAGAAAAAGTACGAAAGACTATATCAATTGTATTACACTGTCACGTTACCCTTATTTTGATGTAAAAAGTCAAAAGAAAAGTTTTAAAGTTAGACCCGTTTTAATTATTGGTTTCGAGAAAGACACTTTTCCATGCGACATAAATGTATTACCAGTTTCATCTATTCAATCATCAAAACATAGACACAATGAATATGATAAACAAATTCCAGATGATATATTAAACCAGTTAGATACTGTATTGACCAAAACATCTTACATTAGAATCCATAAGCAAAGCGCTGTATCGTCAAACGATGTAGTTAACAATGTAGACCCTGTTAATTTAAAAGATATATCTCAGGAATTTTATTATGAAATAATAAAAGCGCATAAGAAATTTTACAATGAACTTTTTGAATGAAGTAAAAATCAGCGACTAATATCCCTGATTTTTTATGTAGTTGTACAATTCTTCAACAAATTTTAAGATAATACTGTCTAGTTTACAACCAATTCATTACTGATGTGTATTAAAAATAATGTGCTATAATATATCTAGGAATAGCTACAGTATCCGTACGCGGACTGTTTGCGGAAGACGTCTATATTGATTGTAGACGTCTTTTTATTTGCATAAAAATAAGCACCCACATTCTTATGTGAGTGCTAAATATAATCTATTTTGTACCTATATTTTTTGCCCCAATTTTGCCCCAATTTTGCCCCAATTTCAAATATAAATACGGGTAAATAAGGGTATTATGTTAATTTTTAATATAAAATAAAAACCCCACAAACATTGGTTTAACAACGTTTGTAGGGTGATTGTAGAAATTAAGTCGTTTATCTTGAGTAGTACTCAACGATTAATTGTTCGTTGATTTCAGCTGATAATTCGCTACGCTCTGGTTGACGTACGAATGTACCTTCTAGTTTATCAGCGTCAAAGTTTAGATATTCAGGAACAAAGTTGTTGAATTCGATAGCTTCTTCGATGATGTTTAATTTTTGTGATTTTTCACGTACAGCAACTGTTTCACCTGGTGAAAGTTGGTAAGACGGGATGTCTAATACTTTACCGTTAACAGTGATGTGTCCGTGGTTTACTAATTGACGTGCTTGACGTTGTGTTTTAGCTAAACCTAAACGTAATACTACGTTGTCTAAACGTGAAGCAAGTAAGATCATGAAGTTTTCACCGTGAATTCCAGGCATTTTACCTGCACGATCGAATAATGTACGGAATTGACGTTCGTTAATTCCATGCATGTAACGAAGCTTTTGCTTCTCTTTTAATTGTAAACCGTATTCTGAGAGTTTAACTCTTTGGTTTGGTCCATGTTGACCTGGAGCGTATGGACGCTTTTCTAATTCTTTACCTGTGCCTGATAATGAAATACCTAGGCGACGTGACTTCTTCCAAGTTGATCCTGTATAACGAGCCATTTTTGACTCCTCCTTAATGATATATTTATATGCAAATAACATCATAAGGGGTAGTTACTTCTATGGATATGTGATTCAAAGTGTCTTCGCCTCATAGCATTGGTTACACAACACATCGCAACCGCTAATCACATAAGGTCATAGAATAAATACCTGCTACTTATATTGTTCATTTACACAATTTATTATATTACTTGAATCTCTACGTTTTGTCAACAGTTTATCGATTATAAATACTTTTTAATTATCTCTACGACTTCGATTAAACCAACGCGGTCTTCTTCATCGAATCGTTCATAAATCGGTGCATCGATATCTAACACTCCGATTCCTTTATCGTCTTTATAGATCGGTAATACGATTTCTGATTTACTACGAGCGTCACACGCGATATGGCCTGGGAATTCTTCGACGTTATCAACGATAAATACGTCGTTACCTCTATAAGCAGTTCCACAAACACCTTTACCAACTTCAATAGTCGTACATGCAGGTTTTCCTTGGAACGGACCAAGGACGAGTTTTTCTAGTTCTTCATCGTATAAATAAAACCCGACCCAGTTAATATCTTTTAGAAAGTGGTTAAGTAGTGCAGAAGCATTTGCCAAATTAGCAGTTATGTTTAAGTTTTCCTCAAGTAATGCATCGAGTGCTCCGTGTAGTTCTGAATAGTTTTTAAGCTGAATATCATCAAACATTGTATGTCCTCCTAAAGTAACTGTTACATTTTTAAAAATTATACTGTTTATTGTTTTTTCTTTCAAAGAATTAGTCTATAATTGATAATAAGTTGAGGAGGGTAATTGTATGTGGGTTTACATTTTAATTGGACTGATTATCCTTGTTATTATAGTAATCGGATTACTGTTGTTTTTAAGAAAATCAAAACTTGAAGAAGTACAGAAAGAAGAAGCACGATTACAAGATGTAATTCAATTACCATTTCATTTAGATTTAGAAAAATTAAAAACATACAATCTACATGGAGAGGCAAAAGAATTATACGAACACTTGGATGAGAGATGGAAAGATGCGTTATCCAACAATAAGACGCATGCAGAAAGCAATTTTAAAGCTGCAAATGAAAATTTAAAGAAATTTAAATTTAGTGATAGTAAAAAGAACGAAGATAATGCCGTTCAACATATCGGTAATATCGAGACTACATATGATGCGTTAACAGTTGAAATTAACGACTTTATGAAACAAAATGATGAGAGCAAAGAGTTATATGAAGAGTCGGTTACGCTTCAAAGAGAAGCAAACCGTGACGTTTTAGCAGATGGCCATAAATTCGGTGACTCGAGAAAACCATTAGAATCGTTAATCAACTCATATGAACCAGAACTAGAGAAGTACAACACACTCATCGATGAGGGGAATTACAATAACGCACATGATCATATCGTAGAAATTCACGAAGAACTTACGAATTTAAAAGAGAGTATGGAGAAAATCCCTGCGCTTATTAAAGAAGTTCAAAAAGACTTACCAACACTATTTCAAGAAGTCCGTTATGGTTGTAGAGAGTTAAGATTAGACGGATATGATTTAGAGCATATCAAAGTCGATACGACGCTATCACGCTTACGTACAGAATTAAATTTAATCGAGCCTAAAATTGCAAAATTAGAATTAGAAGAAGCAGAAGAAGATTTAGAACGTATTCACAGCGAACTCGATGATATGTATGACTTAATTGAACACGAAGTCGAAGCGAAAATTAAGTTCGATGATTTACGTGACAAAGTGAGTGATATGCTGTTTAAAGCGAAAGACACAAACATGTCATTACGTACTGAAATTAACTTTATTAAAGATGCATATTATATTAATGATAGAGAAATTCAAACAATTCATAAATATGAATACGAAATCGAAGATCTCGTTACGATGTATGCAGATATTGAGTCTGAAGTTAATAAAAATACGACGCGCTATAGTCAGATTATCGATAACTTAGAACACATCGATCATACGATTGAAGATATTAATGACAAGCAAGAAGATGTACTAGATTACTTACAGTCGTTAAAATACGATGAAGAGGAAGCAATCGATAATACGAACTTAATCGATGACAAAAAAGAAGAAGTCATGCATAGATTAACGACGTCAAACCTTGTGAGAATTCCAGAGCAGTTTATCGTTATGAAGCATGAACTCGATAACGAAGTGAAAGAAATCGATAGATATCTTGAACGTCGTCCGTTAAATGTTCGTTATATTAAAGAAAAAGTCGATAAAGCAGTTATTTTATTAAACAACTTCGAGCAAGAAGCGTATGAAGTCATTCACGACTCTGAACTGTCTGAGTTAATTATTCAATACGCAAACCGTTATCGTAAAGATAACAGTACATTAGATGGTGAAATTGAAGAAGCGACGCGTTTATTCAATGAAAATAGATATAAACGTGCACTTCAAATTGCAGAACATGCATTACGAGAAGTTGATGAAGATGCAGTAAAGCGTATCATCGACTCATATGAAAACAGATGAGAGACTTAGGAGCATTCCTAAGTCTTTTTTATGGTAGGTGAAGGAAACAATGATTTATTTTGACAACGCAGCAACGACATGTCCATTAGACGACGTCTTACAGACGTATGACACGGTAAATCGAAAATATTTTTATAATACAGCAAGTTTAAGTAAAGGTGGACAAGAAGCGAGAAAGCTTCTTGAAGCTTCTAGAACACAGATCAAGCAACTATTTAAATTAAATGATTACGACTTACTATTTACTTCTGGAGCCACAGAAAGTAATAACATCGTGATTCAAAGCGTCATTAAAAAGAAAAAACAATTCGGTCGAACGGTGCTCGTTTCAGAACTTGAACATCCGAGTGTTATCGAAGTACTGAGACATATTGATGGGATCGAATTAGTATTTATTGATACGACACCGGAGGGAATCATTGATATCAAAGATTTACAAGAAAAGATGTCGGATGATGTAATCTTTGTATCGGTTATTGCAGTTAACAATATTATCGGGAGTATTCAACCGATCGAGAAAATTGTTGACGTCATCAAGCAATATAACAGAGCATTTTTACATGTCGATGCAACCCAAGCTGTCGGTAAGGTAAATATCGATTATCGCGGGGTGGATGCTGTGTCGTTTTCAGCGCATAAGTTTTATGGCGTTAAAGGTGTCGGTGGATTATTTGTTAAAAATATTGCGCAGTTAAATCCAGTGATGTACGGTGGCGGACATGAATATAACGTGAGAAGTGGTACGGTAAACTTACCTGGTATCGCGTCTACTGCGAAAGCACTACGTTTATCTTTTGAAACGATGGAAGATACGTATAATAAGTTGAATTCGTTTAACGATAAAATACGTGAGGCGCTTCGACAATATGAAGGGGTATATATCCAGCCTAAACATGTACCACATTATATTAACCTGTCGATTACAGGTGCTAAAGGTGAAGTCATTGTGAACGCACTAAGTAAACGTGATATTTATGTATCTACAACGAGTGCATGTGCGTCACAACGTAACGCACCGAACGAAACACTCATCGCGATGGGAAATCCGTTACGTGTGATTGAAGGAAGTATCCGTCTTACGATGGGACAGTATACGACTGAAAGTGAAATAGATACGTTTATAAAAGTATTTGATGAAATATATAAAGAATTAGGAGATGTCATCGTTGAAATATGATTTACTACTTGTTCGTTACGGCGAACTTACGTTAAAAAAGAAAAATAGAAAGATGTTTATCGGTAAATTAGTGTCGCAAATCGAACGTGCTTTAGAAGGACTTGACATCGTTATCCGTGCGAATAGAGATAGAATGTACATCGATCTAGAAAATGAAGATGCATATGAAGTCATCAATCGATTAAAACATGTGAACGGAATATTAAGCATGTCGCCAATTATTCGTCTTGAAAAAACGGATGAAGCGATGAAAGAAAATGCATTACTATTAGAGTCAACATTTAAAGAGGGCGATACATTTAAAGTTGAAGTAAAACGTATCGACAAAGCGTACCATTTAAAGACACATGAAATTCAGCAGTTAATCGGTGGTTACGTCGTAAAAGAAACAAATCGATCAGTGAATATAAAACATCCAGATCATACGATTATGATAGAAATTCGTTATGACGGAATTTATATGTACAGTGAAGTGTATGACGGGGTCGGTGGATTACCACTTGGAACAGGTGGTAAAACTGTTTTAATGCTTTCTGGTGGAATCGATAGCCCAGTCGCTGGATTTGAGATTATGCGTAGAGGTGTTGAAATTGAAGCAATTCACTTTTTCTCTCCACCGTATACGAGTGAGCAGTCGTTAGAAAAGGTAAAAACACTTGTAGATATTATGGCCGATAAAACCGGTGTCGATATTAAAATGCATATCGTACCATTTACAAATATTCAAACGACTATTTACGATAAAATACCTGATGGATATTCGATGACGACAACGAGACGTATTATGTTAATCATCGCAGAACGTCTCGCACGTAAAATCGGTGCGGAAGCGGTCGTAAATGGAGAGAATATTGGACAAGTTGCATCGCAAACATTAACGAGTATGAATACGATTAATGCAGTGACAAATTTCCCAGTACTACGACCATTACTCACATATGAAAAGAATGAAATTATACAAAAAGCTGTGAATTACGGTACGTATGAAACTTCAATATTACCGTTTGAAGATTGTTGTACAATCTTTAAACCAAAACAACCGAAGACATCACCAAATTTAGATAAGGTCATAAAATATGAATCTAATGTCGACTTTGAACCACTCATCGAAGATGCGTTAAATCAAATCACAACATACACATCAAAAAACGAACAAGAATCTACAGAATTTGAGGATTTACTGTAATCCACTGTGTTATACTAACTCATACAGATATTAAAGGAGATGAACTTATGAAACGAACGATTGCATTAGTCGCAGCAATTGCCTTACTGATTTCAGGCGTTGTAATGAGCGTATTTAATGTATTCCAAAAAGATCAATTTGAAGACTTATTTAGTAGTCTTGTAGATGATTCACCTGTTAGCGTTATTGAAGAAGGTGACCCGTCAAATAGAATCGCGGTCATTAGTGTAGATGGCGTCATTCAAGATACACCGCAAGGTAGCGGATTATTTTCTGGAGTAGCGGGTTATAATCATCGTTTAACAGTTGATGCTTTAAAAGAAATTATTGAAGATGATTCAGTGAAAGCAATTTTACTTGACGTAAATTCACCAGGTGGTGGAGTATTTGAAAGTGCTGAAGTATACAAGTACTTAAAAATCGCAAAAGATAAAGGGAAAATTATCTACAGCTCAATGGGTAACATGGCAGCAAGTGGTGGATATTATGTCTCAGCACCTGCAAATAAAATTTACGCAAGTAACGAAACGATCACTGGTTCGATCGGCGTAATTATGCAAAGTATCGATTACAGTGAGCTTGCTGAAAAATACGGCGTAAAGTTTAACACATATACATCAGGCGATATGAAAGACATGTTATCAGGAGCAAAAACTCCATCTAAAGAAGAAAAAGAATACGTTCAGCACATGGTAGATACGATGTTTGATGAGTTCGTAAAAGTTGTTGCTGAAGGGCGTAACATGAGTGAAGAAGAAGTACGTAAATTAGCAGATGGACGTGTATATCTTGGAAGTGATGCCATTGACAACGGACTTGTAGATGAGATTGGATACTTTGATGACGCGCTCGCTGATTTAAAAGAAGAGATTGGTTCAGACAATCCACAGGTTTATACGTATGGTTATGGTTCAGGTCGTTTTTCAATGTTCAATTTTAACGGACCGAGCATCGTGAAACAATTATTTAACGATTCAGATGCGTTAATCGTTGAAAACTTAATCAATAAACGCCAAGGTCCAAAACCGATGTACTTATATGATGAGTAAGGAGTGAGATTATGAAAAGAGAAACAGTGATCTTGCAAAAAGAAATGGGTTACCCTGTTGCAGATACGTTAATACGTCTCCTCGCATATATCGTTGATCTCATCGTCTTATGGTCGGTACGCCAAATCGCAATTATTCCGATTTTAACGATGCTAGGCGTCATGAATCAAAATGTTATTTTTGATGCAATTCCAATACGCAGCATTGTCGTAGCGGTCGTATTTTTCCTTTACTTCGTTTTAATGACATATTTCTTTGGCCAAACGTTAGGAAAAATGATTTTCGGTATTCGTGTTGTTTCAAGTAAAGGGTACGAGTTAACATTTGCTCAAGTATTATATCGAGAACTTATCGGTCGATATATTACGCAAGCATTATTAAACTTACCGTACTTAATGATTTTATTTAACGAAAATCGAATGGGACTTCATGATTTTATCGGAGACACATTAGTTGTAAACAGAAAAGAGGTTGAATATACTGTGGATGTAGAGACTAATAGAAAAGAAGGGCTGGTTTAATTTATGACGACAATTACTTTTGGTGGAAATGAAGTTAAATTAGACGGAAAAGCTGTTGAAGTTGGTCAACATATCGATAGTTTTAATGTCGTGAATAGCGAATTAAAAGATGTAGAACCGTTAAAAGAATATGCAGGTACAAAAAAGCTGATTAGTGTTGTACCATCTCTTGATACAGGAGTTTGCCAAGTTCAAACGAAAACATTTTATAATAAAGCAGCAGATGTTGAAAACACACAGTTAATTACAATTTCAAACGACTTACCATTCGCTCAAAAACGTTTTTGTGCAGATGAAGGTATCGAAAATGCAGTAACTTTTTCAGATCATAAAGATCTATCATTTGCGAAACAATTCGGTACGCTAATGCCACATTTACGTTTACAAGCGAGAAGTGTATTCGTATTAGACGAAGACGATAATGTTGTCTACGTAGAATACGTACCTGAAGGTACAAACGAACCAGATTATGACAAAGCAATTGACGCTTTAAAAAATATTTAATCAATTGTTATAATAGGGCTATTCGAAAGAATAGTCCTTATTTTTTTAGAGGTGAACTTTTTAATGGAACTCAGTAATTTAGAAAAAATATACGAAGCATTAGTAAATAAAACAGATGATATTCATGAACATACTGGCTTATCGCGAATAGAATCATTGTCTCAAGCATTATTAGAAGTAGACGTAACAGGTACAAAAATAGAGAAGCGAAAAGCATTTCAGTTTGCTTATTTAAAGCAGTTAAAAGAAGAGCAAGTACAACCGAACCATCAACTGACTCCAGACGTCATCGGGTACACAATCGGGTATATCGGTAACGTACTAAATGAAAATAGTAGCGGTTCGGTGTTAGATGTCGGGAGTGGATCTGGCCATTTATCGATGACGTTAAGTGAGTTAAATTCAGAATTACAGTTAAACGGTGTCGAAATCGATCCGACGCTCGCTGAATTAAATGCAAATCTATGTGAGTTTTTAGAGACACATATGAAGATATATCCACAAAATATTATCGAACAAAACTTTATCGAGCCAGTTGATTTAGTCGTTGGAGATTTACCCGTCGGTTTTTATCCGGTAGAGGTTGAAGGGTATACGACAGCGTTTAAAGAAGGTAAAAGCTTTGCGCATCTTTTAATGATTGAAGCGGGGATGAATAAAGCAAAAGAAGACGGAATCGGTATTTTTACAGTACCTTCTAACATCTTAACCGAAAATCAAGAAACGTTTAAAACGTATATAAAAGAAGATGTGACGTTACTCATGTTCTTAAACTTACCGAAGACTATTTTTAAAGACGAAAAAAGTCAAAAGTCGTTAATCGTTCTGAAAAAAGGGCACGTGGCATTAAATAATAAAGATGTTTTAATCGGAGATATCCCTGATTTTAAAGACAAAGACAGTATGAAACAATTTTTATCAACAGTTGAAGCGTGGCAAAAATAATCAGATGTTTGTTTAAATGACTAAACGGATAGAATAGTAATACAAACCTTAAGGAGGGTTTATGAAATGAAATACGACAAAATATATATTGACGGCGAGTGGGTCAAACCATCAACGTCTGACTTGATTGAAGTTGAGAATCCAGCGACAGAAGAAATTTTTACAACGGTTGCTAAAGCAAATAGTGAAGACGTCGATAAAGCAGTCGAAGCAGCAGCACGTGCATTTAAAAGCTTCAATGAAACGTCTTATGAAGAGCGTCAAAAATACGTTGAAGAAATTTTAAACGGAATTAAAGAGAGACAAGAAGACTTTGAGAAAGTCATTCGACAAGAACTAGGAAGTTCATATAATTACACAAAAGCAGCTCAGGTTGAACAAGCAATCAAAGAGATGACACTCGCACTTGAGAACGCGGATAAAGTAAAATTCACAGAACATCATGAAGGATTTGATCTAGTACGTGAAGGTGTAGGTGTTGTAGCAGCAGTGACACCGTGGAACTTCCCACTGAATCAAATTCAAAGAAAACTTACATGTCTTTTACTCGCTGGTGCTACAGTCGTACTAAAACCGAGTACGAAAACTCCAGTTGCAGCATTTTTACTTGCTGAAGTGATTGATAAAACAAGCCTTCCAAAAGGTGTATTTAACATCGTCCCTGGATCTGGTAGTGAAGTTGGAGATGCGTTAACTGGACATGAAAAAGTCGATATGATTTCATTTACTGGATCTACTAAAGTAGGTCGAGGCATTTATGAACAAGCAAAAAGTAATATTAAAAATATACACTTAGAACTTGGAGGAAAATCACCGAACATTTTACTTCCTAAAGGTGATGCTAAAAGAGCAGTAAAACAATCGATGGACGCGATTATTAATAACGCAGGACAAGCATGTTCAGCACTTACGCGTTTAATCGTTCCTGAATCTCGACTAGAAGAAGTGGAAGCATACGTTAAACAATATATCGAAGAAAACGTACGTGTTGGAAATCCTGAAGATGAAAACAATACGATTGGACCAGTCGTCTCTAAAGAAGCTCAAGACCGTGTGTATAACTATATCGAAAGCGGTAAAAAAGAAGCGACGTTACTAATTGGTGGCGGTAGAGTAGAAAGTGAAGACAAAGGATATTACGTCGAACCGACGGTATTTACAAAAGTCGATAACAACAGTAAAATCGCGCAAGAAGAAATATTTGGACCAGTTTTATCGATTATCACATATAACGATGTCGATGAAGCGGTAGAAATCGCGAACGATACGACGTACGGGTTATACGGTGCAGTATTTGGTGAAAATGACGAAGAAGCATATGACGTTGCCAAAAAATTACGCACAGGTAGTATCATTATAAACGGTGCAGCAAGAAATCCAGCCGCACCATTCGGTGGTTATAAACAGTCTGGTATCGGTAAAGAAATCGGTTGGATCGGTATCGAAGAATATACAGAAACAAAAGTGTTATTTAAGGAGTAATATAAAAATAAGCCTCTACTTTTTAAAAAGTAGAGGCTATTTTCATGGGAATTAATTTACTTCATTTTGAACGAGCTCATCTGTTGCGACTGTCGGTTCAAAATCTTCAGGTAAAGTTTCAGTTCTTACAACTAATACATCACATGGTGCATGACGTACAATAGCTTCAGAGACCGATCCAATAATGAATCGTTCAACTGCGTTTAAACCTGTAGAACCAACGACAACTAAGTCTGCATTTGTGTCTTTAACAATTTTTTTAGGAATCACTGATTTCGGTGAACCGTATTCTACGAGTGTAACGACATCTAATACACCGTCAGCCAGTGCTTTTTCTTTATAGCCTTGTAAAAGCTTATCTGCAAAGTTTTTAGCACGTGCTGAAATCGTACGATCATACGCTTCAACTGATGCGTAACTTCTCGTATCAATAACGTTTGCGACGATTAAACGTGCGTCCGTTTTCTTAGCTAAGTTAACAGCTTTTTCAAATGCCCACTCTGCTTCGTGTGATCCATCGACTGCGATTAAAATGTTTTTGTAATCTAACATGTCATTTCCTCCTTAACTTTCAGTACACTATACCCTTTAGCGACTAAAAATAATCAAATAGTAATTAAAATTTGCTAACTTGTACTGTTAATTTTATTTTACCAAATTTTGTATGATAACGATAACATTTTTATGAATGAGTATGTTAATATAAAATAAAGAAAGAGTTTTCATAACAAAAGAAAAGGGGTTATACTTCATGATTATTGGTGTACCTAAGGAAATTAAAAACAACGAAAACCGTGTTGGGCTTACGCCGGATGCAGCATATGCATTTGTCCAAGCAGGACACGAAGTGCGTATTGAATCTGATGCTGGTGTTGGTTCTTTCTTCACTAATGAAGAGTATGTAGAAAAAGGAGCAACAATTGTTTCATCAGCAAAAGAAGCATGGGACGTTGATATGGTCGTTAAAGTTAAAGAACCACTTAAAGAAGAGTTCGATTTCTTTAAAGAAGACCAAATTATCTTTACGTACTTCCACTTAGCACCAGAGGTCGACTTAACGAAGGCGTTAATTGATAAAAAGGTTACAGCGATTGCTTATGAAACAATCGTCGACAGATTTGGTGGATTACCACTATTACAACCGATGAGTGAAGTTGCTGGACGTATGGCAACTCAAGTGGCGGTAGAAAATTTATCAGCAATTAAAGGTGGACGTGGTATTTTACTTGCAGGTGTACCTGGAGTAGACCGTGGTAAAGTTACGATTATCGGTGGAGGTAACGCAGGTACAAACGCAGCGAAAATTGCGGTTGGACTCGGTGCGAGAGTTACAATTTTAGATTTAAACCCACATCGTTTAAGAGAGTTAGATGAGTTATTTGGTGATTCAGTGCAGACGTTAATGTCTACACCGATGAACATTAAAAAAGAAGTTGAGTCGAGTGACGTCGTCATTGGATCAGTGTTAATTCCAGGTGCAAAAGCTCCTGTATTAGTGACTGAAGAAATGATTAAAAACATGGGTGACGGTTCAGTCGTTGTTGACATCGCAATCGACCAAGGCGGTAACTTTGAAACATCTGACCGCATTACAACTCACGACGACCCAACGTACGTGAAACACGGTGTAATTCACTACACAGTTGCGAACATGCCAGGTGCAGTACCTAGAACGTCAACAATCGCATTAACAAACGCTACGTTACAATACGGTCTTCAAATCGCAAACTTAGGTGCTGAAGAAGCGGCAAAACGTAACGCAGGACTTAAAGAAGGCTTCAACGTGTATAAAGGTCACGTGACTTATAAAGCTGTTGCAGAAGCACAAGATTTAGAATACGTTGAAATTGATTCATTAATCTAATATACAGACTGTTTGAAAAGGGATGAGTGATAGTAGCTCATCTCTTTTTTCTACGGATTCAACGACTGGGATAATTTCAATACGCTTTCTCGCAAATGACTTTAGTTTTGCGAGCGGCTTTAATTCGTTATAGTTTTTAAAATCTATATTTCTCACATCATACATGACTGCAGTTGCGTTATGTTGAATAGCTATTTCTAAATTCTTAGATTGTAAAAAGTATGGGATATTGGAAAACGACGGGCCGATAATTAGGTGTTTATCCTTAACCATCGTTGACAGTTCTCTTAAAAAGTTACTGTCTAATTCATTCTTGACGATACATTGATCCGTCACGTAACCATCGATGCTATCCGTTTCTTTTATCGTTTCATAATGAATGTTTTGAATAATAAAAGGATCTAATTCATTTAAATAGTTGAGTGAAATTAGAACAGTCGAATTTTGATGCATTATTTTATACATCTTTGCAACGAGTGGATTAGATTCTAATTGGTGATTTGTAAAAAAAACGAAGTCCTCAGATTCAGTCAATGAATTAACTTTAAAAATAGTATTCATAACAACACCTCTAACATAATATAGCACACCTATATGGTTAATCTTTTAAAAATTCGGTTATAAATACAGTATATAAAGGAGGAAATATAATGACAAAAGTAACGTATCACGGACATTCAGTCGTTCAGTTTGAACACGATGGTGTAAAAGGGATTTTCGATCCTTTCATCACTGGAAATGAATTAACAGATTTAAAAGTTGAAGACGTAAAGGTAGATTATATTTTACTCACGCATGCACATAATGACCACGTTGGAGACACGGTTGAAATTGCTAAAAACAACGATGCAACAGTTATTGCGCCAGTTGAATTAGCGGGATATTTAGAAACTCAAGGATTAAACACGGTAGGCATGAACATCGGAGGAGAGAAGTCGTTTGATAGTATCAAAGTAAAATTCGTGCAAGCATTCCATTCATCAAGCTATACAGACGATGACGGAAACGTTCATTACGGCGGAATGCCTACAGGAATCATTTTAACTCTTGGCGATAAAAAGATATATCATGTAGGGGATACAGCAATCTTTAGTGATTTAAAACTCATCAATACATTAAATGGTGAGATCGATGTTGCATTCGTACCAATCGGTGACCACTTTACAATGGGAATTAGCGACGCGATTCACGCAACAGACGAATTAATTCAGCCACGTGTTGTAGTGCCTGTACATTACAATACATTCCCACCAATTGAACAAGATCCGGAAAAATTTAAACAAGCGCTCAAAACAGAGTGCCAGATTTTAAAGCCAGGTGAAGCGGTGACATTTAAATAATCTCGAGGTGAGGTTAAGGTCGGGTGGACTTTGTGTTTTTTCATCTTAATTAACAAAAATTAGTCATGTAGGTGAAAATTTGTTAAATATATTAGGATAATTAACAAAAATCGGCTGTGGCGGGCAAAATTTTGTTAGATAAAAAATTATATTTAACAAAAATGAGACGTGGAGTTTGAAATTTGTTAAATAAATCAGGATATCTAACAAAATCGCGAAATTTTTGTTAATTAAATTTCGGCGAAAGAGCGTTTATATTAATTTAGAGATTAATTACACAATCGAAACCGGGCTTTTCATCCTTATTTACAAAAATGCATCATTTAGCTGAAATTTTGTTAAATATATTAGGATAATTAACAAAAATCGGCTGTGGCGGGCAAAATTTTGTTAGATAAAAAATTATATTTAACAAAAATGGGGCGTTGAGTCTGAAATTTGTTAAATATATCCGGATATCTAACAAAATCAGGAAATTTTTGTTAAATATATTTGGCGGAAGCAGTATTTTCATTCTTAAGAAGAATAAATACACAAAAAGACCGGCTTTTTAACACGAAACACCACAGCAATAGTTTTTTTAAAAAAACAAGATAAAACACCCCATCACCGAGGTGAAGTGTCAGATCACGTCGCTGGTTGGGGTGTTTTTATTGTGAATTAAATTAATTAAATAAAATCTTACCGATATCAAGTGGGTGGATATTTTCGTCGCCTTTATAAACGCGCATGTTTCCACCAGAGATTTCGTCGATTAATAAGATGTCGCCTGTTTCTTTATCTCTACCGAATTCGAGTTTAATGTCGTAGAGTTCTAAGTCTTTTTTGAGTAGCTCGTATTTAATGATGTCACAAATTTGGATCGTGAGTGATTCGATTTCGTCGTACTCTTCGTTTGTGAGGAGTCCTAATATATCGAGCGTTTCTTTTGATGCGACTGGATCTTGTCGTTCATCGTCTTTTAACGTAAATTCTACGACAGGTGATTTTAATACTGTGCCGTTTTCAATGTATTTACCATAGCGTCTGTAGTAACTACCAACCGCAACGTATCGGCAGATGACTTCTAATCCATCTCCGAAGTTTTCGATTTCATTTACGCGCATTTCTTTTTTGTCTAAGTCGCTTGAAATGTAGTGTGTTGGGATTTTTTTATCTTCTAAAATTTTAAAGAAGTGAGAAGTCATTTCAAGACCAGCACGACCTGAACCTTCTACAGTCAGACCAACTTGGTTTTCACCTGGATCAAACACTCCGTCTTTACCTGTCATATCATCTTTAAAATAGAGGACGATATCTCCGTTCGTATCTTTAAATACATCTTTCGTTTTACCAGTATAAATACGTTCCATAACAAACTCCTTACAAATCAGTGATATATTAATCATATAAAAAAATTACGCTATTGTCATTTTAAAATTTAAAAAAACCACCTAACTTTTTGTTAGATGGTTTCTACATAATCTTATTGTTTATTGAGTTTGTCGTATGCTTCATCTTCAATCGGTAAGTTTGATTTAAAGTATTTACGTGCTTTGTTAAAGTGTGTCACGTTAATAATTCCTAAAGCGATAAAAATACCACCGATTATATATGTCACAACCGTATTAAACTGAACGATTGAGTTTGTACCGAAGATGATTAAAAACACGCCAAACCATAATCTAGCCATCGCGTTATAGTAAGCTTTTCTCACGTCACGTTTCGTACGAATTTGACGTACTTTGTAGATGAAGAACATTAAGAAACTTACGATTAGCGCTGTGACTAATGTAGTAATTAACAATTGAAAACCAGTGCTCATTATTACAACTCCATTCTACTGTAGTATAATTGCTTAAAGGGAATATCACAACTATTAATGAGGTGTTTTTATATGTTTAAAAAATTTTTAAATCAATTATCATCACTAAATCAATATAAAAATGAAGCGTTTCAAAAAATTGAATCCGCAAATTCGATTGTGATTTTACGACATATTCGTCCAGATCCAGATGCTTTAGGATCTCAACTCGCTTTAAAAAAGTTTTTACTCAATAAGTTTCCAGAGAAAAAAGTACGCGCTCTCGGAAGTACTGAAGAGAACTTAGAATTTATGGGTGAACTTGACGATGGCGAAATTACTAACGAAGATCTCGTTATTATTTTAGACACGGCTAACGTCGAAAGAATCGACTACGACGGAGATTATAGAAATGGTCAGTACGTTATTAAAATCGACCACCATCCAAATGTCGAGCCATACGGAGATGTTAATATCGTAGAAACATCTGTGTCTTCAACGTGTGAACTGTTATATATGTTTTTATCGTTATTTGATAGTGACGCTATTAATGAGGACGTTAAGTCACTCGCGTATTTAGGAATTGTCGGAGACACTGGTCGATTTTTATATAATTCACATGAAACGACTTATGACGTCATGAGTGACATTTCTAAAGGGGGTTTAGACACGAATAGTCTATTACTAGAACTGTACAAAAAATCGTTAGAAGACTTTAAATTTACTGGGTTTTTAATCAGCAACTTTAACTTAACAGATAGAGGTGTACTCAGTGTCTTTGTGTCGATTGAAGACCGTGAAAAGTACGGGGTAGATGAGGCGAATGCTGCGTTACAAGTGAATGTGTTTAGAGAAGTTGAAGAAGTTAAAGTTTGGTTTATGGCACTTGAAACAGAAAATGATATCCGTGTACGTCTACGTTCTAAAGATGTGCCGATTAATGACGTTGCGCAGCATTTTGGAGGGGGCGGACACAAACACGCAAGTGGCGTTCGTTTCAGAAGAAGAGAAGATTTACAGCTGTTAATTGAAAAGTTAGAAGAAAAATTATAAGAGGCGGAGTGAATACGAATGATCAATTTAAATGTGCATAGTAGCTATGAATTTTTAAATAGTAATATTCAAATTGATCGCCTTATAAATATTTTAAAAGAAGACGACCAGTGTTCTGTTGCGATTACGGACTTCAATAGTATGCACGGTGCATATGAGTTTTTACAAAAAGCACAGACAAATGATATAAAACCTATCGTTGGACTAGAGATTAGTATAGAAGATGATTTTAAGACGAGCGATATTGTGTTGTATGCAAAAAGTTTAAAAGGTTTTTATTTTCTATCTAAACTATCTTCTAGAATTAGTTATAAAAAAACTGAAGTCATTCCATTATCATTTCTAAGCGATATTACAGACTGTATTGCGGTTCTTAAAAATGATGAAGGACTTAACATCTTTGAATATATAAACATCCCTGACGAGGATAAGTATACTGCGCATACTGTGAATAGTACGTATAAAAAAGCCTACATTCGTCCGAGTTACTACTATAAAAAAAGTGATGCTGCAGTCGTTAACGTATTAAATGCTATTAAAGAGAACGAAAAAATAGACTTACAATATTTAAACGAAACAGACGGTGACGACTTTATTAAACTACAAGCGGATATCGTTAAATATAGTGATTATTTAGAAACGAACAAAGAAATCGTCGATAAATGTGACGTCTATCTGCCGAAAGTGGAATATACACTACCGAAGTTTACAGAAGGGTCAAGTGAAGAGTTATTAAAAGAAGAATTAAAAGATGCGGTAAAACGTAAAATAGGACATATGACAGACGCATACCGTGACCGACTAAATAAAGAATATACAACAATCGTCAACATGGGATTTGCAGATTATTTTTTAATCGTTTCAGATCTCGTCAGATATTGTAAAAACAATGAAATTTATGTCGGTCCAGGTCGTGGGTCATCTGGAGCGAGTTTAGTCGCGTATTTACTTGATATTACTGACATTGATCCGATCGAGTACGATTTACTATTTGAACGATTTTTAAACGAAGAGCGTGTCACGATGCCAGATATCGATATAGACTTTGCATCTGTCGATCGTCCGAAAGTAATCGATTATTTACAGCAAAAATACGGCGAAATGCACGTTGCGAACATTTTAACTTATAACAATATGACAGCTAAAAGTGCTGCGCGTGAAGTGGGCCGTATATTTAGCTTTAATGACAGTGAACTAAAAGAAATTTCAAACATTATCGATGAAAATAATGTTGACCTTGAACAAGCATTTAACTCTGACAGATTTAACAACTTAATTGAAACAAATGTTAAATATAAGCTGTTAAAAAAATACGCATTAAAAATAGAAAACTTACCACGAAACACTTCAATTCATGCTAGTGGGGTACTGCTTGGTAGAAATCCTTTAAACGAAGAAATACCAATCATGTTTAATGAAACAGGTGTCATAAGTCAGTGGCCGATGGAAGACTGTGAAAAAGTTGGGCTTTTAAAAATCGACGTCTTAAGTTTACAGACGCTGTCGTTAATTCGCTATATGAGTACTCGTATCAAAACACGTAATCACGATTTTGACGTAAATAAAATACCTTTAGACGATAAAAAAACATTTCGACTATTATCTGCTGGAATGACAGCTGGTATATTCCAATTAGAATCTGATGGAATTACGAAAGTAATCGAACGTTACAAACCGAATAGTTTACTCGATCTTGCGCTCGTTCTTGCGATGTACAGACCAGGTCCGATGGAACAAATCGACCATATCATCGACATTAAACATTCTTCAAAAAAAGTCATTTATCCGCATGATGATTTAAAAGAAATTTTAAAAGATACGTACGGAGTCATGATATTTCAGGAACAAATTATGCAGACGACTCGAAAAATTGCAGGGTTTAGTTTGCAAGAAGCGGATATTACACGACGCGCGATGGCGAAAAAGAACCGCGACGAGTTAATGCGTGAAAAAAGTAAGTTCATTGAAGGCGCTGAGCGGAATCACTATAGCCGTGAAGTGAGTGAACACTTATTTGATTTAATTTTAAAATTCGCTGATTACGGTTTTCCAAAAAGTCACGCGCTCGTCTATGCGTTAATTACGTACAGAATGGCGTATATAAAAGCACATTTCCCGGAAGAGTTTTATGCGGTCATGCTGCTTGACCATAAGACGAAAGAAGAAAAACTTGCAAATACGTTACGTGAGTTAAAACGATTAAAGGTTCATATAAAACGACCAAGTATTCATGAGTCGTTTTATAACAATACGAGCAAAGACGGATTACGTCTCGGATTTTCGATGATTAAATATATAACGAAAGATATCTCAAATGGAATTGTTGAAGCAAGAAAAGAGAAACAGTTTGAAGACGTGTACGATTTTGTATCACGTATGAATCAGTTAGGTATAAGATTAAACGAAAGACAACTTCGCGCTTTAATTCTTTCAGGTGCGTTCGATGACTTTAATCGCTCGAGAAAGTCGTTATT
Organism: Nosocomiicoccus sp. HMSC067E10; assembly: GCF_001810835.1. Classification (NCBI taxonomy): domain Bacteria; kingdom Bacillati; phylum Bacillota; class Bacilli; order Caryophanales; family Staphylococcaceae; genus Nosocomiicoccus; species Nosocomiicoccus sp. HMSC067E10. The sequence goes on along the minus strand of NZ_KV802764.1, from coordinate 164,318 downwards.
ACAACAATCTAAAAAAGCATTAGATTCCATTAAAGATGGCGTAGACCAAATTAATTTACTCGACATGGTGCTCGGTTTAACAATAATTCGCCCTGAGGATGAAGACGTCGAAGAAATGACCCAACAAGAACTCATCGATGGAGAAATCGAAATGCTTGGATTTAATATTTCAGAGCATCCAATCATTACAAAACATAATGATGTTCAATATATTCCGTTTTCATTACTCGATCATAAGTCTAATAAACAACGAGGTATTTTTCTCGTTTCTATACTTAGTGTGAGACAAATAAGAACGAAGAAAAATGACGACATGGCTTACGTATCAATCACAGACGGGCATACTGAAATGGATGCGGTACTTTTCCCGAAAGATTATATGATCAACTTATCAAAACTTCAACAAGATATACTCGTAATCGACGGTCGGATGGATGAGTACAGAGGTAAAAAACAATTAATCATCTCTAGGGTTTATATTGTGGATGATTTTATAAGAAATTATATTAAAGATACGAAGTATGTCTATGTAAGAAATTACGAAGATACGCAGTTTAAAAAGCTGTTGTCATCGGAAGGAATTCCAGTTTTTGATATGGAACAAACGAAACTTGGACACATGCGACATAAGAATTTAAATCGACTTATTAATCTGTTAGGAAAAGAAAATGTACGTTTGATGAAATGAAAATTGCTTGAAAATTTAAATCATGTTATTATCAGTGGTACGACCACTGAAATGGCAGGTATAAAATGAACCAGAAAACTAGATTTGAATATATTTTAACTGAACTAGAAAAAATCATTCGTGAGACGAATATTCAACCTGGAGACCGACTTCCAAGTGAACGATATTTAAAAGAAGAGCTAAACGTTTCGCGTCAAAGTGTACGTGAAGCTTTAAGAGCGTTAGAAATGTTAGGTGTCGTTCACGTGAAAATTGGAGAAGGTACATATCTCGCTGATTTTAAAGAACATCGATTATTTGATATCATCGGACGATTTTTAATTAAAACGGATGCACAACGTGATGAGTTAATGGAAATCAACGAATTATTCGAACGATATATTGATGAAAAATATGACGGCAAAAAAACGGTTGAAGAATCGGATAATTTAATATTATCTACAATTTATACGATCATTAAAAAATATACAGATTAACAAAATGTCGAGGGGAAATTATGTTAAAAGACTTATTTTATAAACTTAACAAAAAAGTAAACGAACCGACCAAAAAAGGAACATATAAAGATTCAGAACCAGTAATGACAAAATGTCCACAGTGTAAAAGCTTACTCTATACAAAAGAGTTAGTAAGTAATGTCCACGTGTGTCCAAAATGTGAGTATCATTTCCCAATCACTAGTGACGAGCGTCTCGACGCATTATTCGATAAAAATAGTAAAAAGTTATTATTCACAAATATTACGTCGAAAAACCCATTAAACTTCCCGAATTACGTGTCAAAATTAGAAAACGATAAACGTCGAACGGGGCTCAATGAAGCGCTTCGTGTTGCACATGGAGAAATTGACGGACACGAAGTCGTGATCGCTGTGATGGATACACGCGTCCGCATGGGTAGTATGGGAAGTGCGGTTGGTGAAATGCTCGCACAAGCATTTAACTATGCAACGGACCATCGTTTACCCGTCATCGTGTTCACAGCAAGTGGTGGAGCGAGAATGCAAGAAGGTATTTTATCGTTAATGCAGATGGCAAAAGTATCTGTAGCGATAGAGCGCCATTCTAGTCACGGGTTATTATATGTCGCATATATGACGCATCCAACAACAGGTGGAGTCAGTGCGTCTTTTGCATCTGTCGGTGATATTAACTTAGCGGAAAGCGGTGCGTTAATTGGATTTGCTGGGCGCCGAGTAATTGAAGAGACGATCAAAGAGAAATTGCCGAAAGATTTTCAAACGGCAGAGTTTTTAATCGAACACGGTCAACTCGACAAAGTGGTAGACCGAACGGAAATGAGATCTGTATTAGCTCAAATATTAAGGTTGCATAGTTAGGGGTGAGTGTATGTCTGAAACGAGAAGAGATACTGTACAAGATTTAAAAGACAGAATCGAAGAGTTAAAAGGTTATGAAGAAAAAAACAATATCGATTTATCAAAAGAAATCGATGCACTAAACGATAAAATTAAGATGATGACACGCACACTAACACCTTGGCAGCAAGTAGAGCTTGCTAGAAAGTTAGAGCGTCCAACGACGTTAGAATACATCGAAGCAATTTGCGATGAATTTATCGAGTTTGCTGGAGACCGTGCGTATGGAGATGACCGTGCAATTATCGGTGGTGTCGCAAGCATTAACGGCACACCAGTGACTGTTATCGGTCACCAACGCGGGATGTCGACAAGAGAAAACATTAAACGCAACTTCGGTATGCCACATCCTGAAGGTTACCGTAAAGCACTCAGGTTAATGGAGCAAGCAGAAAAGTTTAAACGTCCAATCGTTACATTTATCGATACGAAAGGTGCGTATCCAGGTAAAGAAGCAGAAGAACGCGGACAAAGTGAAGCGATTGCTAAAAACCTCGTAAAGATGGCTGGATTTAACGTCCCGATCATTTCTATTGTTATCGGTGAAGGTGGATCTGGAGGAGCGCTAGGAATTGGCGTATGTGATCATCTTTATATGCTAGAAAACAGTACGTATTCAGTCATTTCTCCTGAAGGTGCTGCGAGTATTTTATTTAAAGATGCATCGTTAAAAGAAGTGGCAGCAAAATCATTAAAGTTAACAGCTGCAGACCTTTACGAGTTAGGCGTTGCTGATTTTGTAATTGAAGAACCAGAGGGCGGTGCACACGTCGACAAACCGTTCGTATATAAACAAACAAAAGAAGCGATTATAAATGGTCTTGAACAATTAAGTGAAATCGACGATTCATCACGTCTTGATGTACGATTTGAAAAGTATATGGCGATCGGTGATTTTAAAGTTGAAGATAATTAATACAAATTTAACTCTCTTTTAAGTAGAATACTTAGTAAGAGAGTTATTTTTATAAATAGAAAGAAGCGTGTAATTGTGAAACGTATTGCAGTATTAACTAGTGGTGGAGATGCACCTGGCATGAACGCAGCAGTTCGAGCTGTCGTACGTACTAGTATTAATAGAGGGTTACAAGTATTTGGAATCTCCCACGGCTTTTTAGGTTTGATCCGTGGAGATATTAAACGCATGGAATTATCCGACGTCGGTGATATTATTCAGCGTGGTGGAACGGCATTATATTCTGCTCGCTGTAACGAATTTAAAGATGAAGAAATACAGCAAATGGCAGTTAAAATTTTAAAAGAATTTGAAATAGAAGGACTCGTTGTCATCGGAGGAGACGGGACGTTTAGAGGTGCGTATGCACTTGAAAAACACGGAATTAAAACAATAGCGATTCCAGCAACAATCGATAACGACATTCCGTTTACTGAAAGCTCAATTGGATTTGATTCAGCATTAAACACAGTTGTTGAAGCCGTCGATAGAATAAGAGATACAGCAACGAGCCACGAACGTACATTTATTATTGAAGTTATGGGTAGAGATAGTGGAATGCTCGCATTATATAGCGGCATCGCAAGTGGTGCAGAGTCGGTTTTAATACCAGAAGTACCATATAATATAAACGACGTTGCTACAAAAATTAAACGAGGGATTGAACGTGGGAAAACACATTCGATAATAATCGTTGCAGAAGGGGTTATGTCTGCAGAAAAATGTAGTAAACTATTAAGTGAACAATTAAATATTGAATCACGAATTAGTGTCCTTGGACACATTCAAAGAGGGGGACGACCGTCTTCAAAAGACCGTATACTTGCTTCTAGATTCGGATATGAAGCTGTCAATTTATTACTAGAAGGACAATCTGGACAAATGGTGTACTTAACACAAAACTCAATAAAACATGTCGATTACGATACGGTTTTAAATCATGAAAAGAAAATTGATATATCACTCATTGATATAATTAATGAGTTATCTATTTAGGAGGATATTATGCGTAGAACTAAAATAATTTGTACGATTGGGCCAGCATCAGAAAGTGAAGAAACATTAGAAAAATTAATGCACGCTGGTATGAACATCGCGAGACTGAACTTTTCACACGGTGACCATGAAGAGCATTTAAATCGTATTAAGAGGATTCGAAAAGTTTCAAAAAAACTTGAAAAACACATCGGTATTCTACTCGATACAAAAGGTCCTGAGATTAGAACTCACAATATAAAAGACGGTGTTGTTCATCTTGTTAAAAATCAAAAGCTTGCCGTTCATATGAATGAAGTACTCGGAGATTCTGAAAAAATTTCTATTTCTTATAATGGTCTGATTCACGATGTAAAAGTAGGAGACGAGATTTTAATCGATGACGGAATTATTACGTTAAAAATCGATGAGCTTGACTATGATAACGAAGTCATTCATACGACAGTTTTAAATGAAGGCGAAGTAAAAAATAAAAAAGGCGTAAACGTTCCTCAAGTTAAAGTGAACTTACCGTCGATGACTGAAAAAGATGAAAGTGACATTTTATTTGGTATTGAAAACGAAGTAGATTTCATCGCACCGTCATTTATCCGTAAAAAAGATGACGTATTAAAAATTCGTGAACTTCTTGAAGGAAACAACGGTAGCTACATTAAAATCATTCCTAAAATTGAAAACCAAGAAGGTATCGATAATATCGACGAAATTTTACTCGTATCAGACGGTTTAATGGTTGCTCGTGGAGATCTAGGTGTTGAAATCCCGACCGAAGCTGTACCACTTGCACAAAAAGAACTTATTAAAAAATGTAACTTTGCAGGGAAACCAGTCATTACAGCAACACAAATGTTAGATTCAATGCAACATAATCCGCGCTGTACGCGTGCAGAAGCTAGTGACGTTGCGAATGCAATTTACGACGGAAGTGACGCAGTCATGTTATCAGGAGAAACTGCAGCTGGTGAATATCCAGTAGAAGCTGTAACGACGATGGCAAACATTGCGACGTCAAGTGAAGCAGCACAAGATTATAAGAAGCTATTATCAGATCGTACGAAAGTCCAAGATACTACAGTAACGACAGCAATTGGAGTTTCTGCAGCACATACTGCGTTAAACTTAAACTGTCGTGCAATTGTTGCGGCAACTGAATCTGGACATACTGCAAAAATGATTTCAAAATATCGTCCACAGTGTGATATTATCGCAGTCACTCCATATGATTATGTCGCTAGACAGCTTGAACTCGTATGGGGCGTTCAACCGATTGTTGCTCCAAAGTTAAGTAATACAGATGAAGTACTCAACGGTTCAGTGCAATCTGTCGTTGAAAAAGGATACGCTAATGAAGGTGATTTAATTATTATCACAGCTGGTGTGCCGACAGGACAAGCTGGAACGACAAACTTAATGAAGTTACACGTCGTTGGAGATACGTTAATCACCGCTCAAGGAATAGGAAAATTAACTGGCTACGGTGAAGTAGTTATGGCGAAATCATATGATGAACTTGCCAAAATCGATACTACAGGGAAAATCGTTTTACTAGAAAAAGTTGATGGTATAATGACACCACACTTAGTGAAAGCGGCAGGGTTAATTACTGTTGAAGGTGGTCTAACAAGTCCTGGAGCAATCGTCGGTTTAAATTTAGAGTTACCGACAATCGTTGGAGCAACAGATGCGTTTGACATATTAAAACCAGGCATGAAAGTAACTGTCGACAGTGAACAGCATGTCGTTTATAGTGGACATGCAGACGTACTGTAATTGAGGAGGATACGAATGAAAAAGCTTGTCATAAGCATTTTTTCAGCAACGTTACTTTTAAGTGCATGTAGTAATAGTAATGATGGTGAAGAAGAAGTAAAAGAAGTTAAACAAGATAAATCTATGACGTCAGAATCGTTAATCGACGAAGTTGTCGCGAACAACCAAGATGTGATTTCTTATGAAGAGCGTGGGACGCTTACGATGAACGATGAAGACGAATTAAACTTTATAGTTACTATTGATAATGATGAAAATGTAAAGTTTGAAGTTGATGCCTCTGACTCGGTCTTTACATTATATGATGTAAATGGTGAAAAGAAAGTTTTAACAAATGGTGAATTTGAAACGAGTGACATTGAACTAAATCCATTAACGTATAGCGAGCTCGTTGAAAAACTTAAAGAATTACCAAAAGGCGATCTTAAGACAGATAAAGATGTTTACGTCATTACTTACGATTTACTGACAATTGAAGATTTATCTATATTTAGTAATGAACTTGCATCTAATTTACAAGATTATGATGTTGAAAATTTATCATTAACACTTCAAGTGAATGCCGACTATAAGGTCGTGCGTGCAGATGTCGAAGGTACCTTAAGTGACGATAAAGAAAATTATGATATTAAAGGCTTTGCAACATTTGAAAACATTGGGGAAGTAGAGCAAATAGAAGTACCTAAAGGAGAGTAGTTTATCTACTCTCTTTTTAGTTATAAATTAAACTTATTAAAAAGTATAAGAAACTTAATTTTTAGTTATAGTTAAAAAATATAAATGATTCTATGTTTTAAGCCCGTTCTATATCAACCATCACAATAGTCTTTGATATAAAATTCACAAATAAGTGTATGAATTAAACGTAAGCACCTATATACAAAGTTTGCTATAATGAAATTAAATAAATCGTTTAAAGATATATGGGGGGTTAAATTCTATGCCTGAAATGAAAGCTGGTTTAGAAGGTGTAGTAATTGGAGAGTCAAGAATTAGTTCTATTATCGGAACTCAGCTAACATATGCTGGTTATGAAATTGATGACTTAGCCGAAAATGCAACGTTTGAAGAAGTCGTTTATTTACTATGGAACGACCGCTTACCAAACGAAGAAGAGTTAAAACAATTTGAAGCGGACTTATTTAAATATATGTCACTCGCTCAAGAAGACGAAGAAGTATTTAAAATTTTCGCTAAAACAGGTAATCAGCCGATGGCTGCATTAAGAACGTCAATTTCATATCTAGGTATGCTTGACGATGAAGCGGATATTTTAACTGAAGAAGCAAACAAGAATAAATCAATCCGTATTCAAGGAGCGATTCCTGCGATTGTTGCTAACTTTGACCGCTTTAGAAAAGGTTTAGATGTTGTTAAACCTAAAGAAGAATACGGCTTTGCTAAAAACTTCTTATATATGTTATACGGTGAAGAGCCGACAGATGTACAAGTCGAAGCGATGGAAAAAGCACTTATTTTACACGCTGATCACGAAATTAACGCATCGACATTTACTGCTCGCGTATGTGTTGCGACGTTATCTGATTTATATTCAGGAACAGTTGCTGCGATTGGAGCATTAAAAGGACCACTACACGGCGGTGCAAACGAACAAGTGATGAACATGTTAACTGAAATCGGTAGTTTAGATAAAGTTGACGAATATATCCATAAAAAGCTTGAAAACAAAGAGAAAATTATGGGTATCGGACACCGCGTATATAAAGAAGGAGATCCGCGTGCGAAGTACTTAAAAGAAATGTCTCGTAAGTTAACTGAAGAGACAGGTGAACCTGAATTATACGAAATGTCGACACGCATCGCTGAAATTGTAGAAGAAGAAAAAGGGTTATTACCAAACGTCGATTTCTTCAGTGCATCAGTGTATCACTCAATGGGTATTTCACATGATTTATTTACTCCAATATTCGCTGTCAGCCGTACGTCAGGTTGGCTTGCACATATGTTAGAACAATATGCAAATAACCGACTCATTCGTCCACGCGCAGAGTACACTGGATATACGAGTAGAAAATACGAACCAATTGAAAGTAGATAATTTTATACACATAAAGGAGATTATATAATGGCAGAGAAAATTACTTTAAAAGACGGCGTTTTAAACGTACCAAACACACCAATTATTCCTTTTATTGAAGGAGACGGAATCGGTAAAGATATTTGGCCAGCAGCTAAAAAAGTAATCGATAGCGCTGTTGAAAAAGCGTACAACGGTGAAAAGAAAATTGAATGGTTAGAAGTTTACGCAGGACAAAAAGCATTCGATAAAACTGGCGAGTGGTTACCACAAGATACACTCGACAAAATTAGTGAGTACTTAATCGCAATTAAAGGACCACTTACTACACCAATCGGTGGAGGTATCCGTTCATTAAACGTTGCGTTAAGACAACAACTTGATCTCTACGTATGCTTACGTCCAGTAAGACATTACAGCGGTGTACCGTCACCAGTTAAAAATCCTGAAGACGTCGATATGGCGATTTTCCGTGAAAACACTGAAGACATTTATGCTGGTATCGAGTTTGAATCAGGTAGCGATGATGCTAAAAAGCTGATCAACTTCTTACAAGATGAAATGAATGTGACTAACATTCGTTTCCCAGAAACATCTGGAATTGGTGTTAAACCAGTATCTAAAGAAGGTTCTGAACGCTTAATTAGAGCAGCAATTGAATATGCACTAGTGCATAATAAACCGACTGTTACACTCGTTCATAAAGGTAACATCATGAAATTCACTGAAGGTGGATTTAAAAAATGGGGTTACGAGTTAGCTGAAAGAGAATATGGTGACAAAGTATTCACATGGGATGAATACGATAGAATCGTTGAAAAAGAAGGTAAAGAAGCTGCAAACAAAGCACAAGATGAAGCGGTTAAAGCAGGTAAGGTCATTATCCAGGACTCAATCGCAGATATCTTCTTACAACAAATTCTATTAAATCCATTAGATCACTCAGTTGTTGCAACGATGAACTTAAACGGAGACTACATCTCTGACGCGCTTGCAGCACAAGTTGGTGGAGTAGGGATCGCACCAGGTGCGAACATTAACTACGACACAGGACATGCAATCTTTGAAGCGACTCATGGTACAGCACCTAAATATGCTGGTTTAGACGTTGTGAACCCGTCATCAGTAATTTTATCTGCAGTACTTATGTTAGAACACCTCGGTTGGAAAGAAGCAGCTGAGTTAATTAACAAATCTATGGAAACGACAATTGCTAACAAAACAGTCACATACGACTTTGCGAGACTAATGGACAATGCAACAGAAGTGAAAACTTCTGAGTTCGGTGACTTATTAGTAGAAAACATGTAATAGAGAGTATATAGAACCACATCAGTGGTTCTATTTTTTATTTGTTTCTTATATACTGGATAAGACTATAATTAAAGGAGAATTATAATGAAAGACGACACGATGAAAGACTTAACATTACTCGGAAATCAAAATGTTCAATATCCGACAACGTATGATAACAGTGTGTTAGAGACGTTTGATAATAGTCATCCTGAAATGGATTATATGGTGAAGTTTAATTGTCCAGAATTTACGACACTGTGTCCGATGACGAATCAACCAGATTTCGCAACGATTTATATTAGTTATATCCCTGATATTAAAATGGTAGAGAGTAAATCTTTAAAGTTATACTTATTTAGCTATAGAAATCATGGAGGCTTTCATGAAGCAGCTGTGAACACGATTATGAGAGATTTAATCGACTTAATGGATCCAAAATATATTGAAGTGTGGGGTAAATTCACACCGCGAGGTGGAATTTCAATCGATCCATATGCAAACTACGGTAAACCAGGAACGAAATTTGAAAAAATGGCTGAAAAACGTCTTTTTGAACACGATATGTATCCTGAAAAAATTGACAATAGATAGGAAGTTTATATGTCTAAAGCATTAATTGTATTTAGTGGTGGTCAAGACAGTACGACATGTTTAGCATACGCATTAAAACATTACGATGAAGTAGAAACAATCACGTTTCACTATAATCAAAGACACGCTGAAGAAGTTGAAATCGCTCAAAAAATCGCAAAAGATTTTAACGTAAAAAACACTTGTATCGATGTATCGTTAATTAACGATTTAACAGAAAATGCGTTAACGAGAGATATCGACATAAAATCAGATGGTGACGTGCCGAATACATTTGTCCCTGGTCGAAACATATTATTTTTTAATATCGCGAGTATCGCGGCGTATCAAATCGGTGCTGATACGATTGTAACAGGTGTCAGTGAAACTGATTTTAGTGGTTATCCGGATTGTAGAAGTGACTTTGTTACAGCGTTAGAGCACGCGATACATCTAGGACTCGATCGTCATATTAAAATTGACACACCACTTATGGATAAGGATAAAAGTGAAGTGTGGGAAATGGCAGATGAACTCGATGTATTTGATTATATAAAAAATGAAACGCTCACGTGTTATAACGGTATAAAAGGATCAGGGTGTCGAGAGTGCCCGGCTTGTATTCTTAGAAATGAAGGATTAGAAGAGTACGAGAAAAGGAAGTTCAATTAAACATTTGAATATGAGATATACTTAAACCCCTATTGAAATATTGTATATTTTCTGACAGAATAGACAGATATATACTTTTAATGGGGGTTTATATATGGAGAACATTAATAAAAAGGGTGGCGTTTTCCAGAAGTTTCTCGACTTCGTTGAGAAATCTGGGAATAGGTTACCACACCCTGTGACTTTGTTTTTCCTGCTAGCAGTTTTAACATTAGTCGCTTCTGCGATTTTATCTGCGATAGGAATTTCAGTCGCGCATCCAGGTGACAAAAACGAAATAATTGAGGTCAATAACTTATTAAGTAAAGACGGAATTACATATATATTTGAAAATATGGTCGATAACTTTATCAACTTCGCACCATTAGGTGTCGTACTTACAACGATGCTTGGTATTGGTATCGCAGAACGCTCTGGTTTAATTTCTGCAGCGTTACGTGGTTTCATCTTAGCAATTCCGAAGTCTTTAATTACTGCAGGGTTAGTGTTTGCAGGGATTATGTCGTCACTCGCAAGTGACGCAGGATACGTTGTATTACCACCACTAGGGGCAGTTATTTTCTTAGCACTTGGTAGACACCCAATCGCAGGACTTGCTGCAGCGTTTGCTGGGGTATCTGCAGGGTTTAGTGCGAACCTCTTACTAAGTGGTACGGATGCGATGCTCGCAGAACTTTCAATGGACGCAGCTAAAATGATCGATCCAGCGTACGTTGAGACGATGAACGTCGCGATGAACTATTACTTTATCGCAGCGAGTGTGTTCGTGTTAACGTTAGTCGGTTGGTTCGTTTCAGATAAAATCGTCGAACCACGTCTAGGTACGTATGACTCTAAATATTTAAACACAGATGATTCAGAAGATATGCATGCGTTAAACGATTTAGAGAAAAAAGGATTACTTTACGCATTTATTTCAATTATTGTTTCAGTACTACTTGTTTCTTTACTCGTCGCATTCCCATTCTCACCAATGCGTGGAGATGAAGGAAGTTACATGGATCAGATTATTCAATCTCCATTCATGTCAAGCTTAGTACCAATCATTGCGATTTTATTCTTTATCCCTGGTCTCGTTTATGGTCTTGTTACAAAAACAATTAAAGGTGAAAAAGACGTCGCGCATCAGTTAACAGATACGATGAACACGATGGGTACTATTATCGTACTTGCATTTACTGCTGGTCAATTCGTTGCATATTTCGCCGAAAGTAACATCGGTATGGTAATCGGTGTTTATGGTGCAGAATTACTTGAGAGTTTAAACTTAAAAGGGATTCCTTTAATTATAGGGTTCATTTTAGTTACAGCATTCATTAACTTATTCATCGGAAGTGCATCAGCTAAATGGGCGATGATGGCACCGATATTCGTTCCAATATTAATGCAACTCGGTTACTCACCAGAATTAACGACAATGGCATATCGTATCGCAGACTCAAGTACAAACATCATTACACCATTAATGACGTACTTCGCAGTCATTATCGCGTTTGCCAATAAATATGTAAAAGATATCGGAGTCGGAACATTAATTTCAATTATGCTACCGTACTCAATATTTTTCTTAATCACATGGTCAATATTCCTAATCGTTTGGATGCTACTTGGATTACCACTTGGACCAAACGCTCCGATCGTATATCCATAAAAACACGTCTTCGGACGTGTTTTTTTAATTTGGAAAGAAACTATCCGACTTGTATAATGAAACTAATAACAAATTGAGGGAGACTTACTATGGATAAGTTAATTTTAATAGATGGTAATAGTTTAGCGTTTCGTGCGTTTTACGGACTACCTCTTTTAAGTAACCAAAGTGGACTGCATACGAATGCTATTTTTGGTTTTCAAAAAATATTAGATAAAATTATACGTGAAGAAGATCCAACTCACTTTTTAATTGCGTTTGACGCAGGTAAAAAGACGTTTAGACATGAAAAGTATGGTGAGTATAAAGGTGGACGTCAAAAGACACCACCAGAATTAGGAGAACAGTTTGCGCCGATTCGTAAATTAATTGATGCATACGGTATTAAACGATACGAAGAAACGAACTACGAAGCGGATGATATTATCGGTTCGTTATCTAAATTAGCAGATGAAAACGGCATGGAGACGATTATCGTTACCGGTGACCGTGATTTAACTCAACTCGCAAGTGAACACGTGACGATTTACTTTACGAAAAAAGGTGTCACTCAAATCGATAAATATACGCCGGAGTTTATTGAAGAAGAATACGGTCTTCGTCCGGAACAAATTATTGATATGAAAGGTTTATGGGGCGATACGTCTGATAATATCCCAGGTGTCCCTGGTATTGGTGAAAAGACCGCGATTAAGCTGTTAAAGAAATACGATTCAGTCGAAGGTGTCTACGAACATATTGAAGAATTAAAGGGTAAACAGCGCGAGAATTTAGAGAACTTTAAAGATGATGCGTTTATGTCTAAAGAACTCGCAACGATTTATAGAGATATGACGTTTGATTTTAGTTTAGACGACTTAAAACTTCCACCTGAAGACATCGATGCGAAAATTAAAGTATTTAAAGAATTTGAATTCAATTCGTTACTTGAAAACTTAAATGAGTCGCCTGTAAAGAATACGACGACTTTTGAAGCAAATCGAGTCGACAGCATAGACACGCTCGGTAAAGATGTTTCTTTATATTTAGAGAGTGAAGAAGCGAATTACTTATTAAATGAACCGAATGTACTCGTCGTCACTGATGGTGAAAATAGTTATGTGACAGCTGTTGAAGATGTAGATAAAAACGAACTCGAAGAGTTTTTAAAGACGAGAAAATCAGTGAATACGTATGACTTAAAACGACAAATCGCATTTTTAAATCAATTAGGTGTTTCATTTAATCAATTTACAGAGGATATTATGCTCGGGGCATTTTTACTTGATCCTGGTAAAAAAATTGAAGATGTCAGTTCGACTGTTGAACAATTTAACATTCAAATCGATAGCGACGAGTCTCATTACGGTAAAGGGCGTAGTAAGAAAAACCCAACGATTGAAGAGACGAAAGATTTTACAGAAAAGAAAGCCTTAGCAATCCATCATGCATTACCACTTTTAGAACAAAAACTAAAAGATGATGATATGTTTACGATATGGAAAGAATTAGAAATTCCTTTATCTAAAGTGTTATCTGAAATGGAAATTAAAGGAATCACAGTAGATATTAATACGTTAAAAGAAATGGAAACAGAGTTAGAGGAACGTCTCGATCACTTAAAAAGTAAAATCTATGAAATCGCTGGAGAAGAGTTTAACATCAATTCACCGAAACAACTCGGTGTAGTGTTATTTGAACATTTAGAGTTACCAGTAATTAAAAAGACGAAGACAGGTTACTCAACAGCAGCGGATGTATTAGAAGCGTTACGTCCACAACATGAAATTATCGATTTTATTTTGGAGTATCGTGAAATTCAAAAATTACAATCGACGTATGTCATAGGATTACAAGGACAAATTCATGAAGACGGGCGCATTCATACGAGATTTAACCAAACGCTTGCTCAAACGGGACGTCTATCTAGTGTTGAACCAAACTTACAAAACATCCCAATTCGATTAGAAGAAGGGCGTAAAATTAGAAAAGCGTTCGTCCCAAAAAGTGAAGAGAACGTATTATTATCACTCGACTATTCACAAATCGAGTTAAGAGTCCTTGCATCGATTTCTAAAGATGAAAAGATGATCGACGCATTCAAAGAAGGCAAGGATATTCACACGACGACGGCAGCGAACGTGTATAACGTCGACTCGAGTGACGTTACGAGCACAATGCGTTCAAATGCCAAAGCGGTAAACTTCGGTATCGTGTACGGTATTTCTGATTACGGATTATCTCAACAACTTGGGATCACGCGTAAAGAAGCGAAAGCGTTTATTGATACGTATCTCGATACGTTCGTAAACGTGAAAGAGTATATGAAATATATCGTTCAAGACGCAAAGCGCGACGGTTACGTATCGACATTGCTTGGTCGAAGACGTTACGTTCCGGACATAAACTCACGTAACTTTAACGCGAGAAGCTTCTCAGAACGTATCGCTATGAACTCACCAATTCAAGGAACAGCTGCGGATATTATTAAACTTGCGATGGTGAATTATTATGAGAGTGACCAAAAAGATAAGTTCAATGCCGAATTACTACTACAAATTCATGACGAACTTGTCTTTGATATTCCAAAAAGAGAAGTAGATGATTTCGTCGTCTTCATTAAAGATATTATGGAACACGCATTAGAGATGGAAGTACCATTAAAAGCTGAATATGAATACGGTCCAAATTGGTACACAATGGAGTAGATGATATGCCAGAATTACCTGAAGTTGAACTCGTAAAAAGAAGTTTGACGTCTTTAATCGGTTTAAAGATTAAAGACGTCGTCTTTTCAGACACTGTCATAAGCGGACATAAAAATGACCGAATGACGATCGTGAAAGAACCAATCGAGTCATTTTTAAATATAAGAAATTCAACGATTATTAATATTAAACGTCGTAGTAAATATATGTATTTTGAACTTATGAATGATGAAGGCATATTATATATGATTAGTCACCTCGGTATGAGTGGTGGTTTCTTTATCGTTAACACGCTTGATGAAATTACTGAGGCGAACTATAAAAAACATTGGCACGTTCAGTTTCATTTAAGCAATGGCCAAATTTTAGTCTACTCAGATATTCGTAGGTTTGGAGAAGTAAGAACGATTCGTGATTTAAACGACTTTCTGCCTTTTAAAAATATGGCGCCTGAATATACTGAAGAAACGGCTAAAAACTATTTCGTCGAAACGTTAAAATCTAACCGTTATGACAATTCATATATTAAGGCAATTATTATGGATGCTAAAATTATCCCAGGTGTTGGGAATATCTATGCTTCTGAAGCGTTATATAGAAGTGGGATTTTACCGACGAGGCGCGTCAAAAATATTTCTAAAAAAAGATTAGAACTATTATTTGATAAAATTGTTGAAGTGTTTGAATTATCGTTAAATGCTGGCGGATCGACAATTTCAGATTATAGAAGTACAACGGGAGAATCCGGTAGTATGCAAACAAAGTTCAAAGTATACGGGCAAAAGTTCTGTCCGAAAGGTCATGAAATAAAAACGAAAACAATCGGGCAGCGTAACACGTATTACTGCACGACATGTCAGAGGTGATAATATGTACAAATCAATCGGAATTACAGGCGGCATTGCGAGCGGTAAAAGTACAGTTAGTCATTATTTAAAAGATAAAGGATACGTCGTGCTCGATGCAGATATCTATGCAAGAAACGTTTTAAATAAAGGAACAGAAGGTTTAAAAAAGACCGTCGAACACTTTGGTAATGGTATCTTAAACGATGACGGTACGTTAAATCGTGAGGTATTAGGTCATATCGTATTTAACGATAAAGATGAACTTGCTGTATTAAACTCGATTACGCATCCGATCATTCGAAAAGAGATGAACGCTGACAAAAATAAAAATTTACAAACTGGTCACGTATTTTCAGATATTCCGCTTCTTTATGAAAACAAACTCGAAGACCAGTTTGATTTAGTCATCGTCGTCTATGTCGATGAGAAAACACAATTAAATCGTCTGATGACGCGTAACGATTTTACTGAAGAAGAAGCAAGACGTCGTATAGCGTCACAGCTATCTTTAGAAGAAAAAAAGAAACGTGCAGACATCGTCTTTAATAATAACGACACGAAAGAAGCGTTATATAATCAGATTGATGATTTTATTAAACAACTTAATGACTGATATGCTATAATGAACATGACTAAATTCTAGGAGAGATTATTGACTATGACAAATGTAGCGATTAATGGTTTAGGAAGAATTGGTAGACAAGTATTTCGTATCGTTCATGAATCAGATACGTTAAACTTAGTAGCAGTAAACGCTAGCTATGATGCAAAAGATTTAGCGCACTTACTAAACTATGACACAACTCACGGTAAATGGGAAAAAACTGTTGAAGCTAAAGATAATGACACTTTAGTAGTTGACGGAAAAGAAATCAAAGTCACTCGTGACAGAAACCCAGAAAACTTACCATGGAAAGATTTAGGTGTAGACATCGTATTTGAAGCAACTGGTGCATTTAACCACGGTGACACAGCATCTAAACACTTAACAGCAGGAGCGAAAAAAGTCGTACTTACTGGTCCATCTAAAGGTGGAGACGTTCAAACAATTGTACTAGGTGTAAACGACAAAGACTTAGACGTTGAAAAATACGACGTATTCTCAAACGCTTCATGTACGACAAACTGTTTAGCGCCTGTGGCTAAAGTGTTAAACGACTCATTTGGCATTAAAAAAGGGTTAGTAACTACAGTTCACGCGTATACTTCAGACCAAAGAATTTTAGACAACCCACACAAAGATTTACGTCGTGCGCGTTCAGCAGCTGAAAACATCGTTCCAACATCAACTGGAGCAGCAAAAGCAACTGCACTCGTATTACCAGAACTCGAAGGTAAATTAGACGGAATGGCATTACGTGTTCCAACTGACAACGTTTCATTAGTAGACTTAGTTGTTGAGTTAGACAAAAACGTAACGAAAGAAGAAGTAAACGAAGCGCTTAGAAACGCTGCGAATGGAGATCTTAAAGGTATCCTAGGTGTATCTGATGAGCCACTTGTTTCAAGTGACTTCAACACAGATTCACGTTCATCAATCGTAGATTCTGATTTAACGATGGTTATGGGTGACAACCAAGTTAAAGTACTTTCTTGGTACGATAACGAATGGGGTTACTCAACGCGTACAGTAGAACTCGTTGAACGTGTTGCAAAAGAACTTTAATTCAAAGAACCACTCTCTATAAGACAATCTTATAGAGAGTTTTTTAATCGATTTAATAAATAGTCAATCATGTTATACTAATAAAAAAAGAATTAGGTGATTTGATGCGATGCCCAGTATGTAGTCACGAAAACACAAAAGTCATCGATTCACGTCAAACAGATGATATGACGAGTATACGTCGTAGACGTGAATGTGAATCTTGTGGTGCAAGATTTACAACGTTTGAACGTATTGAATTATCACCTCTTATGGTTATAAAAAAAGACAATACACGTGAACAATTCGATAGAGATAAATTATTAGACGGTCTTATGAAATCATGTGAAAAACGACCGATTAGTTTTAAAGAAGTAGAAAAGTGTGTAGATAATGTAGAGAAGAAACTTAGAAACAAAAACACAAATGAAGTGTCATCGACTGAAATTGGTGAAGTCGTTATGGAAGAATTGATGCAGCTGGATCAAGTGGCATACGTTCGTTTTGCGAGTGTGTACCGAGAGTTTACAGATATTAACCAACTCATGGACGCGCTAAAGCATTTAGAAAAAGGTGAAAAAGGTGAGTAGTTCACTAACGCCACGTACGGAGTTTATCGTCCATAACCAGCAGTATATTTCTGAACATGACCGTACGATGTTAAATGATATATATATGCCGATTCTCGGTAGTGTTGCAGTTTCTATTTATATTTATTTACATGATTCAAGCCGAAAGTTTGAACCGCTAGAAATTAGAATGCATAGCGAAATTATCGATGAAATGAATATGACGTTGTCTATATTTTCATCAGAACTTGAAAAATTAGAAGCGGTTGGCTTGGTTAAAACGTATGTGAATGATGACGCACATATTGATCAACTCATCTACGAAGTAAAACAACCGTTAACAGCAACAGAGTTTTTTAACGATCCGATGCTGAGTATGTTTTTATATACGAAAGTCGGTAGTGAGTTATTTAATAAAAAAAGAGAGTACTGGAAATATCCAAAACTTCCAGATAATATCACTGACGTCAGTCGTAAATTTACTGAAGTATTTTCAAATATTTCTTTAGAATCATTTAAATTACCTGAAGATCATTACGAAGGTAGAAATAATAGTACAGGTAGCAATGTGGAACAGGATGACTTCGATTTTGAAGTACTATTTACTCATTTAAGAGGAACATTTGTCGACCGTAAATTCTTTACTCAGTCTGTGAGAGAAAATATCGTCAAGCTCTCAGAGCTTTTTCATCTAAATGCTTATGAAATGAAAAAAATCATCGTAAAATCAACAGACAAATCAAAAGGTATCGACTTAAATATTTTAAGACGTGCAGCACTCGATTATTATCGACATGAAAAAGAAGATGAAAAATTACAACCAGAAGACACACCTACAAATGAAGATTACTTTACGTCGCTTGACCGTATTAGTCCAGTTACTCGAATTCGTCAGTTAAGAAATAACAACCCATCAAGAAGCGATGAACTAATCGTAACACGACTCGTCACAGAGACGAATTTAAATAACGGAGTAATCAATGTACTGTTAGAGTATGCGTTAATGCAAAAAGACGGACAATTATTTGACAATTATGTATTTACAATCGCGAGAGATTGGGAAAGTAAAGGATATCAAACGGCTGAAGAAGCAAAAGATGCAGCGCTTACTTTTTATAATAACCAATCGAAAAAGAAAAGTAACTATCGTGTAAAGCGTCAAATTGTCGAACCGAAATGGTTTAATGAGCAAAAGAAACAAAGTTCAGACCAGACAATGCATAATAAAAAAGTAACAAAAAAACAATCGACATCGATTCAAGAAGCAATCGACCGATTTAGAAAGTTGTAGGTGAAATAAATGGAATCATTAAGCGATATGATGAAAAACAATCCGCTTTTTAATGCACATAACGAACGTAATGAAGAAACGTACGAAATGATCATCAATTCACCAAAATTTAGACAGTTTGTAAATGATTCTGGTGTCTCTGTGACTCAAGAGATGATTCAAGACGAAATGTTAATGATAAAAAAGTTTGTTGAACAAGATTCAGAATGTGTTCAAGATGAAAATGGTCATTGTAAGTCTCATCCAGACGGTTATGTCATTAACTTAGAAGTTCGAAATGGCAAAATCCATCACTATTTAACACCGTGCAAAGTTAAGGTCGAGAGAGATAAGTACAAAGAAAAACAAAAGCTGATTCAAAGTTTTTTCATCTCTCAAGATATCGTGAACGCTCATTTTGATGACTTAGATATTATCGAAGGGTCAAACCGTGAAGAAGTGATCCATAAATCGATTGAAACGGTCCATAATATTGTGAGTAAAAATGACTATAGAGGGTTATACATTCACGGTAACTTCGGTGTTGGGAAGT
This sequence comes from Nosocomiicoccus sp. HMSC067E10, assembly GCF_001810835.1. Classification (NCBI taxonomy): domain Bacteria; kingdom Bacillati; phylum Bacillota; class Bacilli; order Caryophanales; family Staphylococcaceae; genus Nosocomiicoccus; species Nosocomiicoccus sp. HMSC067E10. Next base: position 144,732 of record NZ_KV802764.1, on the reverse strand, counting down.
CATTTTTCCTCGGGAGTTTTGCGAACGAGTTAAAAGAGAAGAATGTGAGCTCGATGATTATATATGTACCTGAACTGTTACAAGAACTTCGTGCAGGGTTTAAAGACAATACGAGTGATGATAGAATTCGAGCGCTTAAAGAAGCGGATGTGTTAATGTTAGACGATCTCGGTGCTGAAGATATTACTGCATGGAGTAGGGATACAGTACTGACACCGATACTTCAAAGTCGAATGGCAGAAAAACGACCGACGTTTATCAGTTCAAATTATAGTATTGATCAGTTGGTCGATTTATATGCAGTAACGAAAGATGGTACGGTCGATAAAATAAAGGCGACACGTATGGTGGAAAGAATTCGTGCATTGACGTATGAAGTTGAATTAGTTGGGCCGAATTATCGCCATTAGTACTTGGCAGTTTATTCAGAGTAATGTATAATATGCTTAACAATTGATAAACATTAAAAGGACACAATTTTTTTGATTTATTTATAGAGAGTGCATGGTTGGTGAAAATGCATAATAAAGCATTAAAGTTACTACCTTTATTAATGATAGCTTAATCGCTATACGCTTTGGAGCGTTATCTCCTATTTCTGAGGCAAGTCTATTTGTCGACTTGTGAATCAGGGTGGTAACACGGCACTACAGTCGTCCCTATTATTAGGGGCGACTTTTTTTATTAAATTTTTGGAGGAATTACTATGTCAGATGTTAAAGTAAACATTAAGTTTCCAGACGGAAGCGAAAAACAATTTGATAGTGGTATTACAGCAGAAGAAATTGCTGGGTCAATTAGCCCGGGATTAAAAAAAGCATCAGTCGCAGCACGCGTAAACGGAGAAATGTATGATCTCGTACGTCCAATCGTTGAAGATGCAGAAATTGAACTATTCACAGATAAAACTGAAGAAGGCTTAGAAGTGATGCGTCACTCGACAGCACACTTACTAGCGCATGCTTTAACTCGTCTTTATAAAGATGTGAAGTTTGGTGTCGGACCAGTCATCGAAGAAGGATTCTACTATGACTTTGATATGGATGAGAAATTATCTAACGAAGACTTCCCTAAAATTGAGCGTGAAATGAAACAGATTATCGATGAAAACATTCCAATCGAGCGCCGTGTATTATCACGTGAAGAAGCAAAAGAATTATTTAAACACGATGAATATAAATTAGAATTAATCGACGCGATTCCTGAAGACGAGCTCGTCACTGTATACACTCAAGACGACTTCACAGATTTATGTCGTGGTGTACACGTACCGAGAACATCAAAAATTAAAGAATATAAATTATTATCAATCGCTGGTGCATATTGGCGTGGAGATTCTGATAATAAGATGTTACAACGTATTTACGGTACTGCGTTCTTTAAAAAGAAAGATCTTGAAGAGCATTTAAAAATGTTAGAAGAAAGAAAAGAACGTGACCATAGACGAATCGGTCGTGAGATGAAAATCTTCGATACGTCTCAACTCGTCGGTGCAGGTTTACCGTTCTGGCTACCAAACGGTGCGACAATTCGCCGTGAAATCGAACGTTATATCGTCGACAAAGAAGTAGCACTTGGGTATGACCACGTTTATACTCCAATTTTAGCAAACAGTGATTTATATAAAACGAGTGGACACTGGGAGCATTATCAAGACGACATGTTCCCTGCTATGAAAATTGGTAACGAAGAACTCGTTCTTCGTCCGATGAACTGTCCACATCATATGATGATTTATAAAAATGAAAGACACTCATACCGTGAACTTCCAATTCGTATCGCAGAATTAGGAATGATGCACCGCTATGAAGCGTCTGGAGCAGTTTCAGGATTACAACGTGTTCGTGGAATGGTATTAAATGATGCACACGTATTTGTTCGTCCAGATCAAATTAAAGAAGAAATTAAACGTGTACTTCATTTAATCGAAGAAGTATACAAAGACTTTAAGATTGAAAACTACTCATTCCGCTTAAGTTACCGTGATCCAGAAAATACAGATAAGTATTTCGATGATGATAACATGTGGAACACTGCAGAGAGAATGTTAAAAGAAGCGGCAGATGAATTAGAACTTGAGTACGTTGAAGCACTCGATGAAGCGGCATTCTACGGACCGAAAATTGACGTTCAAGTGAAAACAGCTTCAGGAATTGAAGAAACATTATCAACAGTTCAATTAGACTTCCTACTTCCTGAACGCTTTGATTTAACATATATCGGTGAAGACGGACAAAACCACCGTCCAGTCGTTATCCACCGTGGTGTTGTTGGTACGATGGAACGATTTGTCGCATTCTTAATTGAAGAATATAAAGGTGCATTCCCATTATGGTTAGCACCAGAACAAGTGCAAATTATTCCAGTAAACTTAGACTTACACTATGATTATGCACGTGAAATTTTAGATGAAATGAAATCATATGGTATCCGTGCAGATATCGATACACGCGATGAAAAAATGGGGTATAAAATTAGAGATGCACAAACTCGAAAAGTACCATACCAAGTCGTCGTAGGTGATAAAGAAGTTGAAGCACAAGAAGTTAACGTGCGTAAATACGGTGAAACTGAGCAAAATAGTTACGAAAAAGAAGAGTTCTTATATAAACTCGTCGATGAGATTCGACTTAAAAAATAATAGGTAGGTGAGAGTATGACCTATTATTCTAAATACGGGATTAAATTTATAAGGTATAACTTGCTACTACTTCTTATACCGACAATCATCATTGTTTTGGTTGGGTATTTAAGAGATATTCCGCCAAATCGAATATCAGTATCGATTATACTCATTATAATCATCGTACTTGTGAATACGTTTAAGCCGGTGAAATATACGTTTACAAATCATCAGTTAATCATTTATAACGGTTTCAAAAAGTCGAAAATCTTTTACGATGCGATCACAAACGTTTCTGCAACAGACGATATTATCGTCGGTGGAAACAAAGCAGCAAAAAGTGAAGATGCGATACAAATTGATTATATTGGTGGAGTATATGATAACGTAAAAGTGTCACCAAAAGAAAAAGAAGAATTTTTACGTGAACTAAAGAAAAAAACAGTGAAGGCGAAATTTAATATATAAATATGTTTGACATATACAAATAACTACTGTATAGTTATAAGAGTTGAATTGAACGGACAAGTTGAAGCTCCCGCTTCACACCCTTAGCCAACGGTAAACGGGTTTTCGGGAATGGGCACTATTAGTGTCTTTTCAGTGAGCGGGTGCAGCTATGCACTCGCTCTTTTTTGTTCGTTAAATTTTTGGAGGTGTCAACAATAGCAAAAGACCAAGCAATTATTAATAATCGTATTCGTGCAAAAGAAGTTCGATTAATCAGCCAAAATGGCGAACAGCTCGGTATTAAATCTAAGCAAGAAGCACTTGAAATGGCAGAAAGAGTAGATCTTGATGTTGTTTTAGTTGCTCCAAATGCAAAACCACCTGTTGCTCGTATTATGGACTATGGTAAGTACAAATATGAACAACAGAGAAAAGAAAGAGAAGCACGTAAAAAACAACGTGTGATCAACGTTAAAGAGATTCGTCTATCTCCGACTATTGAGGAGCATGACTTTAATACGAAAGCTAACCAAGCGAAGAAGTTCTTATCTAAAGGTGATAAGGTAAAAGCTTCTATTCGTTTTAGAGGACGTGCAATTACTCATAAAGACATCGGTAGAGATGTTCTCGTTAAGTTTGCAGAGGCGCTAAAAGAAGAAGGAGATTTAGAAGTCCGTCCTAAAATGGAAGGTCGTTCGATGTTCTTAGTCTTAGCTCCTAAAAAAGAAAAATAATACTTGATTTTGGAGGAAATTTATTATGCCTAAAATGAAAACTCATAAAGGTTACAAAAAACGTGTTAAGAAAACTGCATCAGGTAAGTTTAAACGTTCACAAGCGTTTACTAGCCACTTAATGGCAAACAAAACTAAAAAACAAAAACGTAAACTTCGTCAACCAGCATTAGTTGCTAAGTCAGACGCAAGAAGATTAAAACATTTATTAGCTAAAGCTGGTAAGTAATTTTTAAGGAGGAACAACAATGGCTCGTGTTAAAAGAGGAGTAACTACTCGTAAAAGACGTAAAAAATTATTAAAACAATCAAAAGGCTACTTCGGTGCTAAAGGAAATTTATATAGAGTTGCGAAGCAACAAGTAATCAAATCAGGTCAATATGCATACCGTGACCGTAAAAATAGAAAGCGTGAATTCCGTAAATTATGGATCGCACGTATTAACGCTGCAGCGCGTCAACACGACATCAGCTACAGCCGTTTAATGAACGGTCTTAAACTTGCTGGCATCGAAATGAACCGTAAAATGCTTTCTGAAATCGCAATTAACGATGAAAAAGCATTCGAACAGTTAGTAAACACAGCAAAAGACGCTTTAAAATAATGTCTATCATCCACATTGAGTAATCAATGTGGATTTTTTAGTTTAGATATATTTTTATTATTTGATTCAGGATTAATAAATCAGATTTTAAATGTGCTAAAATAATGATTATAAAAGAAAGGGGATACATATGGATAAACAATTAGAATTATTAAAGTCTCTAACAGATGTGAATGGAATTTCTGGTTTTGAATATGATGTTAAAAAACTAATGAAAGAATATTTAACACCAGTTTCTGATGAGCTCATTGAGGATAACTTAGGTAGTATTTTCGGTAAGAAAAAAGGGAATGGATCACGCACGATCTTAATTGGTGGTCACTTAGACGAAATCGGATTTATGGTCACACAAATTGACGATAAAGGGTTTATTAAATTTACACCGATCGGTGGTTGGTGGAGTCAAGTTATTTTATCTCAAAAAATGACACTCGTGACAGATGACGGCGAGTATATTGGTGTTGTTGGTTCTACACCTCCACATATGTTATCGCCTGAAGCACGTAAGAAAACAGTCGATATTAAAGATATGTATTTAGATATCGGTGTAAAAGATAAAGAAGAAGCAGAATCTCTCGGAGTTAAGCCTGGAGACATGATCGTGCCTTATACTGAATTTACAGAAATGGCAAACAAAGATTACGTTTTAGCAAAAGCATTTGATAACAGATTCGGTTGTGCACTTGCGGTGGAAGTGTTAAACGAATTAAAAGAAGAAGAAATTGATATTAACTTAGTGAGTGGAGCGACAGTCCAAGAAGAAGTCGGACTACGCGGTGCACAAACTGCTGCACATAAAGTAAATCCGGACCTTGCGATTGCAATTGATGTTGGTATCGCAACAGATACTCCAGGACTTCAAACGAGTGACGGTGTTGGAGTGCTTGGAGACGGACCATTACTCGTCATGTTAGATGCGACAAATATTGGACACGTCGGATTTAGAAAACACGTTCAAAAGCTCGCGAAAGAAAAAGGAATCGACGTACAACTTCAAGCTATCCCTGGTGGTGGAACAGATGCTGGACGTTTCCATACAGTTCACGACGGCGTACCATCACTTGCGATCGGAGTACCTTTAAGATACATGCACTCAAACGTAAGCATCATGCACCGTGAAGACTTTAAAAATGCAGTAAAACTTGTCGTTGAAATCGTAAAATCATTAAATGATGACGTCGTTGACAATATCAAATGGTAATTACGTCTAAAGATAATAAGCGTATCAAAGAAATACGTAAACTATTAACTAAAAAAGGGCGTACAAAAGCACAACAATTCTTAATTGAAGGTGAACACTTAATCGAAGAAGCGATTCAGTTTGGTGCACATATTGAAGAGATTTTCGTGCTTGAAACAGATACGTTTAACTTTGATTTAAAAACGACTGTCGTCACAAAAGACGTCATGTCGTCGCTATCGAAACTGGTGACACCGCCGGGTATTATCGCAGTCGTTCGTATGGAAACAAAAAGTATTGAAAGTGATCGAGTCCTTGCTATTGACGGTATACAAGATCCTGGAAATCTTGGCACTTTAATTCGTACAGCCGATGCCTTTAATTTTAAACGTATTTTAATCGGTAAAAACACAGTTGATCCTTATAGCGATAAAGTACTAAGAAGTAGTCAAGGTAGCCATTTTCACGTCTCACTAGAAGACGTAGACTTGATTGAAGTGATGCAAAATTTCAACGGGACAATACTTACGACAGATCTTTCAGGACAATCACTTACAGATAAAATCACAGATGAAAAAATAATGATTGTTCTAGGTAACGAAGGTCAAGGTGTTAGCCAAGAAGTACTCGAGCATGCGAATTATAAAGTAAAAATTGATATGCCAGGAGACGCTGAAAGTTTAAATGTCGCCGTTGCTGGTGGTATTTTAATGCATCAGTATAGTCTTTAAGTTTTTTAAAAAATCATGTATAATTAAGTCAATCGAATAATAACTTCAAGCGAAGTAGGCATAAATGACAACGTTAGTATGACCAGAGAGTGAATACGATTGGTGGAAGTATTCTCATACTATAGTCAGGGTTCACCTAACAGATGAAGTTAAAGGGTCATTTCCTTATCAAATGAGAGAGCCTGTTTAACAGGAATTTAGGTGGTACCACGGAACTCCGTCCTATTGTTATAGGATGGAGTTTTTTTATGCGAAAAAATAAATGAGGTGAAAGTATTGAGTTATAAAGACATCGATATGCAAGCGATTAAAGAAAAATTTGAATCGCTATTTGAAGATGCCGCGGATCGTAAACAACTCGACGATTTACGCGTTAAATTTTTAGGTAAAAAAGGAACTGTCACGACGTTAATGCAACATATGAAAGACATTCCAAATGAAGAGAAAAAGGAATTCGGACAAAGCGTCAATGCGCTACGTCAATCAATTCAACAAAAATTAGAGCAAGGTATTGAAGAGCTTGAAGCACGTTTACTAAAGAAAAAATTAGAAAATGAAACGATTGATGTTACGTTACCAGGAAGACAACGTCCAATCGGTGGAAAACATCCGCTTCAACATATTATCGACGGTATCGAAGATATTTTTGTCGGTCTCGGTTATGAAGTGTATGAAGGTTATGAAGTTGAAAGTGATTACTATAACTTTGAAGCTTTAAACTTACCTAAATCTCACCCAGCACGTGATATGCAAGATTCGTTTTATATTTCTAACGAAACACTACTGCGTACACATACGTCACCAGTACAAGCACGCGTATTAAATGCAGCTAAAGGTAAAGGACCTATTAAAATTATCTGTCCTGGTAAAGTGTATCGCCGAGATAGTGATGACGCGACTCATTCTCATCAATTTACTCAAATTGAAGTACTTGTTGTCGACAAAAATATTTCTCTTGCAGATTTAAAAGGGACACTCGAATTATTCTTAAAAGAAATTTTTGGTCAAGACCGTGAAATTCGATTACGTCCAAGTTACTTCCCATTTACTGAGCCGAGTGTTGAAGTTGACGTATCGTGCTTTAAATGTGGCGGAAAAGGATGTAACGTTTGTAAACAATCCGGATGGATTGAAATTTTAGGTGCTGGTATGGTGCACCCGAACGTATTAGAAATGGCCGGATTTGATAGTAGTGAATATAGCGGATTTGCTTTTGGTATGGGACCAGACCGTATGGCGATGTTATATTACGGTGTTGAAGATATCCGTCATTTATATACAAACGACTTACGATTCTTAGAACAGTTTAAATATATTGAAGAAAGAGGGGTTAAACATGAGAGTATCTAAAGAATGGTTAGATCAGTTTATCCCGCTAGAAGTTTCAAAACACGAGTTAAGTGAAAAGATTACTAGAAGCGGTATTGAAGTCGATAACATTATCGATTATAGAGAAGAAGTAAAAGACGTAGTTGTCGGTTACGTTGAAGAATGCGAGCAGCATCCTGATGCGGACAAATTGAACGTCACAAAAGTGAATATCGGGGACGAAACAGTACAAATTGTGTGTGGTGCACCAAATATTAAAGCAGGGGTTTACGTCATCGTTGCAAAAGTTGGCGGCACAATTCCAGGACTTAAACTCCGTAAAGCAAAATTACGTGGTGTAGAATCTCACGGTATGATTTGTAGTTTAGAAGAGCTCGGTATAGAGAAAGATTTAACGCCTAAAAAATATGAAGATGGTATTTTCATCTTTAGTGAGAATGAAGATGTGACAGTCGGACAAGATGCGTTAGAAGCACTTTACTTAAATGACTACGTCTTAGAGTATGATCTCACACCAAACCGTAAAGATGCGTTATCAATGATAGGTAGTGCGTATGAAGCGCGCGCACTATTTGGTGGAGAAGTGACAGAACCGGATCAGACGTTTAAAGAACACGAGTCAGCTTCAAAATTATCTGTAACGATTGAAGATAAAGAAAGCGTTCCTTATTACGGTGCGCGTGTCGTTAGAGACGTAATGATTCAACCGAGTCCGTTATGGATGCAGATGCGTTTAATTAAGTCTGGAATTCGCCCAATTAATAACGTTGTTGATATTTCTAACTACGTATTATTAGAATTTGGTCAACCGATTCATATGTTTGATTACGATAAAATTGGTAGTACAGAAATTGTAACGCGTTATGCTAAAGATGGTGAGACGATGACGACTCTTGACGGAAAAGAACGTGAACTGTTAGAGTCAGATATCGTCATTACGAACGGTAAAGAGCCAGTCGCCCTCGCAGGCGTAATGGGTGGAGACTTTTCTGAAGTTAAAGATGACACGAAAAATGTTGTTATTGAATCTGCGCTATTTGATCCGGTCAATGTCCGTAAAACGTCATCTCGCTTAAACCTACGTAGTGAGGCATCACAACGTTTTGAAAAAGGCGTATCGCACGTGTTTGTATTAAAAGCATTAAACCGTGCGGCACATTTACTTGAAAAGTACGCAGGCGGAACGGTAGAGGAAAAAATTATATCTGATGGACAGTTAGATTTAGAGGATACGACAATTAAGACTTCAGTCGACTTTTTAAATCAACGACTTGGATTATCTCTAAGTTCTGATGAGGTTAAAGAAATTTTAAACCGACTTGGCATTAAAGTCGAAGGTGAGAATGAGTTAACGTGTTATATCCCGTCTAGAAGAGACGATTTAAAAATTAAAGAAGATATTTCTGAAGAAGTCGCACGTATTTATGGTTATGATAATATCCCTTCAACATTACCGAAATATAGTAAAATCACGCCGGGTCAACTAACAGATTCGCAAGTGAAAACGAGAAGTATGCGTGAATTGTTAATGTCAAATGGCTATAGTCAGACGATTAACTACGCATTAACGAGTGAAGAAAATATCGGTTTATTTACACCGTTAAAAGAAGGGTTAAAACTTAGCATGCCGATGAGTGAAATGCATTCAGTGTTAAGAACGAGTCTTATCCCACACCTCGTTGATAACGCGACATATAATATGAACCGTATGCAAGAGCGTGTTGAAATTTTTGAAATTGGAAATGTATTTAAATCAAATGGTCAAACAGAGTTACCAGATGAGATTCAAAAGTTAGCAATTTTATCGACAGGTAAAGTAAATGACACGAAATGGTTAAAAACAACACACGAACCGGACTTCTATCACGTTAAAGGAATTGTCGAAGCAATTTTTACAGAGTTTAATTTATTAAGTTCTGTACGATTTGAAGCGACGCAAGACTACGAGGAACTACATCCAGGTCGTAGTGCTCACATTTTCTTAGATGACGTTAATGTTGGAGTCATTGGTGAGCTTCATCCGACGTATCGTAAAACACATGACTTAGGACAAACGACAGTTGCTGAAATTGATCTCGCATATATTTTAGACAATAGTGCATCAATTGAGTACGAACCAATCGTTAAATTCCCTTCGATTTCTCGAGATATCGCTCTAGAAGTGCCGAGAGAGATTACGTCTCAATCGATTATCGATTTAATCTGGTCGTTACGTCCGAATTATTTAGTCGATGTATATCCATTTGATGTGTACGAAGGCGAACATATTGACGACGATAAAAAGTCGATCGGATTACATTTAATTTATCTCAATAAAGAAGACACTTTAAAAGACAGTGATGTAAAAGAAGCACATGATCCAATTATTGAAAAGTTAGAAGCAGAAGGATTTACGATTCGTGAATAATAAAGAGGCATATTTGCCTCTTTTTTCAATGATTTAATTAGATTTGTTGTGAATACGCACATCCTTCAGTATAATTAAAATAAATTTAAATGAATTATTGATGAAAAAGAGAGAGTACTATGGAAAATAAAAAGAATAGAGTATCTGTTAAAATTTACAATAATGAATATACGTTAGTCGGTGCAAATGATAGAGAATACTTAGAGCGAGTTGCTGAAGCGGTCGATGAAAAAATAAGTGAAGTTGCACGTATGAATGCTGGTTTAGATTTACATCGTAAAGCAGTGTTAACGTGTGTAAACTTAATGGATGATTACTTACAACTCGAAGAAAAGTATGAAGATGTCTTAAAGCAATTAAAAGAGTCAAAGGAATAGTCTATGACAATTTTAATTATTATACTCATCGTAATTGGTGGAATTGTAGGCTATAGACGTGGAGGCATCCTTCAGTTTTTACATTTCTTCGGTACGTTATCAGCCATTATTATTGCGCGACTCAATTATAAACAGCTCGGAGACCGACTCGATCTAATTATGCCGTACCCATCTAGCCTTTCTGAAGTAAACAATATCGTCTTTGATGATATTGCGAATTTAGAACAAGCATATTATTATATTTCTGCGTTTTTAATTATTTTTATCGTGTCAAAAATTATAATTCAGATTGTGATTAGTGTATTTGACTACATCAATCAAATTATTTTTGATAGAAAAACGAGTAAAATTGTTGGAACAGTGTTAGGAATTATTGAATGTCTGTACATTTTAGCGATCGTTTTATTTTTCATTGGGACAGTTCCATCAACAACACTACAACAGATGGTCGGTAACTCAAGCTTAGCGACGTTTATAATCGACCATACGTTATTTATTTCTGGCAAGTTAAAAGACTGGTCACAAATATAGCTTATAGTAGGGCCAGAGTGGCCCTATTTTTTATGGAGGTATACAGATGACAAAAAGAGATATTATACGTATGCTCGAAGAAATCGCAACGTATTTAGAATTAAATTTAGAAAACTCATTTAAAGTTTCTGCATATAGAAAAGCAGCAGCAGCGCTCGAAAAAGATCCGCGCGCACTTTCTGAAATTGAATCATTCGACGGGATAAAAGGTATCGGTAAATCGACAAAAGAAGTAATCGAAGAATATTTAGAGAAGAATCAAAGTACAGTGTTAAACGAATTAAAAGAACGTACACCTGTCGGGTTAACATATATGACAAAAATTCCAGGGCTCGGTGCAAAACGAGTCGCAAAGATTTATGAAGAGACAGGTATCGACAATTTAGATGACTTCGAACGGTTTTTACGGGACGGCAAACTTCAACAACTCCCTGGGTTTGGTAAAAAGACCGAAGAAAATATACTAAATGGTCTGATTTCGTTAAGTGATGTTAAGCGCCATCCAATATCTACAGTCATGACGATACAAAAAAACATTGAAAGTTTTTTATCTTCATTAAATTATGTCGAACGCTTTGACATCGCAGGTAGTGCAAGAAGGTTCAAAGAAACGAGTGGGGATATTGATTTTATCGTTCAGTTAAGTGACAGTCACGAATTCATAAAAGACATTGAAGACGCATCCTTTTTTAAGTCGTTTATCACTAAAGGGGATAAAAAGGTTTCGATTCAATATACGGAAGGTTTAGTCAATATACAAGTAGATTTTAGGCTCGTTCAAGGTGACGAATATTACTCTACGTTACAGCACTTTACAGGGAGTAAAGATCATAACGTGAGAATGCGACAAATCGCAAAATCACGTAACGAAAAAATTAATGAATACGGCGTCGAAAGTAACGGAGAAATTTTAACGTTTGATAGTGAAGAGGAGTTTTATAAACACTTTGATTTATCGTATATTCCGCCGGCGATGCGTGAAACTGGTTCTGAAGTAGACGTTAATATGAGTGAGATTATTACGCTCGATGATATTAAGGGAGACCTTCATATGCATACGACGTATAGTGATGGTGCATATAGTATACGTGAGATGGTTGAAGCATGTATAGAGCGTGGGTACGAGTATATCATCATTACTGATCACTCAAAAAGTTTACCCGTTGCAAATGGGTTAAGTGAAGAGCGTTTACTAAAACAAATCGAAGAAATACGTAAAATTAACGATGAATATGATGAAATTGACGTCTATGCAGGTACTGAAATGGATATTCTAAGTGACGGAACACTCGATTATTCAGATGATATATTAAAATCGCTCGACTACGTCATTGCGAGCATTCACTCTAACTTCAATCAGACTGAAGAGGAAATTATGCACCGACTAAAATGTGCAATGCATAATCCATATGTCAGACACATCGCGCATCCAACAGGGCGGTTAATTGGTCGACGTGACGGCTATAATGTTAATATGGAAGAGTTGTTACAAATCGCAAAAGATACGCGTACTATTTTAGAAGTGAATGCGAATCCGAATCGTTTAGATTTATCGAGCGACGCTATTTATGGAAAAGATATCATGTTAACAGTAAATACAGACGCGCATCATATCGATCATTTAGCGTTTATGGAATACGGCATCGCAACACTTCAAAAAGGTCAAGTAAATAAGAAAAACGTGTTAAACACGTTGTCTAGAAAAGAATTTAAACAATTTATAGAAGATGGTAAGTGATAAGAAATGAATGAACGTACAATACGCGCTCTAGAATTTAACAAAATTTTAGAGCGAGTAAAATCGTATGCAATGAGTGAAAAAACGAAAAGTAAAATATCTCCTAAATTATTTGAAACGTCTGTAATAGAAGTAAAAGAAAACCTTGCTGAAACAGATGATATTTTAACGATTTTACGCCATCAAAACTTAGAGATGGCAGGCATTTCAGACATGAAAGGCTATGTAAAACGTGCTCAAATTGGTAGTGTGTTAACGGTCGATGAGTTTTTAAAAATTAAAAGTAACTTATATCGTAAAGATACGTTGAATCGTGTGATCGAATCATTTAAAGAAAACGAAATAGAACTTCAGTCAATTGAACGCTACACGTCACAACTCCCTGAAGATAAAGCCCTCTATAAAGAAATTACGAGTACAATCGATGAAAGTGGCGTATTAGATCACGCGTCAAACGAATTATTAAAAATACGTCAACAAATTACACGTGAAGAAAGTTCAATTCGTACGCGCTTAAACGACATTTTAAGAAAATCTAGCAAGCATTTAAGTGACTCAATTATTACGATGAGAAATAATAGGTTTGTACTTCCAGTTAAAGCAGACTCTCAAAGTTCAGTGCGTGGTATCGTCCACGACGTAAGTGCGACAGGTCAGACGGTATACATTGAACCGATGGCCATCGTCGAATTATCAAATAAAATTGCGAGACTACGTGAACAAGAAAATGTTGAAGTAGAAAAGATATTAATTGAACTTACAGAGAGAGTTGTATTAGAAGCAGAATCGTTAATTCTTATCGATGATATACTTCATCATTTAGATCTCGTGCACGCGAAAGCGAAATACGGTAATGCTATAAACGGAACAATTCCAATTATAAGTGAAGATGAAGAACTCCATTTAACAAAGGCGTATCATCCACTGATTGATATCGATGAAGTTGTAAAAAACGATATTCATATCGGTGATTTGTCGGTCATTATTACAGGACCAAACACTGGTGGTAAAACTGTTACGATTAAAACAATTGGTTTATGTGCAGCGCTCGCTCAAAGTGGGATTCCAATTCCAGCGTTAGACGGCTCAAGACTCCCAGTATTTGATAGTATTTATGCGGATATTGGTGACGAGCAGTCTATCGAGCAATCGTTATCGACGTTTTCAAGTCATTTAACGAATATTAGTCATATATTAGACGTTGCGACAAAAGACAGTTTAGTTATTTTAGACGAGCTCGGTGCAGGAACGGACCCAGAAGAAGGGGCAGCGCTCGCGATCAGCATATTAGAATTTTTACTCGATAAAAATATTAAAACGATAGCAACGACACACTATAAAGAGTTAAAGTCGTTTTCATATAGCCGTGAAGACGTAATCAATGCGTCGATGGAATTTGATGTCGACACATTGTCACCAACGTACCGTTTAATGATCGGTATTCCAGGTAAATCAAACGCATTTAAAATCTCAGAAAAACTAAAGTTAAATTCCTCAGTCATACGTCGTGCTGAAGAATTGTCCGGAAGAGATAACTTTGAAATCAACGAAATGATCGAGTCGTTAGAACGACATACAAAATCTGCGAGAATCCATGAGGAAGAAACGTATCAATTATTAAAAGAAACTAAAGATATTCATAAAACGTTAAACGGATTTATGGCAGACTACGAATATCAGAAAACTCGACTCATTGAAGCGGCTGAAGATAAAGCAAATACCATCATTAAAGATGCAGAAAGAAAAGCATCTGGAATTATCGAAGAGCTAGAGCTCATGAAGTCTCTCGGTGTTGATAATATCGAATCACATAAACTTATCGAAGCTAAAAAGGCATTAACAGATAGCTATTATGAAAAAGATATTAAAAAAGAGGTTACTTCAGAAGATAATACAGAACTTCATGTCGGTGATTCTGTCGATGTTTTATCGTACGGACAAAAAGGTGATGTCATCGAAGTCGATGGTGACGAGGTCACTGTTCAAATGGGTATAATTAAGATGAAAATCCCACGTAACGAGCTTAAAAAGCGTAAAGAGAAAAAAGTAAAACCGGTCATTTCTAGAAAAGTAAGTCGACAAAGTGTTCCGAATAAACTGGATTTACGCGGAGAGCGATATGAAGATGCGGTCATTCGACTTGACCGTTATATAGATCAAGTCGTGTTATCGAATTTAAATGAAGTTGAAATCATCCACGGTAAAGGGACAGGTGCTTTAAAAGAGGCAGTTGAAAAAACACTTAGAAGACATAGTAAAGTAAAATCGTTTAGACAAGGTTTACCGTCAGAAGGTGGATTTGGCGTAACGATTGTGACGATGAAGTAGGTGCTAAATATGGATAATTTTGATATGTATAAGCTCGCAAAAGTACTGATCACATTTGCAGTGATTATGTTTATTGCAGGGATATTATATTTAACTGTATTTCAATAAGCATAATATTTTTCTATATAAAAAAAACTGTTATAATATATTTACAATACAATTTGGAGGCATAATACTATGGCAATTTATGATGTAAATGATTCAGATTTTAAAGAAAAAATTAGCGAAGGTGTAAAACTTGTAGACTTTTGGGCGCCTTGGTGTGGACCATGTAAGATGATTGCACCAGTACTAGAAGAAGTAGCAACAGAAGTTGAAGGTAAAGCAGACATCCTTAAAGTAAACGTGGATGACAACCAAGCAACTGCAGCTGATTACGGCGTTATGTCTATTCCTACTTTAATTCTTATGAAAGATGGAGAAGAAGTAGACAAAGTTGTTGGCTTCCAACCAAAAGAGCAACTCGTTTCATTAATCGAAAAACACTTATAATATACGACTGAGCCGCGATAAGCGGCTTTTTTTATATCAATTGAGGGATTACTTATGGAAAAAGATTCACAGTTAAAGTTAAAACTTTCGGTGTTACCAAAAGAACCTGGCTGTTATTTAATGAAAAATAAGCGCGATGAAATTATTTACGTCGGTAAAGCTAAAAACTTAAGAAATCGTGTACGATCATATTTTACAGGTGCACACGATGAAAAAACAATGCGACTCGTGAGTGACATCGTCGATTTTGACTTTGTTATCACAGATTCTGAAGTTGAGTCATTATTACTAGAAAATACATTAATAAAAAAGCATCAACCACGCTATAACATTTTATTAAAAGACGATAAAAGTTATCCGTTTATAAAAATTACGAATGAACGACATCCACGATTACTCGTTACACGTACTGTTAATAAACGAACAGGTAAATATTTTGGTCCATATCCAAACGCTTATAGTGCACATGAAACAAAACGATTACTCGACCGGATTTATCCGTTACGAAAATGCGATACGATGCCGGATAGATTATGTTTGTATTACCACATTGGGCAGTGCCTAGGACCATGTGTGTATGAAGTAACAAAAGCAGAAAATGATAAAATGATTCAAGGTATTACAAACTTTTTAAACGGTGACACTGAATTAGTCATATCTGAACTTGAAAATAAAATGCAAAATGCAGCAGAATCATTAGAGTTTGAACGTGCGAAAGAATATCGTGATTTAATACATCATATAAATGCGACTATGGAAAAACAAAATATGTTAACGAGCGATATGACAGCGAGAGATGTGTTCGGATTTTACACATATAAAGGTTGGATGGCAGTTAGTGTCTTGCTAATTCGTAACGGTAAACTGATTGAAAAAAAAGCAGAAATGTTTGCAATGAATGATACAGTCGACGAAGAATTTAACCGTTTCGTCTTTCAGTTCTATGAGCTAGATTCGAACTTAAAACCAAAAGAAGTTCACCTACCAGTATCAATCGATCCATCGATTTTAAATAAAGCATTACCGATGAAAACAATCACCCCAAAACGCGGGGGTAAACGTGAAATGGTTGATTTAGCGTGTAAAAATGCCGAAGTTGCAATTAAAAGTCGCTTTGAAATTATCGCGCGAGATGAAAGACGGACGACAGAAGCGATTGAAACACTTGGAGACGTACTGAATATTGAAACACCAAGGCATATCGAAGCGTTTGATAACTCGAACATTCAAGGCGCAGACCCTGTCAGTGCGATGGTCACATTTATTGACGGAAAGCCAGATAAAAAGTCATATAGAAAATATAAAATTCGTACGGTTGAAGGACCAGATGATTACGAATCGATGAGAGAAGTGATTCGCAGACGTTATAGCCGTGTATTACGTGAAGGTTTACCGCTTCCGGATCTCATTATCGTAGACGGAGGTATCGGACAAATGAACGCTGCGAAAAGTATTTTAAAAGATGAGCTCGGCGTATTTATTCCTGTGGCTGGCGTGAAAAAAGACGACAAACATAATACAGCAGAGTTGTTATACGGAGAAACTGCAGCAATCGTTCCTTTAAAAAAGACTTCACAAACGTTTTATTTACTACAACGTATACAAGATGAAGTGCACCGTTTTGCGATATCGTTCCATCGAAATACGCGTAAAAAAACAGCATTTCGTTCTGCGTTAGACGATATTAAAGGGCTTGGTCCAAAGCGTAAACAAGCGATGTTACGTGCATTTGGATCAGTTGAAAATATGAGGACAAAATCCGTTGAAGATTTCCAAAGAATTGGGATTCCCCAAAGCGTTTCAGAAGCAATTGTTGAAAAACTTAACAATAATAGCTGAAAAGGATTTATAGTGTCTTGATTTAACTGATAATGAGTCGTAAAATATAAAGCAAACACTATGATTTGTTAATTTGGTTAGGGGGGACAATAGTGTCTAAACAAGATTCGAGCTTTTTTGTGAGAAGATTGCATTCATTGCTTGGAGTTGTGCCACTTGGTGTGTTCTTAGTTCAACACCTAATTATCAACAACTTCGCAACACGTGGACCAGAAGCATTTAACACGGCTGCTGGATTCATGGGTAACTTGCCTTTTGTTTTAGTTCTTGAAACATTTGTCATTTACTTACCGATTTTATTCCATGGTATTTACGGTGTGTATATTGCATTTACTGCAAAAAACAACGTAGGTCGATACGGTACATACAGAAACTGGATGTTCCTTATTCAAAGAATTACGGGAATTATTGCATTCGTATTTATTGCGATTCACGTCTATCAAACACGTTTCCAAGTACTACTAGGTGCTGAAGTAAACTTTGATATGATGGCAGATATTCTCGGTAGTCCATTTTGGTTTGTATTCTATGTAGTCGGTGTTCTTGCGGTCGTATTCCACTTTGCAAACGGATTATGGTCATTCATGATTACATGGGGAATTACACAATCACCAAAATCTCAGCAAATAATGAGCTATGTTGCGATTATCGTTTTTGTAATTGTTGGATTCATCGGCGTTCAAACATTATTCGCATTTATTTAAAGGAGTGTCACTAATGGCAAATAATAAAGTTATCGTTGTCGGGGGTGGACTTGCAGGTCTAATGGCAACGATAAAAGCAGCAGAAAGCGGCGCACAAATTGATCTATTTTCAATTGTTCCAGTTAAACGTTCACACTCTGTATGTGCACAAGGTGGAATTAACGGTGCCGTAAATACAAAAGGTGAGGGAGATTCACCTTATAAACACTTTGATGATACGGTGTACGGTGGAGACTTTTTAGCCAACCAACCACCGGTTAAGGCAATGACTGAAGCAGCACCAAAAATTATTCACTTACTCGACCGTATGGGCGTTATGTTTAGTCGTACGCCAGAAGGTTTACTCGACTTCCGTCGTTTCGGTGGAACGTTATATCACCGTACGGCATTCGCAGGTGCAACGACTGGTCAACAGTTATTATACGCACTTGATGAGCAAGTAAGAAAATATGAAGTTGAAGGTTTAGTAACAAAATACGAAGGCTTTGAATTTTTAGGTATTGTTAAAGATGATGAAGGTCGTGCACGTGGTATTACTGCTCAAGACATCAAAACGGGTGAAATTCGTTCGTTCGGTGCTGATGCGGTTATTATGGCTACAGGTGGACCTGGTATTATCTTTGGTAAATCGACAAACTCAATGATTAACACTGGATCAGCAGCGTCAATCGTGTACCAACAAGGTGCAGTATACGCAAACGGTGAGTTCATCCAGATTCACCCAACCGCAATTCCTGGTGACGACAAATTACGTCTTATGAGTGAGTCAGCACGTGGTGAAGGTGGACGTGTTTGGACATACAAAGATGGTAAGCCTTGGTATTTCTTAGAAGAGAAATATCCAAACTACGGAAACCTCGTACCAAGAGATATCGCGACGCGTGAAATCTTTGATGTATGTGTAAATCAAAAGTTAGGTATTAACGGAGAAAACATGGTTTACTTAGACCTTTCTCATAAAGATCCACATGAGTTAGACGTTAAACTTGGTGGTATTATCGAAATCTATGAGAAATTTACTGGAGACGATCCACGTAAAGTTCCGATGAAAATCTTCCCAGCAGTACACTACTCAATGGGTGGTTTATATGTAGATTACGATCAAATGACAAACATCCCTGGTTTATTTGCAGCAGGTGAGTGTGATTATTCACAACACGGTGCAAACAGACTTGGCGCAAACTCATTATTATCAGCAATTTACGGTGGTATGGTTGCTGGACCTAATGCGATCGACTATGTGAACTCTTTAGAAACGACTTACGAAGAGTTAGATAGTGCAATTTTTGATGAAGCAGTAAAAGTCGAAGAAAATCGCTGGGAAAACATTCTTAACATGAAGGGTGAAGAGAACGCATATCAATTACACCGTGAACTTGGTGAATTAATGACAAACAACGTAACAGTTGTTAGAGAAAACGCAAAATTAGTTGAAACTGATAAAGAAATCGTTAAATTAATGGAAAGATATCATAACATTAATATGGACGATACGAAGCAGTGGAGTAACCAAGCTGCATTCTTCACAAGACAATTATGGAACATGTTAGTGTTAGCACGTGTAATTACAATCGGTGCATTAAACCGTAACGAATCTCGTGGTGCACACTACAAACCAGAATTCCCTGACCGTAACGATGAAGAATGGCTTAAAACTACAAAAGCGTATTACGAAGGGCCAATGGAAGCACCACGTTTTGAATATGAAGACGTTGATGTAAGCCTAATCCCACCACGCGTACGTGACTATACTAAGTAATCTGAGAGGAGTATTAAAATGGCAGAAACTATTAAATTAAAAATCAAACGCCAAGAAAACCCAGAATCACAAAGCTACTGGGAAGACTTTGAAATTCCTTACAGACCAAATATGAACGTCATCAGTGCGCTTATGGAGATTCAAAGAAACCCTGTGAACGCTAAAGGAGAAAAAACAACACCAGTCACTTGGGATATGAGTTGTTTAGAAGAAGTTTGTGGTGCGTGTTCAATGGTTATTAACGGAAACGCACGCCAATCATGTACTGCGCTAATTGACCAGTACACGCAACCAATCACGTTAGAACCGATGAGCACATTCCCAGTCGTTAGAGACTTACAAATTGACCGCTCACGTATGTTCGATAGCTTAAAACGTGTAAAAGCATGGGTACCAATCGATGGTACATACGATCTTGGTGCAGGTCCTCGTATGCCTGAAAAACAACGTCAAGTTGCATATGAACTTTCTAAATGTATGACTTGTGGTGTATGTTTAGAAGTGTGTCCAAATGTAAACGACAAATCTGACTTTATCGGTGCAGCACCGATTTCACAAGTTCGTCTATTTAACTTACATCCAACAGGACGAATGAACAAAGACGAAAGATTAGATGCGTTAATGGGCAAAGGTGGAGTATCTGAATGTGGTATGGCACAAAACTGTGTTAAAGCATGTCCAAAAGGTATTCCATTAACAACGTCTATCGCTTCTATGCAAAGAGAAACGACATTCCATATGTTTAAATCATTCTTTGGTAGTGACCATGAAGTAGAATAATATACAAAAAGATGTGTTTCGACACATCTTTTTTTATTTCAATTTTTAATTCATGTATAATATAGCCATATAGGTTAAGGTGGGGATAAGTATGCCTTTAAATATGAATAGTGCATCGATTGAAAAATCATTGAGGCATTTATCGGTGCAAGTAAGGCTGTATGGACGTGAAATATTAAAAGAATATAAGCTATCAAAAATTCAATTTATCGCACTACAATGGGTGAGTGATTCGAACGGTCAAACGATCGGAGAGGTAGCTAAAAAGTTAGATCTTGCGTATTCGACAACGACGGATATTATAGACAAACTTGAATGTAGTGGTTTTGTACGTAGAGAGCGTGGTCATAAAGATAAACGTGTCGTTCTCGTAAAAATCGAACAAAAGGGTACGGAACTATTGTCTCAAGTTATTAAAAAGCGCGTACAGTTTATCGAAGAAATTACGTGTGATTTTACTGAAGATGAGAAAGAAATGTTATCCACTCTACTTAAACGAATGATTAGTAAAAGTGAGTCGATGTCATATGAACAATAAGGCGATCGGAGTCATGGATTCTGGGGTTGGTGGATTAACAGTTGTAAAAGAACTCGTACGACAACTACCGAGAGAAAAGATCGTATATTTTGGGGATAGTTTAAGATGCCCGTACGGCGAACGATCGAAAGAAGAAGTGTTATCGTTCACGAAAGAAATATATAATTTTTTAAGTCGTAAAGATATAAAGCTGTTTATCATTGCTTGTAACACAGCGACTGCTCTCGCTATTTCTGAAATTAGAAAGATGATAGATATCCCAGTCATCGGTGTTATTAAACCAGGATCAAGACGTGCATTACAAATTTCAGACAATGACAATATTCTCGTCTTATCTACGCGAGGTACGATGCTTTCACATAAATATAAGTCGACGATACAAAAGATTAATAAATCAGCAATCGTCACAGAGCATGCGTGTCCAGATTTTGTACCACTCATCGAGGCATTTAATTATAAAAATGCTGATATACGAGATAATGTAATTCACGAGACATTAAAGAGCGTTAAAGACACAAATGCAGATACAGTAATTCTCGGTTGCACTCATTATCCGCTAATCAAACAGGCGATTGATGATTATTTTTCAAATAAAAAACATATCGTCGATTCTGGATTAGAGACTGCGAGAGACGTCAGTACGTTACTAGAGTTTAAAGAGTTACTCAGTTCAAACGACGATGAGATCATACACGAGATTTACGTTCACGGTGACCATCAACAATTCGAAGAAATTTTAAACGAATGGATGCCGAATTTTAAATATACGATTCAATCAGTACAATTATAGGAGTATTTTATGAGCAAAATAGTAATTGCAAGTGGTAATAAAGGTAAAATTAATGATTTCAAATCATTTTTTAAACAGTTCGAAGTTGTTGGGATTCAATCTATTTTAGAAGATTTTGATCCTGTAGAAGATGGTGAAACGTTTAAAGATAATGCTTTAATAAAAGCATTAGAAGGTGCAAAACGTACGAATCTACCTGTAATCAGTGACGATTCAGGATTATCAGTAGAAGCGTTAGAAGGTGCTCCAGGAGTAAGATCTGCACGTTTTGCTGGAGATGACGCGACAGATCAAGAAAATAACGAAAAGTTATTACAATTAATGAAAAGTGAAGAAAACAGATCCGCATACTTTACTTCTGTTATTGCGGTCGCATTTCCGGATGGAACAGCGTATACGTATGAGGGCGTTGTATTCGGTGAAATATTAGAAGCACCAGTTGGCACTAATGGATTTGGATACGACCCGCTCTTTCAAACGTTAGATGGTAAAAAGTTTGGCGAGCTATCGACAGATGAAAAATCTGAGATTTCCCATCGAAAACGTGCCATCGACAAGTTATTAGAAGATGAAAACTTATTTAATAGACTTCAAAGTTAGGTGAAATAATGAAAGTATTAATCGTCAGTGATAACCATAGAGAAAAGACAATGATTGAAAAATTGCCTAAAGAAATAGATGCTGATCTATACATCCATCTCGGTGATAGCGAACTATCATCAGAAGATGCTCTACTCGAACCGTATGAGTATGTTAAAGGAAATACGGATTATGATATGAGTTTTAGAACTGAACAATTATATGACGGACTTATTTATTTTACACACGGTCATTTATACCACGTAAATCGTGATCGAAATTTACTCGCTTCAAAAGCGAAAGTACTCGGTGCAATTTATGCGTTATATGGTCATACGCATATCGCTAAAGTAGAAAAAATTAA
Organism: Nosocomiicoccus sp. HMSC067E10; assembly: GCF_001810835.1. Classification (NCBI taxonomy): domain Bacteria; kingdom Bacillati; phylum Bacillota; class Bacilli; order Caryophanales; family Staphylococcaceae; genus Nosocomiicoccus; species Nosocomiicoccus sp. HMSC067E10. The sequence continues at coordinate 121,854 of NZ_KV802764.1, read as the reverse complement.
TGACGTTTACTGTATAAACCCAGGATCAATATCCGCTTCTAGAAGTTCTGAGCCAGAAACATATGCAGTATTAGACACTGAAGAGAAAATCGTAACGTTTTATAAAAGAGACGGAGAAGTGTTAAAACAAGTCGAACTCGAGTGAATCAATGAAACACGTATAATTATAAAAAAACATGTTGACATTTAGACGTGCTATTTATTATAATGGTTATTGTGTTCATTGATAGGTCCCGGTAGCTCAGCTGGATAGAGCAATGGCCTTCTAAGCCATCGGTCGGGGGTTCGAATCCCTCCCGGGACGTAATTAAAGCCTGTAACTTCAAAGTTACAGGCTTTTTTATTTTCTTAAATACCTTTATTTATACTTCATGAAAGATTACTTTACTGATTATGTTGGGTATACGATATACACGTATTAAAAAAGTATATAAAGGAGTTTAACGTATGGATAAAAATCATATTATTTTATTGATTAACGAAGATTTAGTCAGTATGGATGAAGAATTTAGAGATGAACCTTATGACATTTATTATCAACCGAATGAAGGGCAAATTTATATGTCTGTAAGTGGTATGGAATACGACGGTTACGATAAAGAGGCGTATATAATTGCTAAAATTGAAAATCAAGAAGTTGTGAATTGGTATATTTAAAAAGCACCCATAATATTGGGTGCTTTACTGCTTATATTAATCTACTAATTTTAGTCTTTCTTTTAGAGCATTAAATATGACTGCACCAATCATACCAACGATTAATGTCGATATGAATATCGCGATGACTGATGGCCAATATGGTATCCCTAATACAGATTTCAGCATGAGTGATACGATAAGCCCACATACAACTGCGTATTGTACGACGTTTATCCATAAGTTTTTAATAAAGTAACTAATTGTATACGAAACGACCGCACATCCTACTCCGACAAGAACGTCGATATACCCGAGTGGTGAAAAGAAGTTTGCAACTGTTACACCTACGATCATTCCAGGTATAAATTTTCGGTTTATAAACGGAAGAATAGCGAGCATTTCTGACACGCGGACTTGTATCATTCCGTGACCGATGGGGTTAATTGTCGTTAAGACGACATACAAAGCGGCGATACATGCATTAATTGCAAGATCTTTTGAAGTAAATTTCATTGTAATTCTCCTTAGTTTTTTATACAGGGAAGTTTTCGAACCTGTTTCAATGTGAAATTATAGCAAAACACATTAAAAATTACTATAGTATAATGAAGACAGTAAAAGATTAGGAGTATATAGATGAGTAAATTTGATGAAATGATTTTAGTAGTAAATAGAAAAGATTTATTTAATGATGAAGCACATGCGTTTAACGGTTTTTTAAGTCAATCTGATGCACGTTTTAATGAAATCACGAAGACGTTAGATGACTATGAAATTAAACGCCGTGGAGATATGGAAGAAGACGAGTCGTATAAACAACTCGTATCATATACGATTGTTGAAAGTGAAGATGAAACGCTCGTTTATAAACGTTTAACAGGTGGCGGTGAATCTCGTCTACATGGACTTCATTCAATCGGTGTCGGTGGACATATGAATGATATTGAATCTGAAGAAAACATTAAAGAAAAAATGTTTGAAAACGCATCGCGTGAACTACAAGAAGAAATTGGCTTAGAAAAGAAAGACTTAAACGCCTTTGAACTAATCGGTTTAATTAACGATGATACAAACGAAGTCGGACGTGTCCATATTGGACTCGTATTTAAAGTAAATGTCGACAAAGAAAAAGTATTTACGAATGAAGAAGACACGCTACAACTTATATGGTCAAAAAGAGAAGAGTTAAAAGAGTTAGGAAACTACGAAACGTGGAGTGAACTCATCATTCGTGATTTATATGAATAATTTAACATCACACCCACGGTTTATTAAAAAAATCGAACGTGATTTAAAAGCACTCTATCATGATAATGATTTTGATTTTTTTATAGATAGATTTGCTGAATATAACACGTTAATAGAACATACAAATATCACTTTAGTCGAAATGTATTATGATGTGTTAATTCAAAAAAACGAATATGAAAAAATGTATAAATACGCACAGCTTTGTTTTCAAACGAAAGAAGTGTCACGCGATGAAGCGGAACTTCATTTGAACATGATCCTTCAAGCGTTATTCAATTTAGAGTTATATGAAGAATTACTCGAATGGTCTAATATCGTTACTGTGACAGGTAAAGAGAGTGGGATGGCAGCCTCACTTATACAATTTGCGACACATTGCAAACATTATGCGACAGAAGAGTTAAAGAAAAGAAATACGATGACGCAACCAAATGAAAATAATGATGAAGTGTTTAATACGGTAGATATTGATATAGATGAGTATTTAAACGCCGAAAATCCGACACTTGTCATCGCTGCGGTTGAGCATTTAATCGATTTAAAAGATGAGACATATGGTGATGATGTTTATAAATTACTTCAATCGGAAAGAGATATGAGTGTAGCATCACTGATGGTCATTTATTTAAAAGAAATAGAGTATGACGGTGTCATTCATCTAGAAAAATTTGGTGAAACGTTTGATGCACATACGAGTGAATTTAAACAATTTGAGAAATCTGCAAAAGTTGAACCGACGATTCGTTGGATCGTCGAAGAGGGTCAGCTTCGCTTTGACCACGAGGAACGCATACAACAAGCGATTGAAATATTTTTAAACATTAGTTTACTATGGTATCCTCTTAAAGTGCCGTTCACACCTAAAGAACTAGCAAAAGGGTTTATATCGTATACAAAAATGTTAAACAACGAATTACCCATGCATTCGTTTAATGGTTTTGTGGCGGATTGGATACTAAAAATTGAAAAAGAAATTCATAAGTAGTCGATACTTTTATTGAAAAATCGATTATGTTACAATGAATAGGTTAATTAAAATGTAAAATAACGGAGGAAATGATTATGTCTCAAACACAAACTTGGGAAAAGAAAGAAGGAAACGTAGGTACATTAACAATTACAGTACCTTCTGAAGATTTTGACAAAGCTTTAGACCAAGCATTCAACAAAGTAAAAAAAGATATTCAAGTACCTGGATTTAGAAAAGGTAAAATTCCTCGTCAAATGTTCGAAAAACGCTTTGGCGTTGAATCATTATATCAAGACGCTTTAGATATCGTTTTACCAGGCGCTTATAGCAAAGCGATTGATGAAACAGGTATTAAACCAGTCGATCAACCGAGCGTTGATGTTAAAGAAATTGAAAAAGGCAAAGATTTAGTACTTGAATTAGAAGTGACTGTAGAGCCAGAAGTAGAGCTTGGTGAATACAAAGGACTTGAAGGTAAAGAAATCGATGCCGAAGTATCTGAAGACGATGTAAACGAACAAATCGAAGCGTTACTCGGTCAATATGCTGAGCTTGTCGTTAAAGATGGCGAAGTTGCTGAAGGTGACGTTGCAAACATCGACTTCAAGGGCTTCGTTGATGGAGATGCATTCGAAGGCGGAGAAATGGAAGGACACGACCTTGAAATCGGTAGTGGTACATTCATTCCTGGATTTGAAGATCAGTTAATCGGTCTTAAAGCTGGAGAAGAAAAAGACGTAGAAGTTACTTTCCCAGAAGAGTATCAAGCAGAAGAACTTCAAGGTAAAGACGCAACGTTTAAAGTAAAATTAAACGAAGTAAAAGAAAAAGAAGCAAAAGAACTCACTGACGAATTTGTTAAAGAAGAATTAGAAGGCTTTGAAGGCGTTGAAACAGCTGACGAAGTTAAAAAACAAATCGAAGAAGACTTAAAGAACTTTAAAGAACAAGAAAGAGATTATGAATTAAGAGAATCTCTCGTTGTTCAAGCAGCTGAAAATGCGAAAATGGAAATTCCTGAAGCAATGGTTGAAAGTGAACAACAAAGAATGCTTCAAGAATACGAACAACGTCTTGCTCAACAAGGGTTAAACTTAGAGTTGTTCGAGCAAATCTCTGGTCAAACGAAAGAAGACTTACTCGAGCAAATGAAAGACGACGCGTTTAAACGTGTACGTACTGGTTTAACTTTACAAGCAATTGCACAAGCTGAAAACATTGAAGCGACTGAAGAAGATGTCGATAACGAATTACAAAAGTTAGCAGACCAATTCCAAATGGCAAAAGACGACATCAAAAAAGTACTCGGTGATTTATCTGTCATTGAAAATGATATTAAAAACCAAAAAGCAATTGAGTTCTTAGTAGATAACAGAAAACAATAAAATCAAGAAAAGCTCTATACATGGATGTGTATAGAGTTTTTTTATCAATACAATTTATTTGAAAGAGTCGGTATAGTATAGTAATATACGTAAGAGCGAAAGGTCGGTGTATACATGTTTAAATTTAACGAAGATGATCAAGATCTAACATGTAGTTTCTGTGGTAAAAACCAAGATCAAGTTCAAAAACTGATCGCAGGAAGTGGCGTTTACATTTGTAATGAGTGTATTGAATTATGCCACGAAATAATAGAAGAAGAATTAAAAGACGCACCACAAGAATTTTTAACTGAGATTCCAAAACCAGGTGAAATTCAAGCAGCGCTTGATGAGTATGTCATCGGACAAGAAAAAGCAAAGCGTGCACTTAGTGTTGCGGTGTATAACCACTATAAACGTATTAACCATGAAAGTGATGACGATGTAGAAATTTCTAAAAGTAACATCGCTTTAATTGGACCAACAGGTTCAGGTAAAACATTACTCGCACAAACTCTAGCACGTACGTTAGAAGTACCGTTTGCGATTGCGGATGCGACAAGTTTAACTGAAGCGGGTTACGTTGGAGATGACGTTGAAAATATTTTACTCCGTTTAATCCAAGCAGCGGATTATGATATTGAGCGTGCTGAAAAAGGAATTATTTACGTCGATGAAATCGATAAGATTGCTCGTAAAAGTGAAAATACGTCAATAACACGCGATGTTTCCGGTGAAGGGGTACAACAAGCATTACTTAAAATTTTAGAAGGAACAGTTGCGAGTGTACCACCACAAGGTGGCCGTAAACATCCAAACCAAGAATCGATTCAAATCGATACGAAAGATATTCTGTTCATCCTCGGTGGAGCGTTTGATGGTATTGAAGAGATTATTAAACGCCGTATTGGTGCGAAAGTAATTGGATTTGGTAGCGGCGAAGAAAATGTCGATATGAATGAAGAGTTAATGGCATTAGTTCGTCCGGACGACTTACAAAGCTACGGGTTAATTCCTGAGTTTATTGGTCGTGTGCCGATTATAGCGAATTTAGAAGAGCTCGATACAGACGCACTGACTTCAATTTTAACAGAACCAAAAAATGCTTTAGTGAAACAATATAAACGTATGCTTGAACTTGATGATGTTGAGTTAGAATTTGATGATGATGCACTCGTTGCGGTCGCGAAACTTGCGATAGAAAGAAAAACAGGTGCGCGTGGATTACGTTCAATTATCGAAGAGCGTATGGTAGACATTATGTTTGACGTACCGTCAAATGATAATATTTCTAAAGTTAAAATTACGAAAGATACGATTGTGAATGAAACAGATCCTTTAGTATATGATGCTGAGGGTAACGAAATTCACTTAAATGAACAGAGTGCATAATTTATTAGGCTGTCTTTTATAAGACGGCCTTTTTTTAGAGGTGGAGTAAATGGAATTAAATCCAAACAAAATTGAATTTTTAATATCGGCAGTAGCAAAAGAGCAATATCCTGAAACAAATTTACCAGAAATAGCGATGGCAGGGCGTTCAAACGTCGGTAAATCGAGTTTTATCAATGCGATATGTGGACGTAAAAATATCGCGAGAATTTCAAGTAAACCAGGTAAAACGGTGACGTTAAACTTTTATAATGCGGATAATCAATTCGTATTTGTCGATGTTCCAGGCTATGGTTACGCAAAGCAATCTAAAAAAGAACGTGAAAAATGGGCATCGATGATAGAGAATTATTTTATTCATAGAGAGACGTTGCATGCGTGTGTTCAAATTATCGATTTACGTCATCCGCCGACAAACGATGACGTTTTAATGTATGACTTTTTAAAGCAACTCGATATACCAACAATTGTCGTAGCAACTAAATCAGACAAATTACCTAAAAGTAAATTACAAAAACACGTATCAATTATCAAAAAAGAATTAGAATTAGAACCTGAAGACGTCATTATCCCATTTTCTTCAACTGAGAAGTACAATGTAGATAAAGTGCTCGATGCAATTGAGGAGAGAATCTAACAAATTATTGAACATTGAGGCAAAACACTCAAAGAAGGTCCTATATTTGATACTATTATATAAGTGAAAATATTTAATTAGTAAGTAAGGGGCAATCTAAATGCATGTTATTGCACTTAGTATAAACTATAGAAAAGCAAGCGTAGATGAACGTGAACAACTTAATTTTAGTGATCATGATATCGTACCAGCACTTCATACGTTACGTGATCAAAAAAGCATATTAGAAGCGGTAATTTTTTCAACGTGTAACCGAACAGAATTATATGTCGTGACTGATCAAGTGCATACAGGATCTTATTACACGAGAAACTTTTTAAGTGAGTATTTTAACATACCACTAGAAACTGTTAAAAACGTGACAGAGTTAAAAGTGAACGATGAAGCAATTCATCACTTATACCGGGTTGCTGCAGGGTTAGATTCAATGGTGCTCGGTGAAACGCAAATTTTAGGTCAAATTAGAGATGCGTTTATACTCGCACAAGAAGAACATACGACTGGCAAGATTTTTAATCGATTATTCAAAGAGGTTATCACAATCGCAAAGCGCGGACATAGTGAAACAGATATTTCTAAAAATGCCGTGTCTATGTCATATGCAGCAGTAGAACTCACTAAGAAGATTTTTACAAATATTCAAGATGTTAAAGTTCTCGTACTTGGTGCGGGAGAAATGTCAGAAGAAACGTTATTAAACTTAACGTCTAATGGTGTGAGTGATGTAACAGTTGTAAACCGTAACAGAGATAACGGCAAACAACTCGCAGAACGTTATTTAGGGCAATTTAGACCGATGGACGAATTAGAAGATGCACTGAAAGATACAGATATCGTCATCTCAAGTACAGGTGCACCGAACTTTATCATTACTGAAGAAATGATTAAAAGAGTCCGTAACGTCGATGATGAGCGTTCACTCATACTTATTGATATCGCTGTACCGCGTGATATCGATCCAAATGTTAATAACGTAAATAACGTCCATCATTATAATGTCGATGATTTAAGTGGAATTGTCGATGATAATTTAAAAAAGAGAAAAGAAGAAGCTAAAAAAATTAAAGCGATGATAGACACATCAATTCAAGAATTTTTAAACTGGGTTGAAATGCAAGGTGTACGACCTGTAATCGAAGCAATGCGTACGAAAGCATTAAACATACATGAAACGACGTTTGAAAGCATCACGAATAAGTTACCAGATTTAACTAAACGTGAAAAGACGATTATATCTAAACATATGAAAAGTATTATTAACCAAATGTTACGTGATCCTATTACGTACACGAAAGAACTCGCGGATGAACGTAAAGGCGCAGTACAGTTAACAGAGCTGGAACATATTTTTGGTATTGAATCTATCGTTGAAGATATTCATAAAAGACATTATGAATCGTTACAAGCGATTGAAAAACTAAGAAAAGAAAAACAAAATGTGAGAAAGTAGGCCAATCATGAAAACAGTTGTAGTCGGGACGAGACGTAGTGGTCTTGCAAAAACTCAAACGATGCAATTAATTGAATCGTTAAAAGAAAAGAATCCAGAAGTAAACTTTGAAGTAAAAGAAATCGTAACTAAAGGAGATAGAATTGTCGACCGTCAATTAAGTAAAGTTGGTGGTAAAGGTCTATTCGTTAAAGAAATCGAACACGCACTAAAAGTTGGAGATATTGACATGGCAGTACACTCGTTAAAAGACGTACCGAGTGAATTACCAGAAGGGTTTAAACTTTCAGCTGTACCAGTTCGTGAAGATAGACGTGACGCATTTTTATCGAATGGAAATGTGTCATTTAAAGATTTAAAACCAGGTTCAATTATCGGAACGTCAAGTTTACGTCGTGCAGCTCAACTTCAACAAATGCGTGATGATATTACGGTGAACTGGGTACGTGGAAACATCGACACGCGTATTCAAAAGATGCGTGACGGTGAGTATGACGCGATCATCCTCGCTGCAGCTGGTTTAAAACGTATGGGCTGGAGTGATGATGTCGTCACTGAATACTTTGATCCTGAAGAATTTATACCAGCAGTTGCGCAAGGCGCATTAGGCGTAGAAATTCGTGAAGATGATAAAGAAATGCACGAAATATTACAGACGATTCACCACGATGAAACAGCAACTGAAACGACAGCAGAGCGTACATTCTTAAAACGAATGGACGGTAGTTGCCAAGTGCCAATCGGAGCAAATGCACAATTTGTAGATGGTGAATTATATTTAACTGGTCTCATTATGAGTGAAGATGGTAATGAGAAGTTTCTCGTTAAAAAATCTGGAGACGATCCGGTTGTACTCGGTAATTTAGTTGCTGACGAAATGGAAAAAATCGGTGCAAAAGAAATTATTGATGAAATCAACAAAAATAAATAAAAGAGTCGTCGTTACTCAAAGTCATTTTAGAGATGTCGAAACATCTTTAGATTTAATTCATCTACCGATTATTACGTTTAAAAAATTACCGTATGATAAATCGATATTAAATAAACAATATGATTACGCCGTAATTACGAGTAAAAACACCGTCCGTTTCTTTAAAGACGAGTTAAATATGCTCGATGTAAAACATATCGCGTCTATTGGTAAAACGACGTCAGAAACGCTCGTCGAAGCAGGATTCCACGTTGACTTTGAACCGAGTGATTATACGCAAGAAGGGTTTAAAGAAGAGTTTAAAGTGGAAAAGGGAATGCGTGTACTTTATCCAGCGAGTAAAGATAAGCGTTCAATTATGCGAGATTACTTTATAAGTGAAGGTGCAGAACTAACGGATTTACCGTTATATGCTCCCGCATCGAATGATATTACGATAAGAGAGTTAAAACGTATACTATGTGATATTGACGGTATCACATTTTCTAGTCCGTCTGGAGTCCACGCTTTTATGGAGCATTTTAATAGAGAAGACTTAACAGACTTAAAAGTAATTTCTATTGGGCACGTCACTCAAAGTGCTTTATTATCTTACGGTGTAAAAACGAAGATACCAAAAGAAGCGACATTAGAAAGTATGATTAACGAAATGGAAAAGGAGTTTCAAAATGAAATTTGATAGACATCGCAGATTAAGAAAATCAGAATTTATGAGAGATTTAGTGAGAGAAACATCATTACGTAAAGACGATTTAATTTATCCGATTTTCGTCGTGGAACGTGATAACGTAAAAAAAGAAATTCCATCGATGAAAGGTGTTTACCAAATCTCGTTAAATTTACTTGAAGAAGAACTAAAAGAAGTTTATGAACTCGGTATTAAATCGGTTATTTTCTTCGGTGTGCCAAACCATAAAGACGACGTTGGTAGTGGTGCATATGATGAAAATGGGATTGTTCAAGAGGCATGTAAACTATCTAAAAAATTATATCCTGATTTAATTGTTATTTTAGATACTTGTCTATGTGAATACACAGATCATGGACATTGTGGTGTCATCGATCCAAACACGAAAGACGTTGATAATGACAAAACATTACCTCTCTTAATTGAAACAGCTGTTTCACAAGCAAAAGCTGGTGCAGACATTATTGCACCATCAAACATGATGGATGGTTTTGTTACAGAGATTCGTAAAGGATTAGATGATGCAGGGTTTTATCATGTTCCGATTATGAGTTACGGTATTAAATACGCATCTAAGTTTTATGGTCCATTTAGAGATGCAGCAGAATCTACACCATCATTTGGTGACAGAAGAACATATCAAATGGACCCGGCAAACCGTTTAGAAGCATTACGAGAGTTAGAGAGTGACACACGTGAAGGTGCAGATATGATGATTGTAAAACCTGCACTCTCATATCTTGATATTATCCGTGACGTGAGAAACAATTCGAATTTACCAATCATTGCATATAACGTCAGTGGTGAATACTCGATGACTGTTAATGCGATCGAACAAGGTTTACTAGATGAAGATGTTATCGTAGAACAAATGTTATCTATTAAACGTGCAGGTGCGGATATGATTATTACGTACTTTGCAAAAGACTTATGTAAAAAAATTAACGAAGGAGCAATTTAACGATGTACGAAAAATCGAAACAATTATTTGATGAAGCAGTTCATTTAATGCCAGGTGGGGTTAACTCTCCAGTTCGTGCGTTTAAATCGGTAAATATGGATCCGTTATTTATCGACAGCGCAAAAGGTGCGAAAGTGAAAGACGTTGATGGTAACGAGTATATTGACTACGTATTAAGCTGGGGTCCGTTAATTTTAGGTCATACTGATGAAGAGGTTGTTGAAGCGATTAAACAACAAGCTGAAAAAGGGTCTTCATTCGGTGCACCTACAGCAGTAGAAAACGAACTCGCAAAACTCGTCATCGACCGTGTACCGTCAGTTGAAATGATTCGTTTTGTATCTTCAGGTACTGAAGCAACACTTGCAGCACTTAGACTTGCTAGAGGTTATACAAACCGCAATAAAATCTTAAAATTTGAAGGATGCTACCACGGGCATAGTGACTCACTGTTAATTAAAGCAGGTAGTGGTGTTGCGACACTTGGTTTACCAGATTCACCAGGAGTTCCTGAAGGTACAGCTAAAAATACGATTACTGTTCCATATAACGATAAAGAAAGCTTAAAAGTCGCATTTGAACATTACGGTGACGACATTGCAGCGGTGATTATGGAACCAGTCGCAGGTAACATGGGAGTTGTTCCTCCAGTAAATGATTTCTTACAATATGTGAGAGACATTACGAATGAATATGGTTCACTATTAATTTTCGATGAAGTAATGACAGGTTTTAGAGTCGGATATAACTGTGCACAAGGATACTTTGGTATCGATCCAGATATTACTTGTTTAGGTAAGGTCATCGGTGGTGGATTACCTGTCGGTGCGTTTGGTGGTAAAAAAGAAATTATCGAACGTATCGCACCGGCTGGAGATATTTACCAAGCAGGTACGTTATCAGGGAACCCACTCGCGATGACAGCTGGATTACACACGTTAAAACAACTCAATAAAGAGAGTTATGACCACTTTAATCATTTAGGAGATATGATTGAAGAAGGACTAACAGAAGTCTTTAAAGAGTTTAACGTACCATTTACAATTAACCGTGCAGGTTCTATGATTGGATTCTTCTTAACAGGTGGTCCAGTTGAAAACTTTGAAGATGCAAATGGATCAGACTTAAAATTATTTGCTAAACTATATCCTGAAATGATTAAAGAAGGGGTATATTTACCTCCATCACAATTCGAGGGAATGTTCCTTTCAACAAAACATACTGAGGAAGATATTAAGTTTACAATTGAGGCGTTTAGAAACGCACTTTCACGTATTATGAAATAGGTATTGCTTTCGTTAGAAAAAATGTGCATAATTTAATATATAAATATGTAAGAGAGTAGGATGACTATGCCAATTCAAAAGAAAGATAAAAGACAACCTGCTTCAGAACGATTAGTATATTGGTTAATGCCTGTAGTAGCGTTTCTTTTACTGTTACCAGTACTTATTTATCATCTATAAGAGACAATACCTCGAGATTTCTCGAGGTATTTTTATATTGAGGTGATGGTGTTTGAGATTTTTAAAATTATTATGTCTTCTTGTGTTTATCGTATTAATAGGTGCTGTATTTAAGTTTTTCTCAATACCACTCGCATACTTGTTTGCGTCAATTATCGGAACGCTATTATTTATACGTATTATCGATAATGATATATATTTTCCAAAACCATTTGCGAATTCCGGTGTATTTGTAATGGGGATTCAAATTGGTACATCATTTACATTACCCGCGATTATTAAAATGACAGATGACTGGTACAATATCGTTATTATTACAATTTTAACGCTTCTGCTCGCTTTACTTTTATCAATACCATTTCGCTATTTAACGAATTCAACGATTGAAACAGCAGTACTTGCAAGTGTTCCAGGTGCTTTAAGTCAGATGATTATAATGGCAGAAGAAAATAAAAACGCCGATTTACTGCTCGTTTCTTTAACACAGACTTCGAGAATCGTTTTTATCGTCATATTAGTGCCGATGATTACACATTTTTCTCAAAGTACTTCTGTCAGTAAAATTACTGAAGTGCCAAACTTATCTGAAGTGTTTTCAGTATATATGTTACTCATACCAATAGCAGGATATGTGATGTATCGTTTATTACGTAGGATAAAATTCCCAGCAGCAATCTTGCTCGGTCCAATGGTCCCAACAATCGTATGGAATTTAATAACGGAAGCACCATTTACGCTAGATTTTGTGCTCATTGCATTTGCACAAATTTTATTCGGTATTCGAATTGGAATGCAGATTACGACGTTATTTAGTCAACTTTCATTACGTGATATATGTGCAATTGTCATACAAAACATCGGTTTAATTGTCGGAAGTATGATACTTGTTATCATCTATACGATGTTTACGTCTCATGAATTTACGAATTTATTTTTAGCGGCAGCTCCAGGAGGTCTCGCTCAAATTATCGTCGTTGCGATGGAGAGTGGTGGAGATATTGCGATGATTTCAAGTTATCACTTGTTTAGAATATTCTTTATCATCCTAATTGTCGTACCGATCGTTCATTATCTTTTAATGAGACCACGTGCTCAGAAAAGTTGACTTAAACGCGTGAATACAATAAAATTAACGTAGTTAAATATGAAGAGTAGAAGTAGTAGTATCATAAATGTCTTCAGAGAATATGCGGTTGGTGAGAGCATAGTCATAGTGATATGAAGTAGTCTACGTGTAGCATTTATCTTGAATGTATAGTAAAGATAGACGTTTAGTGAGCGTTAATCATAATTAAGTGTGGCATATTTATGCCAAATTTAGGTGGTACCACGGTAATCCCGTCCTATTTAGTAGGGCGGGATTTTGTCATTTAAAGAAAGAGGTTGATATAGATGGATATGCCAACGAAGTATAATCCAACAGAAGTTGAAAAAGGAAAATATGAAACATGGGTGGAAGCAGGTTATTTTGAATCAGATGTAACGTCAGATAAACCACCATTTACAATCGTTATCCCACCGCCAAACGTAACAGGTAAGTTACATTTAGGTCACGCATGGGATACGACACTACAAGACATTATTACACGTCAAAAGCGTATGCAAGGTTTTGATACGTTGTACTTGCCTGGTATGGACCATGCCGGTATTGCAACGCAAGCACGTGTAGTACAACGACTTAAAGAAGAAGGCATTGATATTCACGATTTAACACGTGAAGAATTTTTATCTCACGCGTGGAACTGGAAAGAAGAATATGCAGGCCACATCCGTGATCAATGGAAAAAATTAGGTCTAGGATTAGACTATAAAAAAGAAAGATTCACATTAGATGAGGGGCTTTCTAAAGCAGTACGTAAAACGTTCGTTAATATGTATAACAAGGGACTCATTTACCGCGGTGAATACATCATTAACTGGGACCCAGAAACACGTACAGCGTTAAGTGATATCGAAGTTATTCATAAAGAAATCGAAGGTAAATTTTACCATATAAAATATCCATACGCGGATGGTAGTGGTTATTTAGAAATCGCAACGACGCGTCCTGAAACGATGCTCGGTGATACTGCGGTTGTCGTACATCCAGACGATGAAAGATATCAAGATATTATTGGTAAAACAGTAATTTTACCACTGATGGAACGTGAAATTCCTGTGATTACTGACGATTACGTCGATATAGAATTTGGTACAGGTGCAATGAAAGTCACACCAGCGCACGACCCGAATGACTTTGACTTAGGTAATCGTCACAATTTAGAACGTATTAACGTTATGAATGAAGATGGTACGATTAACGAACTCGGTGGGGAATTCGTTGGAATGGACCGCTTTGAAGCACGTAAAGCGATTGTGAAAGAATTAGAAAAAAGAGACCAACTCATTAAAATAGAATCCCACATGCATAGTGTCGGACACTCAGAACGTAGTAATGCAATTGTCGAGCCGTATTTATCGACGCAGTGGTTCGTTAAAATGGCACCACTTAGAGATGAAACACTCGAAAACCAAGAGACGGACAATAGAGTTCATTTCGTACCGAATCGTTTTGAAGGTACGTTTAACCGCTGGATGGAAAACGTTCATGACTGGGTAATTTCAAGACAGTTATGGTGGGGGCACCAAATTCCAGCATGGTACCATAACGAAACTGGTGAAATGTACGTCGGCGAAGAAGCGCCAGAAGATATCGAGAACTGGACGCAAGATAAAGACGTATTAGATACTTGGTTCTCAAGTGCATTATGGCCGTTTTCTACGTTAGGTTGGCCAGAAGAAACAGATTTACTTAAAAAATATTATCCAACGAACGTACTCGTTACTGGATATGACATTATATTCTTCTGGGTATCGCGTATGATCTTCTCAGGTCTTGAGCAAACTGATCAGCGTCCGTTTAACGACGTATTGTTACATGGACTTGTACGTGACGAACAAAATCGTAAAATGTCTAAATCTCTAGGTAACGGAGTAGATCCAATGGATGTTATTGATAAGTACGGTGCAGATGCACTTAGATTCTTCTTATCAACTGGATCAACACCAGGTCAAGATTTACGTTATAGCGATGGAAAAGTAGAATCTGTGTGGAACTTTATCAACAAAATTTGGAATGCATCACGATTTGCGTTAATGAATATCGGTCCAGATTTTAAACATGCAGACATAAATTTAGAGGGCGCAAAAACAGTTGCGGACGAGTGGATTTTAACGCGCTTAAACGATACGATTCGTGAAGTGACTCGTCTATTTGAAAAATACGAATTCGGTGAAGTTGGTCGTATTTTATACCACTTCATTTGGGATGATTTCTGTGATTGGTACATTGAAATGTCTAAAATCTCAATGAACGAAGGTACTGAAGAAGAAAAACAAATGACGCGTTCAGTATTACTTTACACACTTGATAAAATTCTAAAAATGTTACATCCGTTTATGCCGTTTGTCACTGAAGAAATTTACCAAGCGATTGATAATAGTCAATCTATCGTCGTGAGTGAGTGGCCGACGGTTGATGCGTCACTATCTAACGAAGAAAGTAATAAGACGATGAGTTTACTCGTAGACATTATTAAATCAGTACGTCAAACTAGAAATGAAGTGAATACACCACTATCTAAGCCAATCGATATTAAAATTGAGATTAAAGATGCAAACAGTCGAGCGCTTATTGAAGAAAACAAACACTATATTACACGATTTACAAATCCTGAAACGTTAGAAATCAGCGAAAAAGTGAACATTCAAGACGATGCAAAAACTCAAGTCGTTAAAGGTGCGACTGTCGTTTTACCACTTGAAGGTTTAATCGATATAAACGAAGAAATCGAACGTTTAGAAAAAGAACTCGAGCGTTTAGATGGTGAATTAAAACGTGTTAAAGGTAAATTAAGCAATGAAAAATTTGTGCAAAATGCACCGGAAAAAATCGTAAATGAAGAGCGTGAAAAAGAAGCTTCATACAAAGCGCAATATGAAGATGTCGAAGTTCGACTAAACGGGTTAAGAGGTAAGTAACATGAATTATGATGAGACGTTAGAATGGATACACAATAGAGGAAAGTTCGGCATCAAACCAGGCGTTAAACGCATGGTTTGGATGCTGAATGAACTAGATAACCCACAAGACAATATTACAGGCGTACATGTCGTCGGTACGAACGGTAAAGGTTCTGTCGTATCGTATATACGAAGTGCGTTAAATGAAAATGAGTATTCAGTTGGAACGTTTACTTCGCCTTATATTGAAGTGTTCAATGAACGCATTTCAATCGACGGTACGCCGATTTCTAACGAAGATCTCGCACACGTTGCCAATATCGTACGTCCTGTGAGTGAACGAATGGCTGAAGAAACTGAACTTGGACAAGCGACAGAATTTGAAATTATTACGGCGATGATGTTTGTGTATTTCGGTAATGTCCATCCAGTAGATATCGTAGTAGTTGAAGCGGGAATAGGAGCAACACATGACTCAACAAATGTGTTTAAACCAGTCATGACTATTTTAACGAGTATCGGTAAAGATCATACAGATATATTAGGAGAGACCCTCGTTGAAATTACGAAAGACAAAGCTGGGGTCATTAAAGAAGATACTCCGCTTGTGTATTTTGTTGACGATACTGAATCAAAACAAGTCATTTACAAAGTATTAGAAGAAAATCATGCGAAAGGTATAGAGCTCGGAAGAGATATTATTTTACTAGATAATGAACAGGAGTTTTCGTTTAAATATAACGATTATGATTTTAACGATATACAGTTAAAAATGCTCGGATACCATCAAATGCAAAACGCGAGCTTAGCACTAGCAGCACTTCTTGAAATGCATGATTTAGACATTGTAAATTTAGATATGAATAAAACAGTCCACGGTGTAGAAAACGTGACGTGGGTCGGGCGAATCGAAGTATTACAAGAAGATCCGACGATTATTATAGACGGAGCGCATAATAAAGAAGCGGTTGATGTTTTAATTAAAACGATCAAAGATAATTATGCGGATAGAAAGATTACAGTTCTATTTTCATGTGTCGACGGAAAACCAATTCAATATATGGTCGATGAACTCGCATCAATTGCAGATGAATTTGTCGTGACTGAATTTGATTTTTATCGTAAAAAACCAGTTCAAGACATTTATGATGCCGTGAATCATCCGAATTTAAAACAAGTCGATGATTATATAAAATTTGTCGATCAGTTTGATGGTGATGTATTGCTTTGTACAGGTAGTTTATATTTCATCAGTTATATTAAACAACACTTTTCTAACAAATAAAAAAATCCCAAATTAGTATTTACTAATTTGGGAATTTTTTTTACTCTTCATCACGTAAATATTTTTGTTCTTCTTTAGCGTCTTGAAGTTTAAGTTCTTCTAAGATTTCACGTAATAATAATACTTCTTCTGCAGTTTCTGGTTCTTCTTCTTTTTCTTCAAAGGCACCGAATGTAGCTTTGTTTACGATTTTAACAAACATAAACACAGCAAAACCGATGATTAAGAAGTCGATAATTGATTGAATGAATACACCGTAAGTAATACCGTTCCATTCCCATGCAGATGCGAAATCTGTGTTACCAAATATTAATGCAATAAGTGGCATGATAATATTCGCTACAAGAGAATCGACGATTTTACCAAATGCTGCACCAATTACGACCGCTACTGCTAAATCTAATACGTTTCCGCGCATCATAAATTCTTTAAATTCTTTAATCATTAAATACACTCCTAAATTAAAACCTTTATATATTATACATTAAAATGATGAAAAGTATATGTTTACATCCATAATAAACGAATTGTTATTGTTTTATTCTTTTCCATAACTAAATCTTATACTTAGATATAGGTAGTTCGTATTGAAAAATAATGTTTATATGTTTCAAAATGAGCTGTAAACAGTTACAATTAAATTAACGTATATATTCTGGGGGGAAATTTTATGGCAAACAATTTACAAGAAAATGCAAAGCGCACATTGAATGTAAATGGGGTTGAGAAGACATACTACTCACTCAGATCTTTAACAGATGCTGGGTATAGCGATGTTGAACAGCTACCATATTCTATTCGTGTATTATTAGAATCTGTGTTACGTCAATACGATGGACATTCTATTCAAGAAAAACATATCGAGTCTCTTGCGAACTGGGACAAAGGTGATTTACAAGGTAAAGAAGTACCGTTTAAACCATCACGTGTAATTCTTCAAGACTTTACAGGTGTACCAGCTGTCGTGGACTTAGCGTCATTACGTAAAGCGATGAATGACAAAAACGGTGACATTCAAAAAATTAACCCTGAAGTACCAGTGGACTTAGTCATCGACCACTCAGTACAAGTTGATGCATACGGTACACATAGTGCACTCGTTAAAAACATGGAATTAGAATTTGAAAGAAATAAAGAGCGTTACGAATTTTTACGCTGGGCAGCTGAAGCGTTTGATAACTATCAAGCAGTGCCACCAGCTACAGGTATCGTTCACCAAGTAAACTTAGAGTACTTAGCAAACGTCGTACATGACCGTGATGATGTCGTATTCCCTGACTCACTCGTTGGTACAGACTCACATACGACAATGATCAACGGTTTAGGAGTACTTGGATGGGGTGTTGGCGGTATCGAAGCTGAAGCAGGAATGCTCGGTCAACCAAGTTACTTCCCATTACCTGAAGTTATTGGTGTTAAATTAAAAAACCAATTACCAGAAGGTGCAACAGCAACAGACTTAGCATTACGTATCACTCAAATGTTACGTGAGCACGGCGTTGTTGGTAAATTCGTTGAGTACTTCGGTGAAGGGGTATCAAACTTACCACTTGCTGACCGTGCAACGATTTCAAACATGGCGCCAGAATACGGTGCAACGAACGCATTATTCCCAGTCGATGAGGAAACGTTAAACTATTTAAGACTGACAGGTCGTTCTGAAGATCATATTGAATTAGTTGAACAGTACTTAAAAGAAAACGACTTATTCTTTAATCCAGATAAAGAACCGACATATTCAGAAGTGCTTGAGCTAGATTTATCAACAGTAGAGCCTTCATTATCAGGACCAAAACGTCCTCAAGATTTAATCTTACTTTCAAAAATGAAAGAAGAATTCGAAGCATCTGTAACGAGAGAAAACGGTAACCACGGTCACGGATATTCTAAAGAAATCTTCGACCAAAAAGTCGACGTTGAGTATAACGACGGTGGAAAAGAAACTCTTAAAACAGGTGACTTAGTCATCGCTGCGATTACATCTTGTACGAACACATCTAACCCGTACGTAATGTTAGGTGCAGGATTAGTTGCTAAAAAAGCAGTGGAAAAAGGATTATCAGTTCCTAAGCACGTGAAAACTTCACTTGCACCAGGTTCAAAAGTAGTTACTGGTTACCTTGAAAACTCAGGTCTTCAAGAGTATCTAGATAAGCTAGGGTTTAACACTGTTGGTTACGGTTGTACGACATGTATCGGTAACTCAGGTCCATTACGTGACGAAGTAACAGAAGCAATTACTGAAAACGACATGCTCGTGTCATCAGTATTATCTGGTAACCGTAACTTTGAAGGGCGTATCCACCCACTAGTTAAAGCGAACTACTTAGCGTCACCACAGCTCGTAGTTGCTTACGCTTTAGCAGGTACAGTTGATATCGACCTTTATAACGATCCGATTGGACAAGATAAAGACGGTAACGACGTATTTATGAAAGATATCTGGCCATCAATTCAAGAAGTTAGAGATACTGTGTATGAAACAGTAACACCAGAATTATTCAAACGTGAATACGAGACAGTGTTTACTTCAAACGAAACGTGGAACAACATTAAAGTAACAGATGCACCATTATACGACTTCTCTGATGATTCAACGTATATTCAAAACCCAACATTCTTCGAAGATTTACCTGAAGAAGCGGGCAAAGTTGAAGCATTAAATGACCTTAAAGTTCTTGCGAAGTTCGGTGACTCTGTAACGACAGACCACATTTCTCCAGCAGGTGCGATTGGTAAAGATACACCAGCAGGTAAATGGTTAATTGAACAAGGTGTATCACCACGTGACTTTAACTCATACGGTTCTAGACGTGGTAACCATGAAGTAATGGTACGTGGAACATTTGCGAACATTCGTATTCGTAACCAAGTTGCACCAGGAACTGAAGGTGGATACACAACTTATTGGCCAACTGGCGAAGTAATGAGTATTTACGACGCAGCTATGAAGTATAAAGAAGACGGCACTGGTTTAGTTGTACTTGCTGGTGACGACTACGGAATGGGATCAAGCCGTGACTGGGCAGCTAAAGGTACAAACTTACTCGGTGTGAAAGCAGTACTTGCTGCATCATACGAAAGAATTCACCGTTCTAACTTAGTTATGATGGGTGTATTACCGCTTCAATTCGTTGAAGGTAAACACGCTGAAGACTACGGTTTAGAAGGAAACGAAACGTTTAACATCCCTGTAAACGAAGATGTTAAACCAGGAGATATCATTACAATCACTGCGACTAAAGAAGATGGAAGCACTGTAGATATCGATGTTAAAGTGAGATTTGACTCTGAAGTAGAAGTAGACTATTACCGTAACGGTGGTATCTTACAAATGGTACTTAGAGACAAACTTAAAAACTAATTTGTCGAATATAAAAGGCCAAGACATTTGTCTTGGCCTTTATTTCTTTTTAAATAAGTATGCTTTTGGTTCAGTTTTGTTTTTAATCCGCTTCATGTTTGGTATGTGTTTAAAGACGATAAGTATAAATAGTATTCCTGATACGATTTTAAGTGCTAAGTTATTTGTAAACAACGATAGTATAAAGAGCATCGTTACGCCAGATACACTTGCAAGTGATACGTAGTGGAATACAGTTAAGACGATTAAAAAACAGAGTAAAATAATTAAAAAGATGAGAGGCGCAACGGCCATGATCACACCGGCACCAGTTGCGACAGCTTTTCCACCTTTAAACTTTAAAAATATAGAATATACATGGCCAAGTGCTGCACATAATCCAAATATAATGACCGGTATATCTACGTTCGCCCACATCGCTACATATACTGGAATTGCACCTTTTAAAAAGTCTAATATTAAGACGATAACCCCTGATTTCTTACCTAAAATTCTAAACGTATTCGTCGTACCGATATTACCGCTTCCGTGTTGTCTTATATCGACGTTATAAAACACTTTTCCGATAATGTAAGCAAACGGAATCGCGCCAAAAATATATGAAGCAATAAGTAAAACGATTGTTGATAATTCCATTTGACACCCTCATTTTTAATAGTAGGTAATAATATTTTAACACATCTCGCTCGTGTGTATATAATTATTAATGAAGCGTCTATAATAATGTTATGTAAACTTATAAAATATGTTAGAGGTTTTCAAATTGAGGGAAGTACTATAAAATATAAGAAGAGATTTTAATTCGAACGTATGTTTGTAGGAGGTACGCGGTTGGCACATTCAAATTACTCAGATGACTCAATTCAAATATTAGAAGGCCTAGATGCAGTTCGTAAACGTCCAGGTATGTATATTGGATCTACAGACGCAAGAGGTCTTCATCATTTAGTATATGAGATTACAGATAACGCAGTAGATGAAATTATTAACGGCTATGGTAATAAAATAGAAATTACAATCAATAAAAATGGAAGTATTACTGTGAGTGATAACGGACGTGGATTACCGACAGGCATGCACCAAAGTGGTAAGTCGACGCCAGAAGTTATTTTTACTATCCTCCACGCTGGAGGTAAGTTTGGCTCTGGTGGATATAAAACGTCTGGAGGACTTCATGGTGTTGGTGCGTCCGTCGTAAACGCATTATCAGAATGGCTAGAACTTGAAATATGTAGAGACGGTAAACGATATAGTATGTCATTTAAAAACGGTGGAGAAGTTGACGAGCCGTTAAAAGAAATTGGCAATACGAATCAAACCGGAACGCGTGTTACGTTTAAGCCAGATCGTACGATTTTTAAAACGGGTACACAATTTAATTTCGAGACAATCGTTGATCGTATGAGAGAATCAGCATTTTTAGAAAAGAATTTAGAAGTGAGTATTACCGACTTAAATACAGATAAACATGAATTGTTTCATTACGAAGATGGCTTACTTTCTTTTATTAATTTCTTACATGAAGGTAAAGAAAACTTCGGATCACCGATCGCGTTTTCTGGTAATCTAAACGGTATGCAAGCAGATGTTGCAT
This sequence comes from Nosocomiicoccus sp. HMSC067E10, assembly GCF_001810835.1. Classification (NCBI taxonomy): domain Bacteria; kingdom Bacillati; phylum Bacillota; class Bacilli; order Caryophanales; family Staphylococcaceae; genus Nosocomiicoccus; species Nosocomiicoccus sp. HMSC067E10. The sequence continues at coordinate 99,860 of NZ_KV802764.1, read as the reverse complement.
TTCAATATAATGACCAGTACACAGAAACGGTCATGAGTTTTGTAAACAATGTCCGTACGAAAGACGGCGGTACGCACGAGGTTGGCTTTAAATCATCATTTACACGTATTTTTAATGATTTCGCGCGTAAAATTGGCGAATTAAAAGATAAAGACAAAAACCTCGAAGGTAACGATATTCGTGAAGGGCTAACAGCTGTCATTTCCGTTAAAATTCCTGAAGAGTTACTTCAGTTTGAAGGACAAACAAAAGGGAAGCTCGGTACACCTGAAGCGAGACAACTAATGGATCACGTTTTAAGTGAGAATTTACCATATATTTTAGAAGAGAACGGTGTTTTATCAGCTGAACTCGTTAAAAAAGCAATTAAAGCTAGACAAGTACGTGTCGCTGCACGTAAAGCACGTGAAGAGATGCGTAACGGTAAAAAATCGAAACGTCGTGACGTTTTACTATCTGGTAAGTTAACACCAGCTCAAAGCAAAAACAGAAAGAAAAACGAACTCTTTTTAGTAGAGGGGGACTCTGCAGGAGGTTCGGCGAAACTTGGACGCGATAGAAAATTCCAAGCGATTTTACCGTTAAGAGGTAAAGTGATCAATACAGAACGCGCACGTTTTGAAGATATCTTTAAAAATGAAGAAATAAATACGATTATCCATACGATCGGAGCAGGTGTCGGTAATGAGTTTGATATCGATCAAGTGAACTACGATAAAGTGATCATTATGACAGATGCAGATACGGATGGTGCACACATTCAAGTGCTACTTCTTACTTTCTTCTTTAATTATATGCGTCCACTTTTACATGCAGGTAAAGTGTATATCGCGTTACCTCCGTTATTTAAATTAGAGAAAAAACGTGGTAAAAAACAAGAGACTCGATATGTGTGGACAGAAGAGGAACTTGAAGCAATGAAAGAAGAACTCGGTGATAACGTTGAAATTCAGCGCTACAAAGGTCTCGGGGAAATGATGGCAGACCAGCTTTGGGAGACGACGATGGATCCAGAAAATCGTACACTCATTCAAGTTCTAATTGATGATGAGGCACTTTCGTTAAAACGAGTATCAACTTTAATGGGTGATAACGTTGAAATTAGACGTGACTGGATTGAAGAGAACGTCAGCTTTACGTTAGAAGATGACGCGTCAATACTCGATAGTGATCGTATTGACATTTTAGAGGACGGTGATAGTTATGCATAAACATATTCAACAATTAAAACTTGAAGACGTAATTGGTGACCGCTTTGGTCGATATAGTAAATACGTTATACAAGACCGTGCGATTCCAGATGTACGTGACGGATTAAAACCCGTACAGCGCCGTATTTTATATGCGATGTATAAAGACGGAAATACGTTTAACAAAGGATATCGTAAATCTGCGAAAACTGTCGGTAACGTAATTGGTAACTACCACCCACACGGTGAATCGAGTATATATGACGCGATGGTACGTTTAGGTCAAGACTGGAAGATGCGTGAAGAGCTCGTTCAAATTCACGGTAACAAAGGTTCAGTCGACGGAGACCCACCAGCAGCAATGCGTTATACTGAAGCGCGTCTGTCTGAATTATCGGGTGAGTTATTAAACGATATCGATAAAGATACTGTCGACTTTATGGACAACTTCGACGACACGGCAAAAGAACCGACAGTATTACCGTCAAAGTTTCCGAATATTTTAGTGAATGGTTCAACTGGTATTTCAGCGGGTTACGCAACAGATATTCCACCGCATAATTTAGAGGAAGTCATTAACGCCACGCTAAAAGTCATCGATAAACCGACTGTAAAAACAAGTGAATTACTTGAAATTATGCCAGGACCTGATTTCCCAACAGGTGGGATTATTCAAGGTAAAAAGGAACTTCAAAAAGCATATGAAACAGGACAAGGTAGAATTGTCGTGCGTGCAAAAGTCGACGTTGAAACTAAACGTGGAGACAAAGTGCATTTAGTCATTACAGAATTACCGTTTGAAGTAAATAAAGCAGCACTTGTTAAAAAGATCGATGAGATTATATTAGATAAAGAAGTCGACGGTATGTTAGAAGTACGAGATGAAACAGACCGTGACGGTTTAAGAGTAATCATCGAATTACGTAAGGACTCTAATATCGATGCGATACTCAATTACTTATATAAAAAGACGAATTTACAAGTGTCTTATAACTTTAATATGGTCGCGATTAATAACCGCCGACCAAAATTATTAAGTTTAAAAGAGATATTAGAAGCATATATCGCACATCAAAAAGACGTCGTTTTACGTCGTTCTAGATATTTACTCGATGCAGCGTCAAAACGTATGCACATTATCGAAGGATTAATGCGTGCGTTATCGATACTCGACGAAGTTATTCGAATTATTCGTGAATCAGAAAATAAAAAGAATGCGAAAGAAAACTTAATGAGTGCGTATGATTTTACTGAACGACAAGCAGAAGCAATCGTCATGCTTCAGTTATATCGTTTAACAAATACTGATATCGTAGATTTAGAAAACGAACATGTCGATTTAGAATTCGAAATCAATACGTTAAAAGAAATAATAGATGATGAAAACACGCTTAAAAAAGTGATTAAAAAAGAGTTACGTGACGTGAGACAACAATTCAAATCAGAGCGCTTAACAGTCATCGAAGACAAGATACAATCACTTGAAGTCAATCGTGAGATGTTAATTCGAGAAGAGGATACAGTAATTACTGTGACACGTGACGGATACATTAAGCGTACAAGTCCGAGAAGTTTTGGAGCGAGTCCATTTGACGAACTCGGTATGAAAGATGACGATGAGTTACTGTTCTTTAAAGAAGGACATACGCTAGAAACGTTACTCGTATTTACGAACCGAGGAAATTATATGGTAATCCCTGTCCATGAACTAGAAGAGATTCGTTGGAAAGACCACGGCGTACATTTATCAAGTAAATATAATATCGAAAGTAATGAGTATCCACTGTTTGCGTATGCGATTGAGTCGTTTGAGGAAGCGGCTTCTATCGTCATTACGACAAAACTTGGTCAAGTGAAGAAAACACCGTTAAAAGATCACGAAATGACACGCATTAACCGTGTGATTACAGCAATCAACTTAAGCAAAGACGACGCGGTTGTTAGCGTGGACGTTGTCACGGACAATACGAACATATTGTTGCTGACTAAAAACGGTATCGCACTGATGTTTAATATCGATGAAGTATCAGAAACTGGTCTTCGAACAAAAGGTGTTAAAGGCATATCGTTAAAAGAAGACGACAAAGTAGTATTAGGACAACTCGTAAAAGACAATGATTACTTGTTATCTGTGACGAATAGAGGAGCCGTGAAACGTACGAGTATCGACGTATTCGAACTCGGAAAACGTAGTCAAGTTGGTAAAATGTTATATAAAACAGTGAAGTCAAAACCGCATGAAGTAGTGCGTGCTACCCTTTACAAAGGGAACTTTAAGATTTTCTTATTTAATGAAAATGATCATACTAGTATTGAAGCAATGGATATTCGTTTATCCGACAAATACTCAAACGGATCCTTTGTGATTGACGAAGACAAATTTGGGGAGATAGAAACCGTAAACTTTTCTAAGTACTTAATACCTTAATCGTATTGTATTTTAGATGTAAGTTGTTAAAATAGAGATATGATAATGTAAAGGGGGAAAATTATCATGGCTGAAAACAAAAATGAAAAACAGTTTTCAAGACGTGACTTCCTGAAGACAACAGGTGTTGCTACTGGTGGTATTATCGGTGGTTCGTTACTTGGTGGACTCATTGGGTTCAACTTAGATGGCGGTAAATCTGATGCACCGACTGTCGGAGGAGGCGATTCTGGTGAAGGTGGCGGCCAATCGGCTGAATCACTTCCAATTAAAGATGCGAGAACATACTTCAGTCGTCAAGACGACTTTAAAAATCTTGCTGCAGCTGCAGATATTATTTATCCAGAAGATGATAATGGACCGGGTGCAACTGAACTCGGTGTACCATATTTCATCGATAGACAAATGTATGGTCATTACGGACACAACGCAACAGACTACCGTTTTGGACCATTTGAACCGATGCGTTCAGACACTCACGGGCGTCAAGAAAGAATTACACGCGGTGAGATGATGATTATCGGTTTAAGAAAATTAACTGATGTCAGTCAAGAATCTCACGATAAAAAGTTCCATGAACTTGAAGAGAAGCAAATGATTGATATTTTAAAACAATTTGAAGCAGGAGAAGTTGAAACACCAGGTATGCGTTCAGAGGCATTCTTTGAATTATTAAGAAGCCTTGTGATCGAAGGTGTATATTCTGACCCGGCTTATGGTGGAAATAGAGATATGGCAGGTTGGAAGATGATCGGTTACCCAGGACCACGCATGGGATGGGAACACGATATTATGTCTGAAGAGTTCTTAGAACTTGAACCTGAAAGTTTAAGAGATTATCAAGGAGGCGGCGTAACTTATGGCTAAGAAATTAGATAAAGTCGACGTAGTTGTTGTAGGTACCGGCTGGGCTGGTGGAGTAGTAAGTGCTGAAATGGCGAAAGCTGGTAAAAAAGTAGTTACACTAGAGCGTGGTGGAGACGCGAACCGACAAGACTATATCGGTGTAAAAGACGAGCTTCGTTTTGATAATCGTTTCCAAATCATGCAAAATCTAAAAGGTGATACAGTAACATCACGTAACGAAATGGACGAAACAGCATTACCTGTTCGTACGATGAAAGACTTCCAATTAGGAGTTAACGTCGGTGGAGCAAGTGTGCACTGGGCAGGTAGTACATATCGTTACTGGCCATATGACTTTGAAATTCGTAGTATGACTGAAGAGCGCTACGGAAAAGATAAAATTCCTGAAGAAATGTCAATTCAAGACTGGGGAATTACTTACGAAGAGCTTGAGCCATATTATGAAATGTGGGAGAAAACAGCAGGTATTGGTGGGGAGCAAGATCCATTAGCTCCAGAACGCAAAATGGAATGGCCAAACCCACCAATGGAAGAAACTCCTCCATTAAAATTATTTAAAGATGCAGCGAGAGAACTCGGATTACATCCGTTCCAAATGGCATCAGGAAACATGTCTCAAAACTATGAGAACCCTGATGGAGAAAAAATGAACGCTTGTATGTACTGTTCATTCTGTACACGTGCAGGCTGTGACTTCAGTGCAAAATCTGACCCACTCGCAACTGTTATTCCAACTGCTTTAAAACACGATAACTTTGAATTACGTACAAACTCTCTTGCTCGTAGAGTACTGTACAACAAAGATTCTAAAAAAGCAGAAGGTATTCTATATACAGACTTAGTAACTGGTGAAGAATATGAGCAACCAGCAGACGTTGTTGTACTTGCAGCATTTGCGATTTCTAACAACCGTCTACTTATGCTTTCAGATATCGGTGAACAGTACGATCCAAAAACTCGTAAAGGTGTAATTGGACGTAACTTCAACGGTCAATACAACTCTTCATTCAACGGTGCAAGAGGATTCTTCGACGATAAGAAGTTTAACTTATACATGGGTGCAGGAGCACTTGGTGCATGCTTAAACGACTATCAAGCGGATAACTTTGACCACACTGATTTAGACTTCATCGGTGGTGGATGTATCGAATTACGTCAATACGGATTTGGTGCGATCGCTAGTGGACAAAATATTAAAGGCGATACACCAACTTGGGGTAAAGAATTCAAGGAAGAGTCACTAAAATATGCATACAGTATGCTACACGTTTGGTACTCTGCATGTACTTTATCTTACTACCACAACTACACGGATTTAGATCCAACATATAAAGATGAGTTCGGTGACCCATTATTACGTGTAACGTATAAATTTGGTGACAACGAACGTAACATCGCGAAGTTCGGTGTAGAAAGATGTCATGAAATCCTAGAAGCGATGGGCGCAGACCACATCGAAGACGACCAAGTACCTGAAGAATTTGACCACAAGTATCAAGGTGGACACTACACAGGTGGAGTTATCATGGGTGAATCAAGTGAGAACTCAGCAGTCAACAACTACCTACAAATGTGGGACGTTGACAACCTATTCGTAGTCGGTGGATCAGCATTCCCTCAATTCGGAGGACACCACCCAACACCAACAATCGGTGCACTCGCATACCGTGCGTCAGAAGGTATTCTAAAATACTTAGACGACGGTGGCGGACAATTAGTAAAAGACAAAGAAGCGGCGAACGCATAATATAAAATTTAATTCGCACACCCTCTAATGTTAGATGAAATTCTAGTTTTAGGGGGTTTTTATTCTTAAATAAAAATCATTTGTATAGACAAAGTGAAATAAAAAGCTTATTATATAAGTAACAGAACCCACCACGCCTCTTAACAATGCGTACCATGGTGGGACTTTTTTTATATCTTGATAAGGGGGACCTTATGGTAAACGGTGATAATATGCATATAAAACAGCCAAAAACATATGAGGAACAAATCGATTTATTAAAAAAACGTGGACTTATTATAGAAGATGAATCATATGCTATAGATATACTTAGTAATATTAATTATTATCGTTTTAGAGCCTATACTTTAACTTTAAAGAGTAATGATATATTTTATGAAGGTGCTTCATTTAATCATATATATAAATTGTATGAATTTGATAGAAAGTTACGTTTAGAATTACTATCATTATTGGAGAAAATTGAAGTTTCCTTTCGTACTAAAATCTCCTACTATTTGGCCCATAAATATGGTTCAACATCATATCTAGATGAATCTAACTTTAAAAATTTAGACTATTTCAACGATATGAGAACTCAAATTAATCATGAAGTACATAGAAGTAAAGAACTATTTATTATTCATCATAAAGAAAAATATAAATCCATATTTCCAATTTGGGTTGTAATTGAAGTCACTTCATTCAGTTTACTTTCAAAAATATACTCGAACTTACATGATAATGATCAAGATGGAATTGCAATTACTTTTAACAACAACCGTTTTTATATTAGAAACTGGTTATATGCTTTATCTACTTTAAGAAATATCTGTGCGCACTTTGGTAGACTATATAACAGACATTTACCTATTCATTTTAAACTATCAAAAGCGGATCGAAAGAAAATAAAATATGGCAATACTACTTTTGCAGCTATTTATGTGATTTGTAAAATTTTAAATGATAAAGTTTTAACGAAAATACTATTAACAAATATCTCAGAACTTTTTAATGAGTATGAAGAAGTGGATATTACTCAATTAGGTTTTCCTGAAAACTGGACAAATATTTTAGAAACCATATAAAAGTATCGTAATAAATTAGGTTTAATAAATTCATTTATTACGGTGCTTAATATTATGAACTTTTAGTTATTTAGGCGTTTATCTAACATAAATTATGCGATTTTGTTAGATATCCGCGGATAATTAACATATTTTAGTTTTTCGACCCGGTTTTTGTTAGATATATCCAGATATCTAACATTTTGTGAGTTATTTTGTTAAATAACTCCCAGTTTGTACAGAAGGTGCGTTATTATGCTTAGGTGATTTTCACGGTGCGATGGGTGACGGTGAAATTTGTGGTACTGGCGTTGAAATTGCCGGTTCTGCCGTTTTAAAGGTTGAAGTGATTAAAGATAATGTTATCGAGCATCCAATCGTCAAATATGATGAAGGACTTTCTTTTATCGTTTCAAAAGAAACGCTCGATGAGTCAGTGAAAGAAGCTACAAAACAAGCGGCTCATTACCTAGCTAAATATACTGACTTAGAGTTAGACGAAGCTGCGATGTTACTAAGCGCAGTTGGTCAAGCACAAATCAGTCAAGTCGTCGATCCACTCATGACAACGCGGTTTTTAATCCCACAATTTGTGTTAGATACGTATGACTTAAATTTCTATTAAGATAAAGAACTCGAGGCACTTCTCACTATAAAGAGAAGTGTCTTTTTGTGCTATCATTATAATTAATAGTGTTTCAGTAGAGGTGAGTAGAATGGGGAAGTTTTTAGATTTTTTCTTTTCTAAGAGAAGCCGTGAGGATCGTGAGCGTGCGGGTGTTTTATCGCTTAGAGAAAAACTTGAACAAGATTATCGTGAAGATGGATACGATAAAATTCCGTATATTGTGTCTGAAGGTGATGCGCATGATCTGTTAAAGCAAATTAAATTATCTAAAACGTTATTGCCACATAAATCGTATATGACGTTTATTAATGACGACAAGTTAGTGTTTGGTCACGTCATTATGCTTTGGTGGATTAAAAATGTGAATCGTAAACGTTCACCGAAGTTCTTCTCACAAGAGTACGGTTTAAACTATAAAGAAGAATTCGAATGGCTGAAGGAAAATGGTTATGTAGATGAAAATACGTTGACGTCAAAAGGAGAAGAGGTTTTATCTCGTCATCCGGATATTATAGATCATCATCAGGAGAAGTTTAGGTAGTATAATTAGCTGATGATGCGGATATTTAACAAAAATTTTCGGAATATGTTAGATATCTCAGGATAATTAACAAATTTTGGTTGTTCGAGCTGATTTTTGTTAGATATATCATTTTATCTAACAAAAAAGCGACGAAACAACGTAAAAGTGTTAAATAACGGCACTTATCACGCATATCAAAACTAAAATTAAACAATATTGAACAATATCAAGCACTTCTCACTATTAGAGAAGTGCTTTTTTACCGGTTATACCGATATTTTTACCACTTACGAATTTTTTAACTGTAATTTTAAATATAATTGTATACTGAATTTAGCAAGAGAGGGAGGGGTCGAAAGTGAAGATTAATCTTATTATCGATAGTAGTTTAGAAGAAGATGAAGTGAAAGTGCATGCACATAATGCTACTACTGGCGCACGGGTCTTGTCATATGTCGATCATTTTACGAAAGACAAAGAAAACATCACTGTGAAATATGATGATGAATTCACCGTCATTAAAAAGATGGATATCGTTTGTGCTGAGATTCATAACAAAGTGTTGACGATTTATACGAATAAAGAAACTGTACAGACTTACAAAAGCCTCTCGACATTTTTAGATGAACTGAATTCTAATACGTTTATGCAAGTATCTAAGTCAGAGCTATTGAACATACAGAAGATTAAAAAAGTCGAACCGTCTTTTTCTGGGAATTTAATTGCAGTCATGTCGAACGGACAAAAGGTCAATATTTCAAGACGATTTGTATCAATTTTAAAAGAAAGGTTGGGGATTTAAATGTTAGGAAATGCTTTAAAGTTTATGGTTCAATCTGTACTAATCGGAAGCTTTATCTATTTAGTTTCACTTATGATTTTAGAACCTTCTAAGGAGATTATGTCAGTATGGATTGCCTCTTCACTTATCGGACTCGCAACGTGTGCACATTTAACAAAAATGCCACCACCTCTTGCTAGACTCATTCAACTCATTGTCGGTACAGTCGCTTTTACAATTGTTGCGGTGATGAACGGATGGATATCAGCTACTTTATCGGACATATTATTATACGCCGCTTCAATCATTGTCATTATTTTAATCATCCAAAGTGTATATATAATCATGGCAATTCGCGATAGTAAAGAAATCAACAAAAAATTAAATGATAAGTAACATACTGCCACTGAGCTTCTCGGTGGCAATTTTATTTCTCATTTACTGCTCATATATACTATATACGTTGAAAAACACAGTTTTCATAATGTAGTATTATACACATAACGAATATAGGAGGCACTTATGGGACTAAATATTAATCATCTATCAAAACAGTTCGGCGATTTTACAGCTGTTGATGATTTAAACTTTATGGTTCAAGAAGGGGATATGTATGGTTTACTTGGTGGAAATGGCGCAGGTAAAACGACAACGTTTCGTATGATCTTAAATATATTAAAACCAACGAGTGGTTCTGTGACGTTTAACGAAAAAAATCGATTATAACTTTACAGACTACATCGGTTATTTACCTGAAGAGCGTGGATTACATCCGAAACTAACTGTTGAAGAGCAAGTGATGTATCTTGCGCAACTTAAAAATATGTCTAAACAAGACGCAAAAAAGCAATTAGAATATTGGCTAGAGCGCTTTAAAGTATCTGAAAACATGAAGAAAAAAATTGGAGCGTTATCTAAAGGGAACCAGCAAAAGATTCAACTCATTGCGAGTATTATCCATAATCCAAAGTTACTCATACTCGACGAGCCGTTTTCTGGATTAGACCCGGTTAACGTAGAATTATTAAAAGAAGCGGTCAAAGAGTTAAACAAAAATGGTGCGACGATTATTTTTAGTACACATCGTATGGAACACGTTGAAGAGTTATGTGAATCAATTTGTATTTTAAAACGTGGGAAACAAGTCGCAGAAGGCTCTATTAAATCTATTAAAGATGACTTTAAGCAAAAAACGATATTCATTCGTGGAACGCATGACGTATCGTTCTTAAAAGATCATCCAGGTGTTTTATCTTACAACAAAAAGAATGATTTAGTAACACTAAAAATTGAAGATGAAACATTCGCTCAACCGATTTACGATCGCGTAACACCACTTGGTTATTTTAGTGAGTTTAGCGTAAAAGATCCGACGTTAAACGAAATATTTATAAGTAAAGTGGGTGAGCACGATGAATAAATTTTTAGCTACGTTATTGTCGACGTATAGACAAAAAATTAAAGCGAAATCGTTTATAATTACGACGCTATTACTCGTTCTGTTCGTATTTGCAGGCATGAACTTCGACAAAATTTTAAATCTATTTGATAGTGAAGATGAAAAAACAGTAATAACGATAGAAGCGACAGAAGAAGATAAAAAAGTCGTTACGGATGTTATTACATCGTTCGACGATACGATTCTAATAGAGCCAGATGCTAAGAACGTATTAGAAATCGATTCTGAAGAGTTACCAATCAAAGCAACGCTAACTTCTGACGGCGAATTATCTAACGATAACCGTCAAGCGATAGAGTTTGCTCTTGATGAGTTAAATAAAATCTACGTGACAAATGCGATTGATATCTCTGAAGAGGATTTAGCGTTACTTGATTCACGTGCAGATTTAACTGTCAAAAGTAGTGACTCTGACGGTGAAGGGGAAGTAGAAGAAGGCGGATTTTTCGAAAGTGAGAACTTACTGAATTTAGTTATTATTTATGCCGTCATTATGCTTATGTTCTTTATCATCATTGGATATGCGAGTCAAATCGCAACGGAAATTGCTCAAGAAAAATCATCACGAGTCATTGAAATGATCGTATCAAGTATATCTCCAACGCAGCACGTATTAGCGAAAGTAAGTGCGATTATACTCGTATCTTTCACACAGATATTGATTGTGATTGGTCTAGGACTCATTGCATTTAAAACGTCTTCTTTACAAGAGACGTTATCAGAATTTGAATTAGTTTCAAATGAACACACTGTACCAATTATTGTTTACTCTGTTGTATTTTTAGTGCTCGGATTATTACTATATTTAATATTTGCAGCATTACTTGGATCGTTTATATCGCGTATGGAAGACTTACAGCAAGGACTCATGCCATTATCATTTATTTCAATCGGTGGATTTTATATCGGTCTATTTAACATCATGAATAGTGATGGAACTTTACTCAAGATAAGTAGTTATGTCCCATTCTTTACACCGTATACAATGCCAGTACGACTTCTTAACTTAGATACGCCGATGAGTGTCATATATATCGGTGTCGCAATTCTCGCTATTTCAATCATATTATTGCTGTTCTTAACGACGACAGTGTACAAGCGAAACGTGTTAATGAATGATTCTAATATGTTAAAATCGATTAAAAAATTGAAAAATATGTAAAATAAATGCCGATGGGATATCCCATCGGCATTTTACTTAGTTAAATAAGTTTTTAATGGATTCAAATAGTGATCTAAAGAATGATTTAATAGACTCGATGAGCCCTTGTCCTTCTTCACTTTCAGCGAAGTCTTTAATATCGTTACCTAAGTTTTTCGCTTTATCTTTTGCGTCTTTAAAAGCATCACTATCTTTAATTTGGTTAAGTAAGTTTTTAGAACTTTCTAAGATTTTTGTTGCAGATTCTTCATTGAAAAATCCTGAGTTTTTAATTTGGATAATAATGTTAATGATTTGAGTTTTTTGTTCTTCAGTCACGATGCCATCGAGTCCGTTGTCTTTAATTTTTTCATCGACAATTTGACGGATGTCGTCTTCTGTGAGGTTTGCACCGTTGTTAATTTGGTTAATGATCGTAATTTTGATTTCGGTAATTGCTTTGTTTAATTGTGCTTCACTAAAGCCGTCTTTACCTTCGTTTTCAGACGTGATGTCTGAGATTGTGTTTAATTCATCCTGAGCGTTTTTTGTATATTCAGGATTTAAACTATCCCCTTGGACTTCATACGCTTTATAAATTCCTGTTAACGCTGATTCTCCTGTAACGTCGTGTGGTGCAGCGATTACGACATCTGCATTAGTCACACCTGCTGTAATCAGTGCGTTTTGATAAGTTTGTGGACTAATTTGAGTGATTTTACCGTACGTTTCGTCGATATCAATTTTTAGTCCGCCAGAGTTCTTCTCCATAATGCGAATACTAGAGAATAAAATACTGTCGTCATATCGATAGTTAATATATTTTTCAGTGTCGTTACCATATACGTAATCGACGATGTCATCATCTTTAGTTCCTAATAATTTTGCTATTTGCTCTTGTTGGGGTGAATCTTTAAGACCAGCACCATAAATTGTGACGCTTTCTTTCCATGCGCTTGCAGCGAGAGTTGGTGTTGCGAGTGTAATCGTTAATAAAAGCGATGCGATTACTGCTATCCACTTTTTCATATATAAACATACCTCTCTTACTTCTAAATTTGTTTTAAGGATACTATATTCATTGTCGTTATACAAAAGATAAGGTATTTACGCTTCGTAAAAATATGTTATTCTAATATAGAACATATGTTCGTATTAGGAGGTAGCGTATGTACAATTATCATTTATGTCCAAAGAGAGATATATTTTGTATCGATCAGAAAAGTTTCTTTGCGAGTGTATCTTGTATTATGAATGGATGGGATCCGAATACGACGTACCTCGCGGTCGTTGGTGATGTTGATTCGATGGGGTCTGTCGTATTAGCAGCAACACCAAAGATGAAAGAACTCGGTATTAAAACAGGATCGAGACATTTTGAAATACCAAAAGGCGAACATATTAAAGTTATTAATCCTTCGATGAAAACCTATTTAACGTATTCAAAGCGTATTACAGAAATTGCTTTACAATACGTTGCACCTGAAGATTTTCATCAATATTCGATTGACGAATTTTTTATGGATGTGACAGATAGTTATCATTTATTTGCTGAAACACCGTATGCGTTAGCTGAAATGTTAAAAGCACATATTTATAGAGAAACGAAAATTGACTGTGCGATTGGGATTGGAGATAACGTGTTGTTAAGTAAAGTATCTTTAGATATTGAAGCAAAGAAAATGCCGAGCGGTATTACAGAGTGGCGCTATCATGACATTCCTGCAAAACTGTGGCCGATTACACCGTTAAGAGATTTTTTTGGTATTAATAAACGTTCAGAAAAGAAATTGAATCAGCGAGGTATATTTACTGTTAAAGACTTAGCACTTTATCCGGTAGAATATTTAAAAAGAGATTTTGGCGTGATTGGAATCGACTGGCATATGCACGCAAACGGTATTGATTTTAGTAAATTAAGTGAAAAATACAATGCGAAAAGCCCGACAATCGCAAAAAGTCAAATACTAATGAGAGATTATCAATTTCACGAATTATATGTCGTCTTACTCGAGCACGTGGATGAGGTCATCCATCGACTTCGTTTAATGAATAAGCGCGCACGAACGATACATTTTCAAGTGTCGACAAAATTCGGGAAATCGTACGGGAAACAATTTACAATTGATGAAGGGACACATGACGAAAACGAAGTGATGTTTGGTATTTGGATGCGACTGACAAAAATTGCTGATACAGACGCACTGTATCGTACGATTAGTGTTAGCTTAACGAATTTAATTCGTAATGATTATATACAAGGTAATTTATTTAAAGATAATGAAAAAGAGTATAAACGAGATCAACTGTTAAAGACAATCGATGAATTAAAAGTGAAATACGGAACACTTAGTGTGATGCGTGCGTTAAGTATGACAGAAGCCTCGACGTTAAAACTAAGAGAAGGGTTAATTGCGGGTCATAAACGCTAAAAAAGCGTTATAAATTATGCTATAATGATAGATTGATATTAAGTTATGCAGAAAATGGTATGAATAGAATACTATAGTAAAAAAATGCTATACTTTAACCGATGAAACGAGTATACGATAAAGGATTGAAACGCATGGAGTTTGTAGAACTTACACAAGAAGAATTTGGACAATATACGAAAGAAAACTTTAGTCATTTTACACAGACGTTAGATAACTATCGTTTAAAGCAAGATGAAGGCACAGAGAGTTATCTCGTCGGTTTAAAACATGATGGTGAAGTAAAAGCAGCGTGTTTAGTTACGCTCGGTCGTGTAATGAAATTCTTTAACTTTGCTTATACGAACCGTGGTCCAGTGTTAGATTACAGTGACGAAAAAATCGTTAAAGCATTTTTTAGAGGTCTAGAATCATTTTTAAAAAATAAAAAAGTCGTGTATCTTCGTGTAGATCCATATGTCGTACTAAATGTACGTGATCACGACGGAAATATTCTAGAAGAAAAAGATAGTCATCAATTATTTGATACGTTTAAAAATCTCGGGTATGACCATGACGGATTTACAGTTGGCTTTAGCCCAGACACTCAAATTAGATGGCATTCAACATTAGATTTAAAAGATAAGACTGAAAAAGAAATATTTAATGACTTTGATCAACTACGTAAACGTAATATTAAAAAAGCTGAAAAAGATGGAATTAAAGTTAAATATCTCGATTTAGATGACATCGATATATTTACTGACTTTATGGAAGATACAAGTGAGATGAAAGAATTCTTTGACCGTGGACCGAAGTTTTACAAGTCACGTAAACAATATTTCGGTGACAACGTTATGATTCCACTCGCATATGTTGATTTAAACGAGTATGTGGATACGTTACAGTCTGACGTCCAAAAAATGCAAAGAGATTTAAACAAAGCAGAAAAACAGTTAGAACGTCATCCAGATAATAAGAAAGCACAAAACAAAGTAAAGAACTTTAAAGAACAACTTGCTAACATTGAAAAGAAATTAGAGGAAGGTCTAAAACTTCGTGAAACTCACGGTGAAGAGTTGCCGGTTGCAGCGAGTTATTATATCAATACACCACATGAAGTTGCATATTTAGCTGGAGGTACTGCAAATGAATTTAGACATTTTGCAGGAAGCTATAGTATCCAATGGGAAATGATTAAATACGCTATAGAACATGGCGTAGATATATATAATTTCTACGGAATTAGTGGGAAGTTTACAGAAGATGCTGAAGACTATGGTGTTATTCAATTTAAAAAAGGGTTTAATGCAACGGTCAATGAATATATTGGAGATTTTGTAAAGCCAATCAATAAAACATTAGATAAGTTATATCACCTGTTAAAAAGATAAGGAAAGAGAGAAAAGTATGAAGTTTGTACAATTAACTGATGAAGAATATAAAAATTTCATTGAAAACGATGGGCGTGAAAGTGCCTTTTTCCAAATGATTGAAAATAAAGCAAATCGTTTAGTCGACGGACGATGGGAAGTAGAACTGCTCGGTCTTAAAGACAAAGAGGACAAAGTCATTGCAGCAGGACTATTTACAAAAGAACCGAGTGTATTAGGCAAATACTTTTACTATTCAAATAGAGGACCTGTCTTAGATTACGATAATTTAAATATCGTTCGTGCTTACTTTGCTGGCTTAACTGAGTACTTAAAGCAAAACGATGCATCACTCGTTAAAGTGGATCCAAACTGGATTTATAAAAAATACGATAAAGATGTAAAACCTTATGATGATTATGAAAACCGTGACGAAGTCATTCAACTATTAGAGAGTATGGGGTATGTTCACCAAGGATTTACACGAGGCTATTCTAATACATCACAAGCACGTTGGATGAGTGTGTTAGACGTGAGTCAATTTAAAAATGAAGATGAGCTTGTAAAGTCGTTTGATAACTTACGCAGAAGAAATATGCGTAAAGCCAAGCGTTACGGGGTAAAGGTTCGCTTTTTAGAAGTAGATGAGATGGACATTTTTGTCGATATGTATCTCGATACTGCAGAGCGCCAAGACTTTTTTGTCAACGAAGATCCTAGAACTTACTTTAAACAATTCAAAGAAACTTACAAAGACAAAGTGCTCGTACCTTTAGCATATATCGAGCTCGATCCTTTTATCGAACAAACAGAAAAAGAAGTCAACAAACTTCAAAAACAAAAAGAAAAGCAAGAGAAAAAAGAAAATCAAAATCAAAAGACGTTAAATAGAATTAACGAATTAGAGAGAAATATCGAAGGACATTTAAATGACCTTGAAAAAGCGAAAGAGTTTAGAGAAAAATACGGCAACGTATTAAATCTCGGTAGTGGGGTATACTTTGTAACACCTTACGAACTCGTATATAACGCAGGTGCTTCAAGCGAGGAATTTAACATGTTTGTTGGTCCATACATGATGCACTTAGAGATGATGAAGTATGCGATGGATCACGGAATTGCACGTTATAATTTCTACGGCGTATCTGGGGACTTTAGCGAAGACGGTGAAGACTACGGAGTATATCGCTTTAAGAGAGGATTTAATGCTCAAATCGAAGAATTAGTCGGAGATTTTGTGAAAGTCATTCATCCACTTGCAAATAATGTAAACAAGGTTAAAGCAAAGTTAAAACAAAAGCTCGGAAAAAGATAGTAAAGGATGCATTGTAAATGAAAGTTGAAGAGATTTCAGAACAACAATTTTATACGTTTATGAAAACATATAAAGATATGTATCATTTTATGCACAATGAACTATATTATGACTACATGAAAAATAACGCAACAGTCTACCTATTAGGTTTAATAGATGACATGGATAATGTAATTGGGGTATCAATGCTGAGTGAATATCCGCTTGTCAGATTCTTTAAAGCGATGACTACACATTCTGGACCTTTAATTCTCGATTATACTAACGATAAGCTAGAATATTTTATTCAAGAAATCAGTTCATTTGCAAAAGAAAAAGGCGCGGCAAGTCTAACATTTTCACCTTATATGATATATCAAGTGAGAGATTCTGAAGGAAATGTCATAGAAAACGATGAGCGAAATAATCATGAAGTCATTCATCTTTTTGAAAGAAATGGATTTAAACATCACGGGTTTACAAGGCAAATGATCTTTGAAGAAAATATACGATTCCAATCTGTAGTAGATATAAGCGGTAGTTTAAAAGATATTTTAAAAAATATGAACTCGTCTACACGATATAATACGAGACAGTGTGAGAAACTCCCTCTGAAACTAAAATATTTAGATGAATCAGAATATGATAGATTCATTGAAATCTATAAAGATACTGAAGAACGATTACAATTCGATCCAATCCCAGAACATCGTATAAAAGCACAGTTGAGAAATTTAAAAGATAAATCATATATCGTCATGTCTCAAATTAATTTAAACGAATATATCGAGTCTCTAGAGAAAGAGTTTGATGAATTATCTAAAGAGATTGAAGTATTAGAAAATAAAGAGAATAAATCAAACGGTGAAAAACGCCGCTTAAATGAAAAGAAAAACCTAGTGAAAAGTAGAGAAAAACGATTAAATGAAGCAATCACACATCGTGATAAATATGGTGGTTTAATCGATTTATCTGTCGGTATGTATTACTACAATAATAATGAGATGGTATATCTATATAGTGGTAGTTATCCAGAGCACTCACAGTATCTAGGTACGAACTTTGTGACGTGGGAAATGATTAAAAAAGCAAAAGAACTCGGCCTCGAACGCTTTAATATGTTCGGAATTACAGGTAACTTCCATGAAGGTGCGAGTGATTACGGTGTATTTAAGTTTAAGCAAGGCTACAATGCTTATATCGAAGAACTCCCTGGCACATTTACAAAAGTATTTAAACCGATCGTTTTAAATGCTCAAAAGTTAATCGATAAAGTTAGAAAATAATGAAAAAGAGAAGCACAGATGTTAATAATAATCTGATGTGCTTCTCTTTTATATTCATTTCGATGTGGTTGATTCTTTATCGAATAACTGTTGTATGTCCTTAAATACTCTTGAATGTTTAAGTCTAGAGTAGATCAGTACTGCGATAATTCCACCAATGATTGTCGCGCCGACGAATCTCGGCGTATATAAGAACCAAACTGCATTTGAGTCTAGGTCCATAAAGAATTGCATAATAGGTACGGATACAATCGATCCGATGATTCCTGTTCCAACGAATTCCCCGAACCATGCTCCAAATATGGATTTTGTGAATTTGTAACATAATCCGGCTAAAATCGCACCAAATAAAGCGCCTGTTATAGCAAGCGGTGGAATGTTAAAGATAAACATTCTTAATATTGCTGTGACGAGGGCGATTAGTGTGACATAAAATGTACCAAATGTTGCAAATATAATGTTAAACACCGTTGACATAGGTGCCATACCTTCGATTCTAATCACTGAAGATAAGACAGTGTTTAATGCTATACATATTGAAATGATTGTAAGTTTCTTTGTCGACAATTAAATTTGCACCCATTCTTCTTGTTTATATGACATATCGAAGAATAAGTACTCGAATCTAACACTCATGTAAAATGCGTTTAACATTCTTTCTTTTTGATCTTCAGTTGCTTTATCGTATAATTTGTCGCAAAGCTCGATATGTCTTTCAGTTAAGTTGTTAAACTCGTCTGTCACGTACGTATCGATCCAGCTTTGGTAGATCGGTACTGGAGACTTATGTTTCACTAATTCAGCACCGATATCTTGGTATAACCAAGGGCAAGGTAACATCCCCGCAACCGCAACGCCAATGTAGTCTTCAGACTCTACAATTTGTCTATACATATGAGCGATGTAGTGATCAGCTGTCGGCGCAACTTCTGTGTTGTCGAATTCCTCATCTGAGATATTTTGGTCTTTAAAGAAATCTTCACGAACTGCGATTTCTCCTGCTTCTAAATCTTCTCTGTTACGCGTCATAATATCTTTAGTTTCTTTATCTTCTGCGCGGTCTGCAATTTCACCAAATAGGCGAGAGAAGTGGATTAAGTAATAGCCATCTTGTATTAGATAATATCTAAATGATTCATCGCTTAACGTACCGTCAGCTAAACCTTTTACAAACGGGTGCGTGTGGCTACCATCCCAGAATTTCTTTGATAATTCGCGAGCTTTCTCACTAAACTTCATAAAATAATTCTCCTTTTATTTGCACAAAAAAAGCTCCATTAGAGGAGGCTTGTGAAATAAATACATGTAAAATAAACATGCATATACACAACACCTACGCTAGCATTACCTAGATCAGGTTGTGGGTCAGGTCTTATCTTTCTCAGCCGAAGCTCCCCATGTGCTTAATATTTGATTATATCCGAAGTATACTATACTTTTTACATTTTGTCTTATAAATATAAAAAGATGAAAAAATGTTGACAATTTAAAATAGAGCGTTTAATATAATAATTACTTATTCGTAAAAGTAAAAGTAGTTGTTGTAGCAGTCAGAAAACATGTGGTAGATGCGAACATGTACAATGCTATTTTGAATTGGGCGAATAATGTTTAACCAAATATAGATAAGAGAAGCAATTAAGGTGGCACCGCGAAATAATATCGTCCTTACGAATATTATTACGTGGTGCTTTTTTGATTGAATGAGTGAACAGTATTTACTGTTAATATAGGTGGCACCGCGCATTTTGCGTCCTTTTTTAGGATTCAAAGTGCGCGTTTTTTTATAAGGAGAGTGATGACAGTGTTATTAAATAATTATTGTGAGTTTAAATTTAAGCGATGGCGTCATCGTGATAAATCTAAATAATATTAAAAATAAGGAGATTATAATAATGAATATGAATACAATAAATAAGATTCAAACTGAAGCAGATCACAACGGATTTTTTGGAGAATATGGTGGTGCATTTGTACCTGAAGAATTAAAAGCGGCTATGACAGAATTAAAAGAAGTGTACAACGAATTAAAACATGATGAATCATTCCAAGAGGAATTTAATTATTATTTAAAAGAATACTCAAGTCGTGAAACACCACTGACATACGCTGAAAATTTAACGAGAACACTTGGCGGCGCTAAAATTTATTTAAAGCGTGAAGACTTAAACCATACAGGTGCTCATAAAATTAACAATGCGATTGGGCAAGCGTTAATTGCACAACGAATGGGTAAAAAACGACTCGTTGCTGAAACAGGTGCTGGACAACACGGAGTTGCAAGTGCAACTGTCGCTGCGATGTTCGATATGGAAATCGTAATCTTTATGGGTGCTGAAGATATGCGTAGACAACGTTTAAATGTCTTTAGAATGGAACTTCTTGGTGCAAAAGTTGTCGCTGTTGAAGAGGGGAATCGTACGTTAACTGAAGCAGTCGATGCTGCACTGGAATACTACGTTAAAAACGTCGATAACACACATTATTTACTCGGAAGTGCATTAGGCCCAGATCCATTCCCAACAATTGTCAGAGACTTCCAAAGCGTTATCGGTCGTGAAATTAAAACTCAAATATTAGAAAAAGAAAATAGATTACCAGATGCGATTGTTGCATGTATTGGTGGCGGATCAAACGCAATTGGCACAATGCACCCATTTATCCTCGATGAAACAGTTAAGTTGTACGGTGTAGAAGCTGCTGGTAAGGGATTTGAAACGAATCAACACTCAATGGCCATAAATAAAGGAAAAGTAAATATATTACATGGTACTAAAATGTATTTAACTGATGATGATGCATACAGTATATCCGCTGGATTAGATTATCCAGGAGCTGGACCTGAACATTGTTATTATCATGACATTGGACGTGTTTCATACGAATACGCAACAGATGAAGAAGCATTAAACGCACTCCAAGTACTATCTAAAATAGAAGGAATTATTCCTGCTTCAGAAAGCTCACATGCCGTCGCACATGCATTAAAACTAGCACCAACGATGAATCAAGACGAAATACTCGTCGTAACAATCTCCGGACGTGGCGACAAAGATATGGAACAAGTTATGGAATATTTAAATCAATAAACACTATAATACGTATCCTTATATATGCTATATTTGGATATGTATTTGTTTTTATATATAAAGTTTACATAACATATATTATAGGAAGTTATATGTATTGTAGGATACGAACAAGTACTCACTATCCTTTTTACGTTAACGTATCGAAAATTCGTTTATGCAAATTGCTTTATCGTTCATATAAATTATTTAATTTAATATAATGCTCTTTTGTGTAAACACAGTTATCGTTTCTTTAACGCAAATCTTCTAATCGTTCACATAATAACTCAGTCGTTTACACAAATTCAATTTGCGTAAAATTAACACAAATATCAGCATTTACCGTTCTATAATACAATAAAAAGATGAAAAACCTCGTGTCACCGAAGCTCTTCATCTTTTAAATGATATGATACATATCTCATGTTAGTCATATAGTTCTTCTTTTCGACGCTTATATTGACCAGAATCATATGCACGTTGTGCGATTTTACCTTCATTGTATTTCGTGTAGATGTACAATATCATTGCAATCCATATAAAAATGAACCCAATAAATTCGTCCATACTAAATGGTTCTTTAAAGACAAATATACCTAGAATAAAAATTAGCGTCGGATCGATATATAGTAAAAATGCCATTAGTGATAACGGCACTTGTTTTGCACTTGCACTGAATAATACTAACGGAACACTTGTTACAGCTCCTGCTAACAGTAACCAGTAAGTTGAACTGTTCATACCTATTGTTAAGCCGTAATTCACATGCATATAGATTAAGCCGGCAATTGCAAATGGTAGTAACGCAAGTGTTTCTAGCGTAATACTGCTAAGTGCATGTATGCTTAACGATGATTTTATTAAACTGTAAAATGCGAATGATAATCCGATAATAAATGCAATATACGGTACAGTACCTAGTTTTATGATCATATACATAATACCTATGACTGTAATTCCGATGGCTACCCACTCTACTAGCTTGTATCGATCTCGTAAAAATAAAAATGCTAATATAATCGTAATTAACGGCGTTAAGTAAAATCCGATACTCACTTCAACTGCGTGGCCAGAATTTACTCCGTATACGTACATTCCCCAGTTAATTGAGATAACGAAACCAGCGAGTATTACCGTAAAAATCTTACTTTTATTTTCTTTTAAATATTTTAAATCCTTCTTAAATTGAGACGTATGATTAAAAATTGGTATGATTAAAATCATAAATAAAAACGACATAATCGTTCGAACTAAAACGACTTCAATTGGATGAATATCTTCTAATAATGCCCAATATAAAGGCGTTAACCCCCATAATGTATATGCTAAAATCGCAGTTAAAATGCCATGTCTTTCAGTCATTCACTTCACCATCCATTATTAAATTTGTACATTTTAAAACCCCTTATATAGGTATATAAAGGGCCAACAAATAGCAAAGCTTTTTCGCTTTATTTATATAATATTTATATGTTCAATTGCATGAACTTAATTTTAATATAAACAATATGAATAAGCAATATGATAGAAGATTAAATTTTCTGTATTTTTTAGAAATACAATGTATAATAAGAATATAATTCGAAAACCGAAAGGAAGATAAAATATATGGCATTACCTTTAAGAAGCGAAGTAGATGTGAACTACACATGGAACTTAACGGATTTATGTAAAAATGACGAAGAAGCAAAAGAGAAATGTGTTGCTTTAAAAGAAGAAATTCAAGCATTTAATTCAAAGTTTGAAGGCAACTTAAATGACGTTGACACTGCAGTCGATGCAATTGATGCGTATCGTTCACTACTAGAGCAACTCGTAGTTGTTAGTACATATTCGAGTTTAAAACTATCGAGTGACCAAAGCGATGCTGAAGCACAAAAACTTTCTAGCGTTGTCGGTACGACGTCTACTCTATTTTCAACAGAGACATCATTTTTAACGAGTGATTTACTAAGTAAAGATGAAGACTTTTTAACTCAAATAAAAGAGAATAAAGAAGAATATACAGGTTATATCGATCACTTACTACGTTTTAAACCGTATCAACTCGATCCAAAAGTTGAAAAAGCACTTGCTAGTTTTAGTAATGTATTTAGTGGACCATACGAACTGTATTTAAAAACGAAATTACTCGATTTAGACTTCGGTTCGTTTACTGTGGACGGTAAAGAGTACCCACTTTCTTATTTATCATTTGAAGGTGAATTAGAATCACACCGTGACGAAGAAGTTCGTCGTACAGCATTTAGACAATTTAGCGACGTACTAAGAAAGTATGAGCATACGACGGCTGCGACATATGATTTACATTTGAAAAAAGAAAAAGCAGAAGCAGACTTACGTGGATTCGATTCAGTCATCGACTACCTACTCCATGATCAAGAAGTGCCACGTGAGTTATATGACCGTCAAATTGACACGATTATGAAAGATCTTGCGCCACATATGAGACGCTATGCTAAACTTTTACAAAAAGAAAACAATATCGAACATATGAAATTTGAAGACTTAAAAATTTCACTTGATCCTGATTCAGAACCAGAAATTACAATTGATGAGTCTCGTAAATATATACTCGACGGCTTAAGCGTTATGGGAGAAGACTATATAAACATGATCAACCGTTCATACGATGAACGCTGGATTGATTTTGTATCGAATAAAGGTAAATCAACAGGTGCATTTTGTTCGAGCCCATATGGTGTACACCCGTATATTTTAATTACATGGACGTCACTTATGGAAGAAGTATTCGTTCTTGCACATGAACTTGGTCACGCAGGGCACTTCTATAATGCAAATAGAGAAAACAATATTTTCGATACACGCCCTTCTCTATACTTTATAGAAGCACCATCAACATTAAACGAAATGTTAATGGCAAATCACTTATTAAAAACAAGTGATAACGATAAATTTAAGCGCTGGGTCATTAGTTCTATTATTTCTAGAACGTATTACCATAACTTTGTGACACACTTACTTGAAGCCGCATATCAGCGTGAAGTGTACAAAATGGTCGATAACTACGAAACAGTAACCGCTGCAGATTTAAATCGAATTAAACGTGAAGTACTAGAGGAATTCTGGGGTGATGATGTAGAAATCACTGAAGGTGCTGAACTTACATGGATGAGACAACCACACTACTATATGGGATTATATCCATACACGTATTCTGCAGGACTTACGATCTCAACAGAAGTATCTAAGCGAATTTTAAACGAAGGACAACCAGCAGTGGATGACTGGTTAGAAGTATTAAAACTCGGTGGTAAGAAAAATGCAGTAGAACTTGCAAAACATGCAGGTGTTGATATTACAACAAGTGAACCACTTGATAATACAATTAATTATATCGGTGAACTCATCGACGAATTAGAAAAATTATCATAATTACACTACCCCTTTAGACAAACTAAAGGGGTATTTGATTTCATCAACTAATTTTAATATAATTGACCTACTCAATTATATTAGGTGATGTTATGGATAATAAATTAAAAGAGACGATTTATGAATTTATACAATTTTATGAGATCCTTAATCACAGTCAGAACCCTACTAAAATTGGTTTAACAAAAGCTGAAATAGATGTAATTGACTATGTCGGTCAAAATGAGCAAGTCACAGCACGCCAAATCGAGAAAGCACTTCATATAGATAGAGGCTTTTTAAGTAGAACAATCAAAAGTCTTGTTAATAAACAGTTAATCGATCGTTTGCAGTCAAAACACGATAAGCGAAGTTTTGTTTTAAAGCTAACTAAAGATGGAGATGTAAAGAGAAAACAAATTGAAATAGAACAAGAACAGTCATTTACTGAAACGTTCAAACATCTATCCGAAGAGGAAAAAGAATTATTTAATGATGCATTATTAAAAGTCATTAAAATTTATAACAAAGAAGCATTAAATGTAGAGTCAGTAGAAAAGAAGAAAATAGATAATGATATAAAATCGTTTGATAAAGAGGATAAAGTGTGGCAAACGAGTGATGGTGCTACCCTACTCTATAAAAAACACGATGAATGGATGGCTGAATTGATACTTTCTGAAAATTTACTGAAGGAAGATGCGTTAAATGCAATTTTAAAAAATGTTATATCATATGCATATGATGACTATGCGAACCACTTATATGTCAATGTGCCTAAAGAAGCTAATTACGAGAGCGTATTAGAAAAACATGACTTTTTTGAAACAGAAAATCAAGATGATCATATTCGATATGACTTATTCTTATAAAAGTTAACATAATATTATTGGTGTAAACAAAAAGAGCGCTTATTCGCGCTCTTTTTTAATGTATGCGCCTTTTTTATCTTGAGTAATTTTACCATCTTTCATTAAGCTACCTAATGCGCGCTTAAAGCTCGCTTTAGACATGTTAAATATTGATTTAATATCTTCTGGCGATGATTTATCGTTATAGACCATCGATCCGCCATTAAGAAGTAAATACTCGTAAATTTCATCAGCATCGGTATCTATCTTTTTGTAAGCTTTTTCGATAAATGAACCGTTCATTTCGTTATGCTCATTAAATCCAATGACTCTTACTTTTACAGCTTCACCGAGTCTTGGCTCTTCTTTTCGTTCTGATTCATGGACGAATACTTTGTATCCATCGTCAGCTAATAAGAATGTACCAACCTTTAATAAGCGGTAAGGTCTTGCGTTTAACCATGTGTTACGGTGCGTTTTAAACGCTTCTTCATCAAACGGTTGTGACATCTCTCTTGCTTCTGTCTCTGTAATTAATCGACCGTATATTTGGTTGTCACTTTCTACACGTAAAGTTGCCATCACTTTATCGCCAGGTTTTGGCCAAACTTTTTTAAGTTTTGGTAAATCTTCATAAGGGATTAAAAAATCTTTCGGTGCGTCGATATCGATGTACACACCGTCATACGTCACTTCACTCACTGGTACGAAATCAAATTTGTCTCGAGTAATTTTTGGAATGACTGGAGAAGCGAATAACTCTCCACGCGTATTTGGATATATGAATACCGCAACGTCCTGTCCGACTTCATACTCCTCTTGTTGTAATGATTTGTTCATACGAATTACTTCATCGTCTTCAGTTTTAAAGTATAACGTTGACCCCTCTACTCTATCTAACGTTAAAAATTGAGTCGTTCCTGATAATCTCTTCATAAAATCTCCTAATCGTCGTTATAATATATTAATCATAGCATATGTATAGTATAATTACGTGTAATAATAATTAAGGAGAATGCACATGTTACAAGTTAGTGATGTGAGTTTACAATTTGGAGATAGAAAATTATTTGAAGATGTAAACATAAAATTTACACCGGGTAACTGTTATGGACTTATTGGTGCAAACGGTGCAGGTAAATCGACGTTTTTAAAGATCTTATCTGGAGAAATCGATTCTCAAACGGGTCACGTAACGATGGGACCAAATGAACGTATGGCGTTTTTAAAACAAGACCATTATCAGTACGAGGATGAGACAGTTTTAGACGTTGTATTAATGGGACACGAAGAGTTATGGCAAATTGCAGAAGAGAAAAATGCGATTTACATGAAACCAGACTTTAATGATGAAGATGGTATGCGGGCAGCTGAGCTCGAAGCGTTATATGGTGAAAAAGGTGGGTATACTGCAGATAGTGATGCTGAAAACTTATTGCACGGTTTAGGTATTGATCAGGATCTCGTTAATAAAAAGATGTCTGAACTAGAAAACAGCCAAAAAGTAAAAGTATTACTCGCACAAAGTTTATTTGGTAACCCAGACGTGTTACTGCTCGACGAGCCGACGAACGGTTTAGATATTAAAGCGATCCAGTGGTTAGAAGAGTTTTTAATCAACTTTGAAAACACTGTAATCGTCGTATCACACGACCGTAACTTCTTAAATAACGTCTGTACACATATCGCAGACTTAGATTACGGTAAAATTCAAATTTACGTTGGGAACTATGACTTCTGGTATCAGTCAAGTAAACTGGCTAAAGAGTTAATGCAAGAACAAAACAAGAAAAAAGAAGAACGTATCGCTGAGTTAAAAGAGTTTATTGCGAGATTTAGTGCAAACGCTGCAAAATCGAAACAAGCGACGAGTCGTAAAAAGATGCTCGAAAAAATTGAACTCGATGATATTAAACCGTCAAGCAGACGTTATCCATACGTTGGATTCACGCCAGAAAGAGAAATTGGGAACGATCTTTTACAAGTTAAAAATTTATCACACTCTATTGATGGAACTGAAATTTTAAAAGATGTAAACTTTACAATTAACCCGAACGACAAAGCGGTTATCGTTGGAGATAGTGAAATTCAAAAGACAGTTCTACTCGACATTTTAGCAGGCGTCATTGAACCTGACGAAGGTGAAGTCATTTGGGGTGTAACGACGACACAGACGTATATGCCTAAAGATAATAGTGAGTACTTTGAAGGCGTAGAATTATCACTCGTTGACTGGCTAAGACAATACGCACCTGAAGACGAACAAACAGAAACGTTTTTACGTGGTTTCTTAGGACGTATGTTATTTAGCGGTGAAGAAGCAAAAAAACACGCACACGTTCTTTCAGGTGGAGAAAAAGTACGAGCAATGCTGTCTAAAATGATGTTATCTAAAGCGAACGTTTTACTACTCGATGAACCGACAAACCACTTAGACTTAGAAAGTATTCAAGCGGTGAACGATGGTCTCATTAAGTTTAAAGGATCGGTTTTATTTACATCACATGACTTTGAATTCATCAACACGATCGCAAACCGAGTCATTGAACTAAACGAAGTCGGAGCAATGACTAAAGAAACATCTTACGAAGAATACTTAATTGACAAAGGTATTTTAAACAAATATTAAACAAAAGAACCTCTACCAGTTGGTAGAGGTTCAATTTATATTGAAAGCTATTAGTATTATAATTTAACTACGTTTGTCGCTTGTGGACCACGGTCGCCTTCAACGATTTCGAATTCAACTGCTTGGCCTTCTTCAAGAGATTTGTAACCTTCCTCTTGAATTGCTGAGAAGTGTACGAATACGTCATCTTCTCCTTCGATTTCGATAAAGCCAAAACCTTTTTCAGCGTTGAACCATTTTACGTTACCTTGTTTCATTTAAAAAATCCTCCAAAAATATGTTCAATATTCAAATAAATATCGACAGTCATATTATATATCAATGAAAGCGTTTGTGTAAAGACCTACTTAAAAAGTGTAACATTTATTTCATTTCTAATATCGTATCATTTTCTAACGCGATTAAAGAGTGATATATTTGTACATCATCATCACAATCTTCGCAGTATTGAATCTCACAACAATTAAAAAATGCTGGGATATGATACTTTCCGATTTTTACGGATGTATATTTGTCCTGTAATAATTGATAGATTTCATCATATTTTATTTTCATCGTTGGATAATCATTAAATATGAACGACTCTGTAACATCATCCCTCCACTCTTCAAATAACCACCAACCTTCATAATCGGCTGTAATTATGACTATTTCATACATATGAACACCCCATTTTAAGTCAATGTTCTAGTGAGTTTATTATAGTCCTATTATTCGCAAATTCAAGGACAAAGACTTATAATTATAGTAAGAGATAAATGAATGGAGAAGTTTTATGAAGGATTACCTCACACATTTGTACGGCGTGTTGATTGCGAGTCCTGTTGCGCTTATTACGTGGCTAATGTCGTTAATGGTGTTCGATTTAGCGACTTTAACGTCAGCGATCGCAACGAGTGTTGCTGCACTCTTAACGTATGTTACAACACAGCAATTTACGTTACAAAAGTATTTAAACGAACACGAGCTTGCACGCAGTGAATATAAATATATAAAACAAGAGTTAAAGGTCGCTAAGGGAAAACAGAAGCGGCTTTTAAATAGCTTTAAAAAGATTAGAAATTTAAATGATATTAAACTTATCTTTGATATAAATAGAGTCGTACGCGCGATTATGAAACGTGTAGAAAACGAACCTAAACTATTTTATAATGGTTTACAATTCTTTCACTCTAATTTAGATTCAGCGGTAAACATGGTCGAAATATATTTAGACTTATATCGTTTACCAGGTAAAACGAAAGAAGAAAAAATTGAACTCAATACGGCAAGGTTACGCCTACTCGATTTAAAACGAAATTTAGAACTCGATTTATCAGAAATAAACAAACGAGATTATGAGCGGCTTAAAATAGAGCGTGATGTATTAAAACGCACCGAAGGAAATAATAGAAAAAGACAGTTAGAAATGAAGGAAGATGAACGCCTTCCTGACTTTTCAAAAGTGATTCAAGAGAAAGAAAAAGCAGGTGAATATATTGACAGAAAGTAATAAAAAAGATGAATTATTAAACAACCCTTTTCAACCCGTTACGGAGTTACAAAAAGAAGAACACTCACAAAATGTGACAACAACATTTAAAGATGATGAATTTACAGCAGAAGAATTAAAACAGATAGAAACGATCAAAAATCAAATACAACCACTCGACAACGATGCACTCATTTCATATGGTGCGAACGCTCAATCCCAACTGTCACAGTTTTCTCACGATATGTTAAATCAAGTACAATCTAAAGAGATAGGACCTGTTGGAGACTCTTTAAAACAGTTGATGAGTAAATTAAAAGAAATTGATCCAGAACAATTAACGAAGCAAAATAAGAATGTATTTCAGCGTATGTTTGGTAAAGTCAATCGATCAGTAAATGAATTACTCGCTAAACATAAAGGTGTTGCGAGTCAAGTAGATAGAATTAGTGTACAACTGGAAAACTCAAAAGATTTACTCGTTAGAGATGTTCAATTATTAGACAATCTCTATGAAGAAAATAAAGCGTATTTTGAAGCGCTAAACATTTATATACGTGCTGCAGAGCTTAAAAAGAATGAAATTGAGACAGAAACACTACCTGAGTTAAGACAGCGCGCAACAGCGTCTAACAATCAAATGGCAACGCAAGATGTAAACGATATGATTCAGTACATGAATCGATTAGATAAACGTATTCACGATCTTAAATTATCTCGACAAATTACGTTACAATCTGCGCCACAAATTCGTATGATTCAAAATATTAACCAGTCACTCGCTGAAAAAATTCAAAGTTCGATTTTAACATCTATCCCACTGTGGAAAAACCAAATGGCGATTGCGTTAACACTATTAAACCAAGAATCGGCGTCAAAAGCACAAAAAGCTGTAACGGACACGACGAATGAATTGTTAAGTAAAAATAGTGAGATGTTAAAACAAAACGCACTCATGACAGCAGAAGAAAACGAACGTGGTATCGTAGATATCGAAACGCTTAAATACACGCAAGAAAACCTACTTGAGACGATTGAAGAAACGTTACGCATTCAAACAGAAGGTAAAGCAAAACGTCAAGCTGCTGAAAAAGAATTACTTCAAATGGAAGAAGAACTTAAAACTCGCCTATTAGATATAAAAGATAGATACAAATAAAAGGAAAGGAGTCCCCTCCTTTCCTTTTTTCTATTCGTATACAATTTTTTCTTGTTTTGAACCGAGTATATATCCGATGATATAACCGATAACTAATAATGGAATCCATTCAAACTGTGTAGAGAATAATGGTAAACTTTCTAATACTTGAAGCGGTAGCTTTTCTAATGCTGCTACTCCAAAATATTCTGATCGATACACGACTGCAAGAATTGAAACAACCGAAATTAGGTATACTGGAACTTGCATTGAAAGCTTTGGTGATGGTACAAAATACGTGATAATTACTAACGCTACGACAGTCATTGCGATTGGATATAAGATCATAAGTACTGGAACTGACCCTTGGATAATTGTACTTAAACCTTGGTTAGCAAGTACTAATGATACGAGTGTCCAAATTGCTGCCCATGCTTTATAACTTAATTTAGGGATTAATTTATTGAAATACTCTGCAACTGCTACGATTAATCCGACACAAGTTGTTAAACAAGCAAGGAATACAATCGTTGCTAGTATAAATACTCCAAATCCTCCAAGAACATCTTCAGCTACAAACGTTAAAATATAAGTTCCTAAGTTTTGACCTTCAGGTAATGCTCCAGGTAAAGCAACTCTGTTACCAATCCATGCGAGTGATACATAAATCACTCCAAGTAATGATGCGGCAATGAGTGCAGATTTAATTGTTCCATTAAGTAAATCTTTTTTATCTGTGAATCCGAGTCCACGTATTGCATTTATAACGATTAAACTAAATACAAGTGCTGCAATTGCATCCATCGTTAAATAACCTTCTGTAAATCCTACTGAAAAGGCGTTCTTTTCTAAAAATGCACCAGCCGTTGGATTTGGCGTTAAACCTAAGTAGCTCACAATACCCATAACGACTAATAAAATAATAGTAATTAATAAAATAGGTGTTAATGCCTTACCAATAGTATCTACCAGATATCCTGGCTTTAAAACAATTAAGAAAACAATAACAAAATATAACACCGAGAAGATGAGTAAACTTAATGAGCTTGTACCACTTAAGTATGGTAATACTGACATTTCATACGCAGTTGTTGCCGTTCTCGGAATCGCAAAGAATGGTCCAATTGTTAAAAAGATAGCGACCATAAATACGACTGAGAACCACTTACTTATATGATTAAGTGACTCATCGTACCCACCTTTTGAAATGGCACCTGCAATTACTGCAATGAGTGGTAACCCTACTCCAGTAATTACAAATCCTAATATTCCAATCCAAAAGTGATCGCCGCTTTCATGTCCGATTGACGGTGGGAAAATTAAGTTTCCGGCCCCGAAGAACATCGCGAACAGCATGAATCCTACGACAAATACATATTTAGTATTCATTTCTAAACCTCCAAAAAATTAATTTATCTTTTTGCATAAACAACATATTACATGACTTAATTCATTATGTCTATATGTTTTTCGAATTATCAGAAAACTTTTTTAAAAAAATTAAGATGTGCTTAACGCACATCTTAAACTTCTTCAAAATATTCTTTATAATAGCCGCCGACTTTATTAGAATTATCGATGACAAACAAATATTCTTCAGTTTCATTAACGACTTTATACGTTTTACCAACTGTTAACATATCAGATACTTTAAACTTTTTTGCATCTGTATGAACGACTTTGACATCTTTAATATGATTATCTTTCCAAGTTTCGTGTAACATATATTCTCTCCTTAAAAAGAAAGAGGTGCATATTGCACCTCTTCTATTAACCTTCTAATAGTAAGTCTTCAGGGTTTTCAATTAATTCTTTAATTGTTTTTAAGAATCCAACAGACTCAGCACCATCAATGATACGGTGGTCGTAACTTAATGCGACATACATCATTGGACGAATTTCTACTTTACCATCTACTGCTACTGGACGTTGTTGAATCGTGTGCATACCTAAGATTGCAGCTTGAGTACCGTTAATAATCGGCGTAGACATTAATGAACCGAATACTCCACCATTTGTAATTGTGAATGATCCACCTGTCATTTCATCAAGCGTTAATTTCTTATCGCGTGCACGTGTCGCAACATCGATAATATCATTTTCAATTTCAGCAAAGTTTTTACGGTCACAATCTCTAATTACTGGTACAAGTAGTCCCTCATCAGTTGATACTGCAATCGCAATATCATAGAACTGTTTGTAAACTAAATCTTTACCGTCGATTTCAGCGTTAACTGCTGGATATTTTTTAAGTGCAGCGACTACAGCTTTTGTAAAGAATGACATGAAGCCAAGTTTCGTTCCGTCATTTCTTTCCATAAACTGATCTTTTTTACGTTTACGTAAATCCATAACAGCTGACATGTCGATTTCGTTAAACGTCGTTAACATTGCTGTAGATTGAGAAACTTCTAATAGACGATTTGCAATCGTTTGACGACGACGTGACATCTGTTCACGCACTACAGGTTTTTCAAAAGTAGCTTGTTCTTTAGCTTCTGGTTTTGCTTGTTCTGCCTTAGGTGCTTCTTTAGGTGCGTTGATATGATTATTAACGTCATGTGAACGTACTAGACCTCTTGGATCTGCAGCGTTAATGTCAGCTAAGTCGATGCCTTTTTCACGTGCTAATTTACGCGCTGAAGGCGTTGCAACGATTTGTGAATCTTCTTTAGATTCAACTATTGTTTCTTCTTTAACTTCTTCTTTTTTCTCTTCTTTAGCTTCTTCTGCTTTAGTCTCTTCTGCTTTAGGTGCACCACTGCCTTCACCAACTACAGCAACAACTTGTCCGACTTCAACAGTGTCTCCTTCTTCAGCTTTCACTTCAGAAATTACACCATCTTCTTCACTGACAATTTCAACGTTGACTTTGTCAGTTTCAAGTTCTAAAACAGCTTCCCCTTTTTCAACACTGTCTCCAACTTTTTTAAACCAAGTCGCAATCGTACCTTCTGTAATCGATTCTGCGAGCTCTGGAACGATAATTTCACTCATTCTCTATCTTCTCCTCTTATTTCAATGCTTCTTTAATGATTCTATCTTGAATTAATTTATAAATACCTGCGTTTCCTTCTGCAGGAGATGCACTTTCGTTTCTTCCAACATAGCTTAAAGCGATTTTGTCATCGAGTAGATCGCGTAAGTACGGTTCTACGAAACGATATGAACCTTGGTTTTTAGGCTCCTCTTGTACAAATCTAACTTCTTCTAATTTTGGTAGAGTACTTAGAACTTCTTTAATTTCTTCCTCTGGGAATGGATATAGTTGCTCTAATTTAATTAATAACTTAGAAGTGTCTTCTTCTTTTTTAAGATTTTCTTCTAGTTCAACTGCTACTTTACCACTAGCGATTAAAACCGTTTTAACTGATTTAGGCTGTTCGTTATTATAAATGATTTCTTTAAATGTACCATTTACAAACTCTGAAACTGGTCTAGATGCTGTTTGGTTTCTTAGTAAACTTTTCGGTGAAGTAAGTACTAATGGACGCATTAAATCAGTGTTTAAGTTTTGTGCTTGTCGTCTTAATAGATGGAAGTAGTTCGCACTTGATGATAAGTTCGCCACGATCATGTTGTTTTCTGCACATAACTGTAAGAATCTTTCAATTCTTGCACTTGAGTGTTCAGGACCTTGTCCTTCTTGTGCATGAGGAAGTAACATCGTTAAGCCTGTCGTTTCTCCCCATTTAGAATGCGCTGCAGAAATAAACGTATCAATGATTGGCTGTGCCATGTTTACGAAGTCACCGTATTGTGCTTCCCAAATTGTTAAGACGTCTTTATTTTGAACGTTATAACCATATTCATATGCTAATGCTGCAAGTTCTGATAACGGTGAGTTATAAATATCAAATGATGCTTTCGCGTCACTAATATTTTTTAACGGTGTATATTTTTCTCCGCTTTCAGGATCATGTAACACAGCGTTACGGTGTGCGAACGTACCACGTTCTGCATCTTCACCTGTAAAGCGAATTGGTGTACCGTCTTGAAGTAATGTAGCAAACGCAAGTGCTTCAGCGTGACCCCAGTCGATACCAGCTGAGTCATCTTCAAATGCTAACTTTCTTCTTTCTAAAACTTTAGAAAGTCGTTTGAATACTTCAAAATCACCGTTATAAGTTAATAATTCTTCAGTAATTTTTTCTAAACGTTCTTTCGTAATCGTTTCGTCAGCTTCGTTTTTCTGTTTACCGAACACGAATTCAGGATGTTCGATTTCACCACTTACAATCGTATCGTTTTTATCGATTTTATCGTGTGCTGAACGAATTTCTTTTTCAACATTATCAATAATTTCTGATTTTTGGTCTTTAGAAATTACTGATTCCTCAACTAATTGATCACCATATAAGTGTTCAATTGTTGGATAGTTTTTAATTTCATTGTAAAGCATTGGGTTCGTTGTCATTGGTTCATCCATTTCGTTATGCCCCATACGACGGTATCCGATGAGGTCGATAACGATATCACGGTTGAATGTTTGACGGTATTCAAATGCTAGTTCAATTGCTTTTAATACATATTCTGGTTTGTCGTTGTTAACGTGTAATACAGGGATATCAAATCCTTTTGCGATATCACTTGAGTAAAGCGTTGAACGACCGTCCCATTCTTCTGTTGTGAATCCGATACGGTTATTCGTAATGATGTGAATAGAACCACCGACAGTGTAACCATTTAGGTCACTCATGTTCATTGCTTCAGGGTTTACACCTTGAGCTGGAAACGCAGCGTCTCCATGAACAACTACTGCAAATGATGCATTTTTGTCTTGTACACTTTCGCCGGCTACATCGTTTTGTTCTTGTGCTGCACGTGTTTTACCTTGTACGACAGGTCCAACGATTTCTAAGTGAGACGGGTTATTAGCAAGTGTAACTGTTTGCTCAAGATCGTTATCATTTAATGTTTTAACCCCACCGAGGTGATATTTAACGTCTCCCATCCAACCGTTAGTAATTGCTAGAGATTCATCAGTTGGTAAGAATTTCATAGCGTCCGTTGACATGAATTCACTTAACATCATTTCGTATGGTTTTTGTAATACGTGAGTTAAGACGTTTAGGCGTCCACGGTGTGCCATCCCAATTTGAAGGTGTTGTAATTTATCTTCGGCCATTTTCTTAAGTAGATGATTTAACATCGGTACTAAAGAGTCTACACCTTCAATAGAGAAACGTTTTGCTCCTACGAAGTTTTTTTGTAAATATTTTTCGAAACCTTCAACTTTTGATAATTCTTTAAATAGTGCTATTTTTTGATCGTTATCATAATTCGGTTGCCCTTTTGTTTCTGTATACTTTTTGAACCATTCTCTTTCTTCTTCGTTGTTAATGTGTGAGAATTCAAAAGATAATGGTGAAGTATACGTATCTTTTAAATGATGAATCGCATCGAGTGCATTATCAAAAGTATCTACTAAATATGGACTAATCGTTTCAACAGAAACGTTTTTAAGATCCTCTTCAGTAAATCCATAACTTTCAAAACTGAAATCAGGTTTGTTTTTAATTTCAGGAGGATACACCGGATAAACGTCAGCCACTAAATGACCGTAAGTACGAATATCAGTTACCCACTTAATAATGTTCTCTAATTTGCTACTTGAGCTACCTGTTCTCGGAGCGCTAAATTGAGTATCATTGTTTAAAATTGACTCAAATAAAATTTGCATCTCCTCAGAAACACTATTCGGGTCCTCTAAATACATATCGTAGTATTCTAAGATTAACCCAAGGTTTGTTCCGAAACTAACAGGCGCGTGATCATACGCCTTCTCTTTCATATAAGACACCTCTTCTGTGTATTTGTTACTCGCTATAAGTTTACCATTTTAAAGCTATTCTTTAAAGTAAATGACCTGTCTTAAGCGATATAATTTTACTTTAAAGGAAATTCAATATGAATTGTCGTTCCTTCATTAATTTTACTTGTGATATACACGTTTCCACCGTTTGCTTCAATAATTTTTTTAGCAATCGATAATCCAAGTCCATTACCACCGAGTTCACGACTTCTTGATTTATCGACTCTATAAAAACGGTCGAAGACTTTATTGACCTCTTCTTTAGGAATCCCGACTCCTTTGTCAGATATTTCAATTTTAATTTTATTACTCATTTGTTTAGATACGATATGAATTGATTTATTTTTATTATCGTATTTTACGGCATTATCTAGGAAGATAACGAGTATTTGTTCAAACTGATGCTGACTTATAGCGTAATATAAATCATCTTTTAAATCAGTAGTAAATGTATAAGACGGATGAAGTTGCCTCATCGCATTGACGCGACTTATAATTTCATTGTTTAAATCAATTGGCTCAAGGACGAGTTTTTGTTTGTTTTCATTTTTTGTTAACTCTAACAATTCTTCAATTAATTTAGTAATACGCCCCATCTCATCGATAGAAATTTGAAGTGACTCTTCAAGTACCGCTTTATCATTTTTACCCCATCGGTTTATTAAATTTAAATGCCCTTGAACGATCTGTAGAGGCGTACGTAGTTCATGTGATGCATCTTCTACAAATTGCTTTTGCTGATTAAATGACTCTTCAAGTGTATCCATCATTTTGTTAAATGAAACAACCATGTAATCAATTTCTGATAAATTCGTTCGTAAATCGAGACGTTCAGAAAACCCATTATTTTCAACGTACTGAAGTTGCTTTGTAAATCGGTATATTGGACGTACCATTTGTCCAGAAATAAAGTAACTAATGACAGATGTCACGGATATCGACATAAATGCGATAATCGTTGCGATAATAATTATCATTTGTAAAATTGTATAATACTCTTGCATCGGGTGAATGATTGCAATATATCCATTCCAATATTCTGATTCTATCATGACAGTTTTTACGATATATTTTTTGTCATTGATTTCCATCGGATAAAAATCCGGGTTAATAATTTGTTCACGTGGTACATTATAAGACTGATCCTTACTCGGCCAACGGTACACTTCTTCACCGCTCATCGTAAAGAGTACAAATTTTTGATTATCATAAAGACTCGTATAAATATCGCGTTCAGTAATCGCGTTGATCGGTGTCGTTGAATACAAAGAATGTAATTCAACAGCACTTCTATCAGCTGCACGGTACTGTAAATCTTTTAAATATATACTCGTTGCATAAATTAAGAACGTACTGAACATAATAAAAGAACCCGTGATTATCAAAATTGCTAACCGCA
This sequence comes from Nosocomiicoccus sp. HMSC067E10, assembly GCF_001810835.1. Lineage (NCBI taxonomy): Bacteria > Bacillati > Bacillota > Bacilli > Caryophanales > Staphylococcaceae > Nosocomiicoccus > Nosocomiicoccus sp. HMSC067E10. Next base: position 61,937 of record NZ_KV802764.1, on the reverse strand, counting down.
TCCACCTTGATCTTAGAGAGGTTTTCATTCTCGAATCACATACCCAACACCCCGAACAGTTTCGATAATTTTATCGAGGTCATATTGTTTGAGCTTATTTCGTAAATAACGAATGTAAACGTCAACGACGTTCGTTTCAACTTCGTTATCGTATCCCCAAATTTGATCTAGAATCGTCTCACGTTTTAATACAATATTCTCGTTTTCAATGAGTAATCGTAATAATTCGAATTCTGTTTTTGTTAAGTCTAGTTCTGTTTCATTGACGAGTACTTTATATGCTGATAAATCAATTGTTATACCGTTTGATTCTAATATATTCGACTCGTGTACTTTTCTGCGTCTCATAATGACGCGAATGCGTGCGAGTAGCTCTTCAATTTCAAATGGTTTAACGATATAATCGTCTGCGCCATAATCTAAGCCAATTACCTTTTCATATGTTGTATCTTTTGCTGTAATCATAATAATTGGTGTGTCTTTTTCTTTTCTAATTTTACGACATACTTCTAATCCATTTAACTCTGGCAACATTAAATCGAGTAATATACAGTCGTAATCTTTGTCTAAAGCATGTTCTAGCCCACTTAATCCGTCGAACGTTACTTCTACGTCATAGCCTTCATAAGTGAGTTCAAGCTCTAGAAAACGTGCTAAATTTTGTTCATCTTCGACAACTAAAATGTTTGGCATCGTCTCACCTCAAGTTAACTATATCATTTTGAATATTATCTCTAAAATTATCATAAAAAATACTCCGATTAAAGCAAAAACTTTAACCGGAGTTCTATTACACACCAGAAACTTTACCTGGAGTATCATTACTATAGCTTTGTTGTCGTATGATTAAGTTCTTTTTCACTTCTGGCCATTCATCATCAATTATTGAATATACGACTAAGTTTCTAGGTATGCCATGGAGTGCACGTTCTTTTCTTAAAACTCCTTCTTTTGTAAATCCGAGTCTCTCGATTGCTTTATTTGAACGCACATTTCTTTCATCAGCACGAATTTGAACACGCATCATACCCATTACTTCAAAACAAAATTCGAGCAGTAAAAACTTTGAGTCAGAGTTGACAAAAGTACGTTGTGCACTCGTTCCAAACCAACTGGCACCAATTTCACAACTTTGTCGTTCATAGTCGATATGCTGAATTCTTGTACTACCGAGCACTTCATCTGTTGATTTTAAAATGACGACAAATGGAATTGCCTGCATGTTATTGCGTGAATCTATTGCACTTGAGACCCATTCAGTCATCTGCTCTTCAGTGATTGCTTGATATAACATATACGTCCATATACTTTCATGGTTTACCTTTTGTAAATCTTTTGCGTGGGACAACTGCATCGGAATTAATTTAATTCTGTCATTCTCAAGTGTGATTGATTCATATAAATGAGTAATCAATAGATCCACCTACTTCATGAATTATTTTATATCTTTAAATTTTCCATGGAATATCCATGATACTAAAGAAACTGTCGCCGCTCCGATCGCCATGCCTGCGAGAACGTCTGTTGGAAAATGGACACCGAGATATACGCGTGACGAGCAAATAAGTAAAATTGCGACAGCACAAAGTGCATACAGTACAGCTTTATGATTTAAATTCGTATGTTTTATTAATACCATCAAGCTTCCGAAAAATATGGTAGAACCGAGACTGTGTCCGCTAGGGAAACTAAATCCACCAATTTCAATTAATCGTAAGAACGCTGGACGTTCTCTGTCGAATGAATGTTTCAGAACAGGAATTAAAATGCTAGACATTAACATTGAGACGACCAAAAACAACGCGTGAATGTTCATTCTGTATAACAGTAAAATCGCAATGACAATGATTGAGAGAATAATCATTGAGATGACTTCACCGAGTTGAGTGACCCCTAAAAATAATGCAGTTGTTAAAAAACTTTCTGAAGCGTAGATAAACTCATACACTTCACGGTCGATAAAACGACCGACACGTGACTCGTGAAACACTGCAATCACACCAAATATTAGAGTAAATACGATAAACAATGATATTTTCTTTGCACGACTAATATTTACTCCTCCTTAAGTAGATGTTCTGTTAAGCGTTTTGGTGTCATACCCGCTGTAAATGTCTCCATATTTTTAATGTATTCTAGTTTATTATTTTCGATTTTCCTAATAATGTCAATGATTCGTTTTGGAGTTATAGATTCATCTTCGATCGTTTCAGCATAACCTTTACTTTTAAAATACTCAGCATTTTCAATTTGGTCTCCCCGACTTTGAGATAACGGTAATGGGATTAAAAGCATCGGCTGCTTAAGGAGTAGTAATTCGTAAATAACGTTAGCACCACTTCGTGAAATAACGACGTCGGACATTTTATAAAAATGCGCGAGCTCATGTTGAACGAATTCATATTGACGATAGTTAGGATGACTAATATCTTCACGAATGTTATCTGGACCAGTTATATGAATGACTTGGTATTGGTCTACAAAAGTATCTAAATGGTTATGCACTAAATCGTTTATAGATTTTGCCCCTAAACTCCCTCCGATAAACATAATTGTCGGTTTATTCGGATCTAGTCCAGTAATGTTCTCTGCAATCTCTTTACTACCATGTAGCAATTCTTCACGAATGACAGGTCCTACATACTCAGATTTATTTGAATCGACAAAGTTTAACGTCTTTTCGAAAGTGACAAATATCTTTTTAGCAAATTTACCAGCAATTTTATTCGCTAGTCCTGGAGAAATATCTGACTCATGAATATAGACGGGTATATTCAAACTTTTAGCTGCCAGTACAACTGGTACTGACACAAAACCACCTTTTGAAAAGACGAATTTCGGTTGTAACTTTTTTAATATACGTCTCGCATCAAAAATGCCTTTTGTCACCTTAAATACATCTTTAATATTTTCAAATGATAAATAGCGTCGTAACTTACCACTTGAAATGCTGTAGTATTCGATACCGGATTTTTCGATAATTTCTTTTTCAATACCTGTTTTAGATCCGATATAATATGGCTTTACGTTATCATTTAACAGTTCTGGTGCGATTAACGTATTGAGCATAACATGCCCGATTGTTCCTCCACCTGTTAATACGACTACATCATCCTTTAATTTCATATGTATCCTCTTTCTTTAAATAATGATAAACACCATGCATATGCACGGTGTTTATATGAATTATTCATCGTCTTGATTTGAACGTTTACGAGAATCATCGACAGGAATGTACTTAGACTCTTCTTTCATTTCTTTTGTAATATCTTCTTTAGACTTTTCGCCTTTAATATAATCTAATAGATAATCGTATTGAGTGTCATTATCTTGGATGTGCTCACGAATATCTTTCATTAATTGAGATGTTGTATCCCCTGTAACGATACCATTTTCATCTAGGTTATTGTCTTTTTGATAATTTTTAACAGCGTCTGTTAAATTAGCGTCAAAGACGTTATCCATTGTTTCTATGTTATAACCTAACGCTTCTAACATCACTTTAATCGTAATAATATCATCGTTCTCTTGTGTTTCAATATAGGCATCTTCTCTATCTAAGAACTTCACTCGATAGAAATCTGGATTGTTAATTACAAAGTCAGGTTCGATACCTTTTTCGTGAATCCAGTCGCCATTTGGTGTTAACCATTTCGTGTTCGTATATTTAACTAATGATTGATCTTTGAATTCACTAGTTCTTTGTACGATACCTTTACCAAATGATTTCGTACCGACGATTTCAGCTTTCGTTAAATCTCGCATCGCTCCAGCAAATACTTCACTCGCACTTGCTGAACCTTCATTAAGTAAAATATAGATGTTGTCAAAGTCATCTTCTTTTACTAATCGATCATTTTCAGCATATATCTCTTCACGGTCACCATTTTTATGCTCGAGATATAAGACGAGTTCGCCTTTATCTACGAAGAAATTAATCATCTCAACAGCTTCGTTTAATAGGCCACCTGGGTTTGAACGAAAATCTAGTACGACGTCTTTAACTTTTTTCTCTTTAGCATCCTCAAGCGCAAGTTTTAATTCTTTCGCAGTATCTTGTTGGAAACGATTGATACTAATATGAGAAACATCATCTTTAATTTCTGAAGTGACACTATCGATATGAATTTTTTCACGAGTAATAACAAGGTCAAATGGTTTGTCAGAACCTCTTTGAATCGTTAACGTGACATCCGTACCCTCTTCACCACGAATAAGTTGAACAGCTTCGTGTGAAGACCAACCTTTAATTGACTCTCCGTCAATTGCGAGTATTTTATCTCCAGGCTGAACGCCTGCTTTTTCCGCTGGCGAGCCTTTCATTGGACTTGAGACGATAACGTTTTGATCATCTTGCATAATTTCAGCACCAATACCGTAAAATTCGCCGGTAATTGATTCTTCAAAATCAGCTGTTTCGTCTACTTGCATGTATTCACTATATGGATCGTTTAAACCATTCACCATACCTTTAATCGAAGATTCAATTAAATGTTCTTTGTCAACGTCTGTATAATATTCTGAAGATAGAGTGTCGTACACGTTATATAATTTAACGAACTCTTGTCTCGTATCAGTTCCGACGTTTACTGCGCGTTCCGTTTTTCCACCTAAACTTAGTGCGGTAATTAATACAGAGAGAAAAATCGTCGTTAGTATGATGACGATAAACCAGAATATATTTAAACTGACTTTTAAACGATGACTACTTTTTGGTATTTCGTTGTTCACAGTTTCACCTAATTTCTAATATTACAATGATTCTGCAAATGGAAGAGCTGCATCTAATGCAATTTCAATCATCTCATTAAATGTCGTCTGTCTTTCCATTGCTGAAGTTTCCTCACCTGTTATTACGTGGTCAGATACTGTTAAAATACTCAGCGCTCTTGCGTTATATTTTTTAGCAATTGTAAATAATGCGCTTGACTCCATCTCTAACGCAAGTACACCGTATTCTGCAAGTTGTTCGATGTTTCCTTTTTCATCGTAAAATGAATCAGCTGTAAATACGTTACCGACAATCGCGTTCGTTCCGCGTTTCGTTGCTTCATTGTAAGCGGACGCGAGTAATTCAAAGTCTGAAGTCGGTGCATAACTGATATTATTAAATAATTTCGTGTTTTGACTAGAATCAGTCGATGCACTTTGAGCGATAATTAAATCACGTACATTAATATCTTCTTTAATCGCACCACAAGTACCAACACGAATTAAGTTTTTAACTCCGTAATCACGCATTAACTCATGGACATAAATAGAGATAGAAGGAATTCCCATTCCTGTACCCATAACAGAAATTCTTTTTCCTTTATATGTTCCAGTAAAACCGAACATGTTTCTTACTTCATTAAATTGTGTAACATCTTCTAAAAATGTTTCTGCAATGTATTTTGCACGTAACGGATCTCCTGGTAGTAAAATAGTTTCTGCAATGTCGCCTTGTTTTGCACCAATATGAATGCTCATGTTCATCCTCCTAATATTTTAACCAATTTTCATATTCTTCAAATAAAGTATCAAACGTGTGTAATGACGCACCGTCGTATGGTGTTTTTTCTAAATAGTCTGAAATATTATTATAGTCAGTAGAAAATTTGGGGAAATCTAAATCATTCACTACGTGTGTAGCGAACACTCCGCTTTCACTCTTTTCACCGACTTTTGTTTTCATAAACTGATAAAAAGAATAACTTTTCATAGTATCACTCAAACAATGTTAAATACTTTTCGTAATCTGTATCTTTTAACTCTTCTTTTGGAATAAAAGTTAATGCAGCAGAGTTAATACAATATCTCATTCCCCCTGATTCGACAGGGCCATCATTAAATACATGACCTAAATGTGAATCAGACGTATCGCTACGTACTTCAATACGACGCATTCCAAATGAATCATCAAAATGTTCAGAGACAGATTCATCGATTGTACGTGTAAATGATGGCCAACCACATCCAGCATCATATTTATCCGTCGAACTAAACAATGCTTGACCGGATAATTTATCGACGTATATACCCGCTTCAGTGTGCTGATCATACTCATTTTGAAACGGTGGTTCAGTACCATTTTCTTTCATGACGTGATATTCCATTTCAGTAAGTTCAGAAATGTCTTTTTTCATTAGTTTTCACTCCAATGTTTCTCAATAAACCCTTTACGACCAGAACCTTTATAAAACGCATTATAATGTGCACTGTTTTTCTTATAAAAATCTTGATGATAATCTTCTGCTGCATAAAAGTTCTTATACGGTAACACAGGTGTAATCACAGGATCGTTAAATACTTTTGAATCGTTTAATTCATCGATATATTTCTCTGCTTCTTCTTTTTGAGTGTCATCATGATAAAAGACAGCAGGCATATACATCGATCCACGGTCACCGAATTGTCCATCATTATCTGTTGGGTCAAATGTTTTAAAGAATACTTTTAAAATTTCACGGTATGAAATAACATCTGGATCAAAATCAATTTGTACCGCTTCTGTATGACCTGTTGTACCAGATCCAACCTCTTCATATGTCGGATTTTCTTTGTGGCCGTTTGAGTAGCCACTTGTTACTGAATTTACACCATCGTATTGGTCGAATGGTTTAACTAAACACCAAAAACAACCACCTGCTAATGTCGCTTTTGCCATCATATCACTCCTCTAAAATAATCCATCAACTGAAAAATACCACTTATCATTTTTATAATCAATTTCATCGATAGTAACGTCGTATTCAAGTTGTTGTTTAAAAACTTTTGAATCGATAATAATCTCTGGTGCATCATCACTAAATTCCATGCCATTATCTAATGTTACATGGTTTTTAAGTGTATCATATATTAAATCTAAGCTGACTGAAAATCTTGCGATATCAATATCTTTTAATTGTAAAATAATCTGATCGTCTTTTACAAGTGGTTCAATTGAAACGTTCACTGGAACATCGAAGTTTAAAACAGAATATAACGTTTCAATTTCGATGCCACTTGTTGAAACATTGACGTACATATTATCGTCTATGTTGTCATTGATAATTTTTTCAATTGTTTCGTTGTTGGCAACGACTTGTATATTAGAATCTTTTGACTGTGCGGAAGGCTCACTTAATTGGTCATAATCTGGTAACGTTATTACCTTATATCCAATTGTCCCAATAATTATTGCATTAATTGAAAATAATATTATAAATAAAAGTTTCCAAATATTATTCATAAGAATCCTTCTTTACGTAATGTAAATATGCGTACGGATAATTTACTTCTTCTGAAACGTCATAATCTTCTCTTGAAACTAATTCAAAATCATTTTTGTCATATTCCGGGAAGAAAGTATCTCCAACAAATGATTCATAAATTTCAGTGACGTACATCTCTTCAACATCATCGATCATTGCATCGTATAATTTGCTACCACCGAATACAAATACTTTACCGTCTAAAGATTTGATTTCATCGAGACTACGAATAATCTCAACACCGTCATCATCTATATCTTGACTCGTTAAGACGACATTTTTTCTATTCGGTAATGGTCTACCAAGTGACTCATACGTCGTTCGACCCATGACGATTGTATGTCCTGTTGTAATTTGCTTTAATCGTTTTAAATCATGTGGTAAGCGCCACGGCATGTCGCCTTTAAATCCGATAACGTTTTGATTTGCATATGCTACTATTAACGATAACATTATTTTTCTCCTTTAGACCGCAATTGGTGCTTTAATGCTTTTATGACTTTTATAATCAACGAGTTCAAAGTCCTCATATTCTAAATCGAACATAGATTTATCTGTGTTTATTTTAACAGTTGGTGCATCAAACCCATCTCTAGATAGTTGAGTCTCAACTGCTTCGATATGATTTTGATAAATATGAACGTCACCAAAAGTATGAACAAATTCACCGACTTCTAGTCCTGTTTCTCTTGCGACGAGTAACAATAATAGACTGTATGACGCGATGTTAAATGGAACTCCTAAAAATACGTCCGCGCTTCTTTGGTATAGTTGTAGACTTAACTTACCATCGTTTACGTAAAACTGAAACAGCGTATGACATGGCGGTAATGCCATCGTTTCAATTTCTGCAGGATTCCATGCTGAGACGATATGACGTCTAGAGTATGGAGTATTCTTAATTGAATCAATCAAGTTCTGTAGTTGGTCAACAGACTCTCCATTTGGACCAATCCAATCTCTCCATTGTTTACCATATACATTACCAAGTTCACCATATTTTTTTGCGAAGACATCATCTGTTAAAATGCGTTCTTTATATTTTTCCATTTCTTGCTGATAGACTTCATTGAAAGCTTTATCCTTTAACGCACGTCGACCAAAATCTGTCATATCTTCGCCATGATAATCTTCAGATTCAACAAAACGTTTAAATGCCCATTCGTTCCAAATGTTGTTGTTATACTGTAGCAAGTATTTAATATTCGTATCTCCGCGCATAAACCAAATGAGCTCTGTCGCAATCAATTTAAACGAAGTACGTTTTGTCGTTAGTAACGGAAAACCTTTACTTAAGTCAAAACGCATTTGATATCCGAAAGTTGAAATTGTACCCGTTCCTGTGCGGTCATCTTTAGTTGTTCCTTTATCTAACACATGTTGTAGTAAGTCGTGATACGCTTGATCGAAAGTGTTCATTAAAATCTTCCTTTCTTTTATTCGGTATTTTTAATATAATATAAGTAATCATATATACTTCAAACGAAGGAGTGTTCCGGATGGAAGCAGTAATGTTTACTGGATTAGTATTACTTTCACTTTACATGATTTCGATGTGTATTTTTGAATAATACTAATTAATAGACTAAAAAGGAAAGCATAATCAGTGCTTTCCTTTTTTATTGACAATACTCGTCAAAGACGTCTTTTAAATCCATCATAATATCTTCAATTTCTCTGCCCTCAATAAACATTCTCGGTAAGAAGTATTTTAACTCTTTACCTTTAAATAGTGCCATTGATGGGCTCGAAGGTTCCTGACCAATATATGTTCTCATTTCTTCAGTTGCTTCTTTATCTTGTCCCGCAAAAACAGTTACTAAATGATCTGGTGTATTTGGGTTTTGTAACGCGACTGTACGTGCTGCTGGTCGTGCAAGTCCTGCTGCACATCCACACATACTATTGATAACAACGAAAGTCGTCTCATCGTCATTTACATTGTCCATAAAGTCTTTGACCGCTTCTTTAGTTGTGAATTCTTCAAAATTGTATTTTGTTAGGTCTTTTCTATAAGCATCAACAAGTTCATTCATATATGCTTCATATGGATTCATTATTGTTTCCTCTTTTCCATTTGTTTCCAGACACTTCCAAGTGCTCTTTCGCCTTCTTCAATTCTTGAAATCGCAAGTTCTTTTTGCAATTTACATTCGTATGATGAATCTTCTCTATATTGATATAAAAATGGAAGACTAGAATCGTCACCGACTTCATATACAAACATCGCTGCACGCCAACGAACGATTGGACTTTTATCATCGAGTAACGGATACATATCTTTTAAACCAGACTTAAGACCAAGATCACTATATGCATCTCCTGCAGTTCTACGAACAGTCACGGATTTATCTTGGAGCGCCTGCTTTAAATAATTTAAAGTTTTCTCTTTTTCAATCATTGCTAGAAGTGAAACTGCCATACGACGAATTTGTACTTTTGAATCGTTTAGTGCGTATGATAAGATTTCATAATCGCCTTCATCCGGTGTATCAAAGTGATTTAAATAATAGAGTCTCTTCTTCCAATCCTCTTCTTGCTTGAAAGTATCTAAATCAATTTTAAAATAGCGTTTTGGTTCTGGTTGTTTATTTTCTTTAGCAGCCTTTACAAGATTAGTCAGACGCTCTTTTGTATAAAGTGCACCGATTTCTTCTTTTACTTCAGTTAGAACGTCATTAAGTTCACCATAATAGTATCCGATAGACTCCCATTTTCTACTAAATATAATATTGTCTTCAGGGAGTGTGGCAGATTCTACAGCGTTTAAAAAGTCATCGTTTAACGCTTCTCTCACTTCGCCATCATTAAGTTTAATTTGATAAGGAATTTCTTTAAATGTTAGTAATTCCACTTTTACTTCTCCAAAATGTTCGTCGACGTGCGCAATTACTTTTTTGTATCTTGTCCTTCAAATTGAGCTTCAATTTTAGGAATTACAACGTCCCACTCTGCTCGTGGATCTTTATCTACAGATATGAAATCTAGAGCGTAAAATACGCTAGTCACTTCATCGATTTCAAGTACACGGTTGATGAAGTCTGGATTTTCTGGACTTACTTCTTTATGTGTTGAAGATTTCATATCTGGTTTTTGCTCATCTAAAACAACTTTCATCGTATTTGGGTTTGGTGTTGGTTCGATTTTGATAATATTCATATACTTTCTCCTTATTTTACGTATTACAGTCATTATACTATTTTAAGAAATGTTTTTTAATTTTATTTGTTTAAATATTTATATAGCTCAGTTTTAGCGAGATGATCTGCGTGTTTATTGTGCTCACGTGTGATAAAAGAAACTAATAATAAATCAAATTTAGACTCGTAATTAACGTATGATGTTAAATATTGTTTAAAGCGCGGATCTTTTGCGAAACGTTTTTCAATTGAATCGACAACAATTTGTGAATCGGTATATATAATAGCTTGTTTGATATTCAATTCAATACACTTTTCAAGTGCAAAGATTAACGTCGCCCACTCTGCTTCGTTATTATCAATATGATGAAAAACTGACGTAAATTCGTGTGTAGTTTCATTTTTGATGATCACTGCTCCAACAGAAACGTGAGGATGTTGACGTGTTGCTGCATCGATGTGTACCGTTGCCATTATAAATCTAACCCTTCTACGTAACGTTTAGCGATTGTTAAGTCGTATTTATCGAGCACTTGTAACGTACGGTCAAGATTAAATGTATAATCACTATACTGAATCACATCGTTAACATTTATCGGAACATCCGTAATAATTTCAGCGAGTCGTCGGCTGAGTATTAAATGGTCGTAGTCTTTTAAAATGTTTTCTTTTTGACGTTTTGTTAAGGTGTCTAAATTTTCTAGTAAATGGTCTAAGGACTGGTGTTTTTGGATGAGTTTTAACGCGGTCTTTTCACCAATACCAGTGACGCCAAAATATCCGTCACCACTATCTCCCATTAACGCTTTTACATCGATAAATTGATGTGGTGTAATTGAAAATTCTTCAGTAAAACGGTTTAGATTATATATATCGTATTCTGTATATCCTTTTTTCGTTAGCCATAACTCGTTATCGTCATTAATGACTTGTAAAAGGTCTTTATCTCCAGAAATAATCACCGAATCATCATAGTGTTTTGTAATCGTTCCGATGAGGTCGTCTGCTTCATACCCTTTTAACCCAACTTGATATAAATCAAGCTCGGCAAGTACATCTTTCACTAAATCAAATTGAGGAACGAGTTCTTCTGGTGGTGCTGGTCGATTAGATTTATAATCTTCATACCACTCTGTTCGAACTGTCTCACTCCCCATATCCCACGTAATGATTACTTTTTCAGGTTGAATGATCTCAATTGCTTTATAAATATGACGAATTGTCCCTTGTACACCATTTGTTGGTAGATCACAGCTGTTATAAAAAAATTGTTTACTAAAACTTGTTGCAAAGAAGTGACGGAATAACAGAGCCATTCCGTCGACAATTAATAATTTACTCAATATTTAATACACGTTCCTTTAGCGTCGTTTCTTTCGTGACAATCGGTTCATCTTCACGAATCCACTCAGAAAAACTACCACCATATAATTTTACGGGAATGCCATTTTCATGTAAAAACGTAAACATCGGTGTTGCACTCATTCCTGACCCACAAGAGACAGTCACTGAATCAAACTTTTTAATGTCTTTTAATTCATCATGTAAGACGTCTAACGACATCGTACCGTTTTTAAATAGTGTCGTATTTGGAATGTTAACGGCTGTCGGAATATGACCACTTTTACTATCCATGTTATCTCCCTCACCGAGATAACGCGAACGTTCACGTACATCTATTAATAAATGCTTCGGATCTTTTATGCTGTTTTTAACATTTTCAAACGTCGCATATAAAGATTCATCAGGTAATTGATCAACATCTTCAAATACAGTTGGTAGTGTTACGTCATTATATTCAACTTTTTTCGCAACTTCTTTTAGCACACCTAAACTACCGATATATAGCGTCGTTTCATAGCCATATAGTTTAAAAACAACATATAAACGTGTATGAAAGAAACTGTTGTCGTTCGCAAACAATACAATTTCTTTACCTGGTTGACTTAATGCATCATATAATCCTTTTACGACACCTGCTGTTGGTATAGGGCTTCTCCCATTGTTATGGCCATCCGCTTCAACGATAAATGGATTCTCTTGAATGTGAATCGTATTCTCAACCGGATCATTAAGTACTAATTCTTTTGTCTTCTCTTCGTTCCCCATAACGTTTCTCGTGTCGACAAGTAATAATGTGGAAGGGTCTAATTCTAGTAGCTCTTTTTCATTAATGATTGTCATTTTCTTCACCTACAATTGAATGTATTTCGTTTAATAAATCGATACTTTCTTTGTACATTACTTCATCTGGTGCTTCGATTGGTGTATTTAACATCTGTAATACTCTAGTTTTATCTTCTAACAACTTATGATCGATATCATTAAAATAATACGTCGCATTTTGAATGACGTTATCTTTTAGTGCGTCTAATTGAATAGAATCTACAATCGTTTTACTCACTTCTAATAATTGCTCTCTCAGTTGTTTATGCGTTTTAACAGATTTTTCGAAGCGTTTTAATTCCGCGTTCACCTGTCTGTCATCTACTGAAACTTTTACTTGATGCTGTTCTACTTTTGGATATTGTAGCGTGTCTACAACGTTGCTTGCTCTCAGTTTAACATTAAAATCATTGATATGTTGATTTACTAAATCATCGATAAATCTATACACGTTGTTGATAATTGTATTACTTTCAATCGTTACATACTGCTCAATATCGTTTTTAATTAACTGACGATTTGCACTTAACATTTTTTTAGAAACGTCGTTCATCGAAATATTAGATGATAGATAATCATACAATTTAAGCTCTAGTTGCTTTCGTATGAATGCAAATAAATTTTCGATTTCATTCACTGTTTCATTTTTGACCGTATGTGCTGTAAAGTCATTTAACAAATGAGACGTATTTTGACGGTTTTCTTTAAGAGTGTTTATATACGACTCACCTTCATTGAATTGTTTAATATTTGATTTTAGTAATTCGATAAACTGCTTAATATTTTCATCAATAGATAGTGCAAGTAATTCTTTTGATTTATTTTCTGCATCTTTTAAAAATGATAACTTCACTGCTTCAAATGATGCATCTTCATGTTCTAATGCAGATTTACTTGAAACACCATAAATCTGATGTTGAATTTTTAATTGGTTTAGTGACTGATGCATATACGCTTCAACGTCTTCAATTTCTTTATCATTTTTTGCTAAGTCAACAGCGTTAATAACGACCGATAACGGAAACTCTTTTCCTTTAATCGATTGAATATACTTTAAAAACTGCGCATCAGACTGTGTAAACACATGGTTGAAATACGATACGTAAATGATTAAGTCACTATTTGCAATTATTTGGTGAGTTTCTTGTGTATGACGTTCGTTTATTGAGTTAATACCTGGTGAGTCGATAATCGTAAATTGATTTAATAACGGTGCATGATGGCCAATAAACGCTTTATCGATAAATATCGCATGTCTGTCTTCACTCGTTTTATAATCAATGTCTTCTCGAGTCGTTTCGATCTTTTGACCGAATAGTGGTCGATACGTCTCTAAATTTTCATTCACACCATTTTTAAGTGGTACAAATAATTTCGGCACATCCATTTTATTTAAATGTTTGACCTGGTCATCTAACGATAAATTGCTCTTTCCAGTGACGGATTCTAACAATTCAACGATTGATTCCTCAGATTTATATTGAATATAACTTTTATCGCTGTTACTAATCTCAGTAATTGAAGCGGTTGTTGGATTAGGGCTTGTCGTAAGAAGTTTTTCTTTTAATAAAGCGTTGATAAAAGTGCTTTTCCCTGCGCTAAATCCACCGAATACACTGATATTCGCTTCGTTATGCTTTAAACGGTTAAGTTTATTCGTTAATAATTTATAAATATGTCGATAGTTATTTGACTCTTTGATTAAATCAGTAATGCTATAAAATTTTTCTGTATCTAATGCTGTTGATTTAAAGTCATAACTCACAACGTCTTCTTTTTTCTCTGTTAAATCTTTTATCGTATCGAGTGACAATTCAATGTTCTCATTTAATGCTTTTAATTCATCTTCGACATGCGTATATAAATGTTTGTAGCTACCAGATAAAAATACAGATTTTAACTCAGCGAGTTGAAGTGCTTTTTTGTAACGATTTAATTCTTCGTCTACCGTATTATCTGCTTTAACATCATAAACTTTAATATCTAATTGCTTTATAAATACTTTAAGGAGATTTCTTACTTCTTTAGAAATCGTTTGTTTTAATTCTCCTAAATAGACATCTAAAATTTTCTCATTACTTTCAACGATTTCATAATCTGTAAGTAAAGCGTCGTGATACTCATATTTAAAGTATTCGTTTGAAGAGATTTTAAGCTCTAAAAACAAGTCATTGATTTGCGTATTAATTTGACGATCAATAACGTCTTGCATCAGTTGATGCACAATCTTTACTTGATCTTCTTTCATCGCTTGTAACTTTTTCTTTTTCCCAAATAAGCCTTTTACTTGTACGTCCCCAGTACTGATTTTGAAGAACTCTCGTATACTATCCTTTACGTCATGTGGGAATAAGTAACTATTACTTACAATATCTTTCGCATGCGCATCGACGTATTCAGTTAATTTATGAATATCACTTTTAATATGTGACGCATCGTGTGCTTGTTTTTCTTCTAGTAAATAATGGATATGTGTTTTTAGATCTGAATCTATTTCTGAATCTACGTCTAAACTATTTAACTGATCATCTAAATATTCGATATGCTTTTGCTCGATATTTTGAATGATTCGTTCATGATACAGCTTTTTAAACGACGCTCTTGAATCGTCTAATTCTTTTAAAAATGATTCTAATTGATCGTTTTGACGGTATGGTGTGCCGTAAATCGACGTAGTAAATATATGTTCTGGATGAATGTTGTGGTTTGATAACGTCGACTTTAAGCGATTAATGAACGTATCGTATGATAATTCACTATCGTCGTGTTTATCGATTTGGTTGACGATTAAAGAAAACGGAATATTATAAGATGCGATTTCTTCTAAAAATGATAAATTTGATTCACTTTCGACATGGTTATACTCTACTGTAAAAAATACATAGTCTGAGTTGAGTAAAAATTTATGCGTACTTTCTTCGTGTGCTGATGTTTTTGAATCCACTCCTGGAGTATCTTGAAACACGAACGTATCATTGTATTTTTTACTATCATGCATAATTTTAACGTATTCAATCTCAACGTCTTTTTTGTTAATTTGTTTTACTTCGCTTAAGTCATTAAGTTTAACGTAGTGATTTTTATCAATATAGACACGCGCACGTGTCTCATCGCAGATTTCTATTTGCACTGTTTTACTCGTCGTAGGAATCGGAGAAGAAGGCAACACTTCATCTTCTAATAAATAGTTAATTAAACTCGATTTCCCGGCAGAGAAATGTCCGATAAACGACACGACAAATAAGTCATCATAAACTTTTTTAATCGTATAATCGATTTCTGACAAAAGTTGTTTGTTGTTAGATTTACTAATTTCTTTTCGAATCTTATATAAAATATTTAAAGTATCATCGTTTACCATTACTTTTTACCCCAGTACTGATAATAAGTTGTTTCAATATAGCCGTTAAATAATTTCCTTCTATGTGTTGCACGTTTTCCAATAATGATTTCAAATTCTTTATTAGACGTCATTAAATAAACGTTTAACGTATCATTTTGCTCCATTAATTGTCCGATTTTGCGGTACATATCTTCGACTGCTTTAGCCTCTCCGATACGTTCACCGTAAGGAGGGTTTGTGACGATTTGTGTATGATTTTTTAAATGGTCAATATCATGGACATCTTTTACGCTGAATTGTATTTCTTCTAACAATCCGACTTCATCTGCATTTTGCTTTGATACTTCAATCATTCGTTCGTCGATATCACTCGCATATATTTCGACATCTTTATCGTAAAGAGCGTCATTTTCACATTGATTTCTTATATCTGACCATAATTCTTCAGGGATAATGTCCCATTTTTCTGCGTCAAATGTTCGATTTGAACCAGGTGCAATGTTTTTAGCGATCATCGCCGCTTCAATCGCGAATGTTCCAGATCCAGAAAATGGATCAACTAACGGGTTTTCACCAGTATAGTTAGCGAGTTGCAACATCGCTGCAGCAAGAGTTTCTTTAATCGGTGCGTCACCTTGAAGAACTCTATACCCGCGTTTATGTAACGCATCTCCTGACGTATCAATTGTGAGTAATGCTCTGTCTTTTAATATATTAATGTCTACTTTATAACGCGCACCTGTTTCAGGTAATTTACCATCGAGCTTAAATGCTTCTTTTAAATGTTCAACAATTGCTTTTTTAGTAATACGCTGTACGTCAGGTACAGAATATAACGTTGATTTATGTGAGCGACCTGTCACAGGGAAATTCGCATCAGGGCCTAAAATATCTGACCATGGTAAATCTTTGACAGCTTCAAAGAGACCATCAAACGTCGTGACTTTAAAATCCCCAATGATAATACGGATACGTTCTGCTGTTCGTAATTTTAAGTTCGTTTCGACAATTGTTTTTTCATCGCCTGAAAAATATACGCGTCCATTTTCTAAAGTCGTCTCAAGCCCGAGTGACTCGATTTCATTTGCAACAACACGCTCAAGTCCCATTGGCGTATTCGCTAAAAATTTAAATTTCATATTACGCATCCCTTTATATTGTGTTTATACATATTTAAAAAAAGACTCTCCATATACATATACGGAGAGTCACCTAGCCCGGCTTCTCTATAAGCCATGTTCTGTACTAATGTGTTCTAACGTGCACTAGATTACACTCACACAATAGTGATAATCATCTGTCTATATTACTTTCGTAATATCTCTTTCTTCTGTTGAATTCCAGAGAAAAAGTGCTCCTACCAAATTTGGATTGCTCACTCGAGGGGTTTACCCGTTCCACTTTTTACGTTTCCGTAAAACATCGTCACTGTGGCACTTTCAAGTTTTCTTTCATATCTTACGACTTAGAAAGTTAAACTGCCGTTAGCAAAATTTGCTACCTTGACTTATTGTTTCGTCAAGCACGAACACTACAATCATCTCAGACTGTGTGAGCATGGACTTTCCTCTAAGTTTCCTTAGCGATTATCCGATCCACCGGGAATTATTTACTTTGTCCAAATACTTTTTTCTCTAAATTAGAAAGACGTTTTAAAATATCGATATGTTGGTTTTGACTGTCTGACACATCACTACGTGAACGCGTCGCGACTCTAATTCTTAACTCTTCGATTTCTTTTTTTAAACGTTTGTTTTCTTCTTCAAGTTTTTGTAAGTTTTTGTTCATATCTGCCATACGCTGATAATCTGCAATGACATCATCTAAAAATGTATCAACTTCAATTGGTTGATACCCGCGAAGTGTTTTTTCAAATTCTTTTTCGAAAATATCTTTTGCAGACAAGTTAAGAGAGTATTCACTCATTTTTTTCACCTCTTAGTTGTCATATTGATAAGTGATAAAATCATTTAAATCATCAAATTGAATTCTTTCAATATTATAATCAGATTTGCTGCTATTTTCAAGTAAATCATCATATATGTACTTTAAATTAGATTCCGTAGATTCATCATAAAAAATTAATGCATCTGTCGTATTGTCTATTAAAAACTGATTGATTTCTCTAAACATACGTGGACCTTCGTACATGCGTTTATATACATACGAAGAAAACTCTGCATGAGATTCTATATCTTGTAAAATTAATTTGTCTTCTTCTTTAAATCGCTCGTCATATTCATAAAAAGGTTTTAAAATCGCATACTGAAAAGAATAGTCGTCTTTTAAATCTTGTAGCACTTCTCCTGCGTACATATCGATGCCAGGATAGTTTTGTAAGATAAACCACTCTGCCCCATTTTCTAAGTATTCGATTATTTTCATCTTTAAAAAAGCTTTTAATACTTCTACCTCTTTTTGAGTATGACTAAATATACCGAGCTCAAAACTTCTATACCCTAATATAAGTACTCTCATATAATCTCCTTATTTATAAAATAATTAAACCACATATTAATAAATTTAATCTTTTCATTATAAAGTCTTGGTTTTAACTCTTTTTTATGACACGCCATTGCAAGCTCTGTAATCTGTTTTGAAAGTTTTAACTGTGTAGAATCGTTAAAGTATCGATCAGTCGGCAATGACTCTATAAATGATGCAAGGGCATCTGCTTCTAATAGAAATGGTTGGATCTCATCATCAAAATGATACTCATACCCATCTTGTGCGAATCTGTATTTACGTTTTACGTCATCAATATATTTTAAAAGACACTCTTTAGTGTACGGTCTATTCAACGTTATCACCCTTTAAAACATTAGATTTATGTATGTATATTATTGTATAATAACTAAACATGAATGAATATAGCTAAGGAATGATCTAATGTGAAATACCCTGCTGGTATTCAAAAAAGTAATGTTACTAGTAATTCAAGGAAGAAAAAAGTACAATATGGACATCGTGGGATGACTCTTGAAAAAGATATTGACACGACAAATAAGTATTATTTAAATACGAATCGCGCGATTATTCATAAAAAACCGACGCCGATTACTGTTGTAAATGTCGATTACCCATCGAGACAAAAAGCTAAAATTACAGAAGCATATTACAAAACTCCATCTACAAGTGACTATAACGGTATTTATAGAGGGAAATATATCGACTTTGAAGTAAAAGAAACACGAAACGAAACTCGCTTCCCTTTTATTAATATCCATGAACATCAAGTTGAACATATGAGAAAATGTCACGAGCACGGTGGCATTGTTTTTATTATTATGAGATTTCATGCACACGACGAAGTGTTTTTATATCCGATTGAGAAGTTTTTAATCCACTGGGACAATTACAAACTTAAGAACGGTAGAAAATCCATTCGTTATGAGGACGTAAAACGTGACAGTCATATTATTACAGAAAAATTTAACCCGCGTTTTGATTATCTTCAAATGGTAGATGAATTATATTTTGGAATGAGGTAGCAGAATGAAAGATCCTTTATCTAGAAATAAAAGGAATAAAATGAATAAGAAAACATTGTGGAAACGAATTGCACTAATCTTTATGATGGCAGCTGTTTCTATCTTTGTTTTAGGGATAGTCGTATTTGCTTATTTTGCATCGACTGCGCCAGCATTTAGTGTTGAAAAGCTAAAAGACCCTATCCCTTCAAGAGTATTTGACCGTAACGATGAACTCGTTACAACAATTTATCAAGGTATTGAACGTGAATATATCGATATTACCGATACACCAGAACTTGTTACGGATGCAGTCCTTGCGGTTGAGGATAATAGATTCTATGAACATGGAGCGATTGACTTCAAACGTCTTGGCGGTGCTGTTATTAGTAACATAACAGGTGGATTTGGTTCTCAAGGTGCGTCGACGATTACTCAACAAGTTGTAAAACGTGCGTTTTTAACTGAAGAAAAAACGATTAAACGTAAAGCTCAAGAAGCATATTTATCGTACCGACTCGAGCAAGAATATGCGAAAGACGATATTTTAGAAATGTATTTAAATAAAATATATTATTCAGATGGTATTTACGGTGTAAGAACAGCAAGTTTATATTATTTCGATAAAGAACTCGATGACTTAAACTTAAAAGAAGCGGCTTATTTAGCTGGATTACCAAACTTACCAAACGTTTATAACTTATATGTAGACGCTGAAGCAGGTAATAAACGTGCGAACCAAGTACTCGCGCTTATGTTACACCACGGACGTATTACTGAAGATGAGTATAACGAAGGAGTAAATACTGACTTAACAACAAATTTAGTTGCAAGATCTGATGAAGAACGTTCTTCAACTGAACCGAAAGACCCACAATATGCATCATATATAAACGTGGTCAAGCAACAACTTGAACAATCAGATGAGTTTAAAAATATAGATATTTCAGAGCTACTCTCGTCTGGTATAGATATTTACACAAATATGGATGCAAATATTCAGCGTACGTTACAAAACACTGTAAACGATAAAGACTTTTTCTATGGTGATAAATTTAAAAGCGATGATTTTAATATCGCATCTTCAATTATAGATACACAGTCAGGTGCATTAATTGCGATTAGTGGTGGTCGAGATTATCAGGAAGTCGTTAAAGAAAACTTAGCAATCACTCAGCATAATACAGGTTCTACAATGAAACCGATTCTTTCATATGCACCAGCAATTGAAAATATGGAAGTGCCGACGAACTATACGATTCAAGATGAATACGAATATAGCCCAAAACATTTTGAAGGTAAAATTTATAACTATGATAATCAAGGTCATGGTACTGTCACGATACGTGATGCACTGCGTAAAAGTTATAACATACCAGCCGTTAAACTTTTTGAAGAAGTTCGTGAAGAATCAGGAGATAATGTACCTGAACAGTTCGCAAAAGATTTAGGGTTAGATTATTCAAAAAAATCTGATGGTAATTATACGTTATCATTTAACGATGTTCTCGGAGGTAACGAATCTAGATTTAGCCCACTTCAAATGGCGCAAGCGTATGCCGCATTTGGTAACGGTGGTACATTCAATGAAGCGGGAGCCGTTCGTTACATCATAAATTCTGAAAACGAACAAGTCGACATGGAATATGAAAGCCATGAAGCAATGAAAGACTCTACAGCATATATGATTACAGATATGTTAAAAGGTACGTTCCAGCCATACGGAAGTGCGGATTATATTAATATGAATGGTTTAAATATCGCAGGTAAAACAGGAACGACGTCATATTCAGAAAGTATGTTAGCTGAATATAATTTACCTTCAAACGCTGCAAAAGATGCGTGGATCGTCGGATATACACCTGAATACACAATGAGTGTGTGGACAGGATTTACAAGTACTAAAAAAGACGGTGCGACGTCATTTGTCGGAACACAAGAACATATCACACCACAGTGGTTCTTCCAAAATATTATGACACAAATTAGCACGTATAACGGTCAAGACTTCACGATGCCAGAAAGTGTGACTTGGGTGGGTGGTCAAGAATTAGGTGTAGTAAATAGTTCTTTCCAATTTAACCCAAATCGAATTAGACGATACTATTACGAAGCACCTGAGGAAGAAACTGAGGTTGAAGAGGATAATACTGATGAAGAAGTTATCGATGAAACTGAGCCAGAAGAGCCTGTAGAGACACCAGAAAATGGTGATGATGGCAGTACGGATAATTCAGATACTACAAACCCAGACACCGATAGCGGTGAGTAAAATTTAATACAAATAAAAAAGCAAAGTAATTTAGAAATTACTTTGCTTTTTGTTTTAATAAATTTCTCTCTCTTTTTTGTCCTTCTCGGCACATGTACAAAAGTGGACATTCAAAACATTTAGGATTTCTCGCTAAACAATGATAACGTCCAAAGAAGATAAGTTGATGGTGCGCTTTACTCCATCTATTTTCTGGGATTTTTCTCATCAATGTTTCTTCGACTTGGTTTACATTATCTTTCCAACGTGCGATTCCTAGTCGTTTTGAAACGCGTTCAACGTGTGTATCGACAGCGATTCTTGGAGTGTCAAACGCGAC
Organism: Nosocomiicoccus sp. HMSC067E10; assembly: GCF_001810835.1. Classification (NCBI taxonomy): domain Bacteria; kingdom Bacillati; phylum Bacillota; class Bacilli; order Caryophanales; family Staphylococcaceae; genus Nosocomiicoccus; species Nosocomiicoccus sp. HMSC067E10. The sequence continues at coordinate 39,995 of NZ_KV802764.1, read as the reverse complement.
ACTTAATACGACGTTAGCTGTCTTTCGACCGACTCCTGCGAGTGTTATGAGTTCTTCGTAAGTCGTCGGTACTTCTCCATTAAATTTATCGATTAAATCTCTACATAACTTTTGTATGTTTTTTGCTTTCGTACGGTATAGTCCAATTGATTTGATATCGTTCTCTAGTTCTTCTAGTGGAACGCTTAAATAGTCTTCAGGTGTCTTATATTTTTGAAATAACGTATCTGTCACTTTATTTACAGATACGTCTGTTGCTTGAGCAGATAATAATACTGCAATTGTCAGTTCAAAATCATTTGTATAATTTAGCTCTGCTTCCGCATCTGGAAACATCTCATGGATAATATCGAGTGCTTCCATCGTCTTTACTTTACTCAGCACGACTAAATATCTCCTTTTAACCAATTTTTAAACGGAATAACCGGTTCATCGTTTGATTCTTTTTTTATACTATTCAGTATTTTTTCGACATAACTTAATGATGTAATATCATTTTTATAGGCAATATCAACGCCTTCCTTGATTTGATCTACAGAATATCCATCATCTCTTAACCACGCCGTCATACGTTCATACTCACTCGGCCCGAGCGTTCGTCCATATAGCTTTTCAATATATTGAAATAGATCACTCACATCATTTTTTGTATAAGTATGGGTAGCTTTATTTGTTATGATATTTTCAAGTTTTTTATACAGCGGATTAAAATCGTAACTTTCTACGTGTTTTCCACTAACCACTTTATTATTAATTCCAATAAATTGATTAGCAATTAAATGTTGTATTAACTTTGATAGTTCTTCACGAGTAAAAGTTGAACCGTCAATAATATCATCAAATGTAACTTCTGTTAGACCGTCATTACTATAACTCATTAGACGGATTAAAAGCATCGTCATCTTTTCATCGAGCCCAATAGTTGCATAGTGATCGATTAAAATTTTATTGACAGGAATATTTATATATTTAATATATTCATCCATCCTACTCTCTCCTAGTCGCTAACAATAAAGAGATATTAGCAACTAATATCTCTTTAGATCGATTATTTGTTTAAATATTTGTTAACAAAAGTTTGAATACGTTCTATCGCTTCAGAAAACTTTTCTTCACTTAATGCATAACTGAAACGTAAGTTTGACGGTATACCAAATGCAGATCCTGGTACGAGTGCAACGTATTGTTCTTTCAGTAGCTGTTCAGTGAACTGATCTACACTTTCGAAATTACATTTTTCAACGAGTTCACTCACATCAGGGAATAAGTAAAACGCTCCATTTGGTTTTGCACATTTTATATACGGAAGCTTTTGAAGTTGACTATATGCGTGATCTCTTCTTTTCTTAAATGTTTCATTATATTCTTTTAAGTATGAATTATCTAACTCATAAGCTTTTAATGCTGCGTACTGCGCAGGTGTTGTAACGTTTGAGACAGATTGACTTTGAAGTTTAGACATCGCTTTGATTAATTCTTTGTCACCACAAGCAAAGCCGATTCTCCATCCCGTCATTGCATATGATTTACTAACACCATTAACGACAATTGTATTTTGCTTCATCTTTTCACTCATTTGAGCGATTGAGTAATGCGCGCCTTCATAAACGAGCACTTCGTAGATTTCATCTGAAACGATAATAATATCTGTTTCATCTAAGTAATCTGCAAGTCTTTGAAGCTCTTCTTTACTGTAAACTGCACCAGTAGGATTGTTCGGTGAATTTAATACGAGAGCTTTTGTTTTATCTGTCACGTACTGATCTAATATTTCAGGTGTAAGTTTATAGTCTGTTTCACTTGTCGTTTCAGCAATTACCGGTACACCTTCTGCAAATTTTACTTGATCACCATAAGATACCCAGTACGGAGAAGGAATAATTACCTCATCTCCCGGGTTTAAAATCGCAAAGAATATATTAAATAATACTTGCTTTGCACCTGCACCGACAAAAATTTCATCGACTGAGTAATCCAAGTTATTATCACGTTTCATTTTGTCTTTTATTGCTTCACGTAGTGGCAAAATACCAGGTGTTGCAGAGTATTTTGTTTGCCCATTTAACGCTGCTTCATGTGCTGCTTCTATTACTTTTTTTGGAGTGTTAAAATCTGGTTCTCCGGCAGATAAACTGATGACGTCATTTCCTTCTTCTTTTAGGCGACGTCCTAAATTTGTTATCGCTATTGTCGGACTTGGCTGTAAGAGGTCCATTCTATTTGAAATTTGCACTTTGTTTCCTCCTAAAAATCATATTAATATAATTATAATCTAGATAACATCTCAATGAAAGCGGTCCTATCACCGTGTATAAGACTTTTCTCATTAAAGTACTTTAAAAATGCATTACGATACGGTTTCTCGAGCAATCGCTCATCAAATAGCACAACACGGCCACGGTCAGAATCATCTCTTTTAATGCGCCCAACAATTTGTCTAAACATAAATACTGCATCAGGCAGGTCGTGTTTATAAAAATGTCTAAAACCTTTACCTGTTGGTACTGGGAAAGGTAACTTAGTTAAAAAGATTGTACGATCGTTTAGATTTTCCAAATTAATTCCTTCAGTAAAACTTTCAGTTGCGAGTAATATACAATTTTGAAGTTGATTATACTGAAGTAATAATTTACTAGGTGTATCGTTTTTATTTTGTTTGATAATAGGAATATCAAACAGTTCACCGTCTAGTAAAAATTGATAGACTTCGTTTAGCAATTTATAATTCGTAAATAAAACGATTACTTTATCTTCTTTAATTGAATGATAAGTCGATAAATAATCGACTAAATCTTCAATATATGAATCTCTATCATTTAGGTCGTGAATATCGTTCGGTATAAATAGTTCTACGTCTTTAAACAAATTATCATTAGCAATTATTTTTGTATCAAATTCATCTAAAAACCACGGTTCTAGATGGTTAAATGATCCATTAACTTCTAATGTACCAGAAATTAAAACTTGTCCGTGTAGCCCTTTTAAATGATGAAATAGACGGTCTTTACAATTATTGTTAACGAGTAACGCTGTTTTTTGATAATTATTGTCTTGATGGATAGTATAATTATCTAACGTTAAACTCTTTTGCATATCTTTTAATTTAAACTGAAAATGCTTTAAATAATTATAAAGAGATTCATAATTGTTCGTGTCGACAATCGATTTTAGAACGAAATCGATTAAGTAATTTGAGTGATTTAATTGTTGAATTGCTCGTTTTATTTCCTCGATACGTAATGATGAAAATACATCATCGATTGTTTTATTTAAATCTGTAAGCATACGTACAAGAAAGTCGTTTGCTCGAATATCATTATGTTCAAGATATTCTTTTAACATTTTATCTTTATTGTTTATACCGATTTGAGATAGTAAAAATTTAAGGTCCATATATTTATATTCTGTGATAGACTGACGCTCTACAGTATTTAACACTTGGTGTGCTTCATCGACAATTAAATACTTATTATCGAGTTCTGATAAGCACTCTTCAATAAAGTAATGATTTGTAATGCAAATACGGCTATTTTTTGCATGTTCCACTGCTCTATTATAAAAATAATTGTCATGAGAATTGATTTGAAAATGTGCAGTGTCATAGTAAAGTCGTTCTGGTCCTTTTAATGAAATCTCACCTAAATCACCGGTCATCGTCTCTGTTAACCAAACAAGCAATTTCATTTTTAACATGACAATTTCATAGTTATCATCTTTAAAACTTAAGAGCTTTAAAATGGTATCTATGTCGACGTAATTTGTTTTTCCTTTTAACATAGATACTGGTAATTCATTTAATTTAGACGACTCCAGAAGACGAATTAAACTTTGATAATACATTTGATCTTGTAAAATCTTCTTACTTGTAGAAATCAATACATGCTGATTTGTCTCATTTGTATATACGATACTCGCGATTAGTATTGCTTCTGTTTTACCTAGTCCCGTATAAGCTTCTAGAGCAATATTTTTATTTTCTTTTAGTGCACTATAAATCGTATATATTAAATCGAGTTGATCTTGGCGATGCTTAAAGTTATTTTGATCTATAAAATTTTTATACAAGTCCTCTATTGTAATTTTGTGATTTGATTCAAAGTCAAATTTTGGATGTTGTATAGATAGTGACTGCACTGTATAATCCGCGTCTCTATGATTATTTTCACTTAGAGAAGCAAATAAAAGATCACTGACATTTGTTTCGAGATATTTTGAAATGTTATATAGACGTATTATCGTCTCTTTGTCGAGTTGATTAATTCGCTCTAAAATTTTAATAAATAGTTTTGCTGTTGCAAGTGCATCATCATAGGCACGATGTGCATGTTTTAAAGATAAATTAAGAGTCTCAGACAACATACCAAGTTGATAAGAGTTGAGTGTAGGGAAAAATATTTTAGATAAATCGACTGTATCGAGTGTTAAGTGTGGTTGAAAATGAATACCTGTATTTTGGAATGCGACTTTTAAAAAATTAAGATCGAATTCAATATTATGTGCGATGAAACAACAGTTCTCTAGTAATTCGTATACTTCATTTGAAATATCGTTAAACTTCGGTGCTCCTTTAATATCCTCTAATGTAATAGAAGTTAATTCTGTTACAAAAGCTGGTATATCAGAAGCATCCGACAATAAAGTACTATATGAATTGATTACTTCGTTATTTTTTACAAATACAATGCTTAACTCGATGATATGATCTTTTAATGGATCATTACCTGTTGTTTCTAAATCCACAACAGCAAAACAACTGTCTAACATACTAAATCCCTACTCTTCTATATCTGCACTCAAAACTGATTTAATTTGACCGTCTCGGTCGATTACTTTCAGTATACCAAAATCATCTATATCTATCGCTGTAGCCTCATACTGTTCTGAAGGTGTTGTGATGATAATTTCTTTACCTAATACGGTTGAATAACTGACATACGTATCTCTAATCATACTAAAATCATTTTTTAAAAATAAATCATAATACTTTTCTATATTTTGAAAGAGTGTTTTTACAAATGCTCCAACATCTATCTCTTCATCAGCAAAAGTTTCTAATGCAGCTTTCTTACCTACTTCAGATGGTGAATTGAAAATATTTACACCAATACCACAAACGATAGTATCAAATTGACCGTCTGGGATCATCTCTGTTAAAAAACCACAAAGTTTTTTGCCTTCTACGTATATATCGTTCGGCCATTTTATACCAATCGGACGATTTATAAAGCGTTCAATTGTTTTTGTAATAGCGAGAGCAATAAATAAATTAAACTGCATAAGTTTGTCTCGATTTACATTTGGGCGAACGACAAACGTGCTATAAAACCCACAATTATCTGGTGATTCAAATTCTCTTTTAAATCTACCGACACCTTGTGTTTGATGTAGAGACGACACGACAAAAGAATTTTCAATTTCAAATAGTTTCTCTTTAGCTATTGTTTGTGTCGATGTCACGACATCTTCAAAAATGATATATTTAAAATATTTACTATTCTCTGCTGATTGTAAAACTGACTGTTTAATGATATTCATTGTGCACCCACTCTATAATTGCGTCAAAATCGTTTGGTAATGTTTCGAACAATATTTGGCGTTCAATTTCATCTAATAACTCTTTTAGCCATGGTCCACCACGTTTATTTAAAGAATTCATTAAATCGTTACCGTTCACTGCAAGGTCTTTTTTACTTTGAATTGTTAATGATTCTTTCTTTTGAATTGCTTCTAATAGGTCATCTTCCATATTTATATTTAATGCAGAGTTATCACTTAAGATTTTTAACATATTTTTTAACAACATTGTGTCGTATTTATAGGCAACAATGACTGTTTCTAATTTGTTTTTTAAGTCATCGTATAATTGAATTGAAGTGTTTATATACTTTTTGTCTTCATTCGATAGTTTTAATTCATTTTTAAATGAGACACTATCATTGAATAATAACTGTATAATAATCTCATTATTTAATGTATGTACTACAGACTTTTTTAAATCATCTTTACCCACACGATTAAAAAATGGAATGTATTTATACATATCGCTTTCTATTAGTAATCTTTTAGACGCTTCTATATTTATACCCTTATATAGCTTTTTCAATTCTTGCACAATACGTTCTACCGATATATGTTGAACGTTAGAAACTAACTTTTTAATCGCATTATATGAATCTTCATTTAAATCAAATTGTAGTTGAGACATAAAGCGTAATGCACGTAACATTCTAAGTGCGTCTTCATTAAATCGTTCGTCTGGATTACCGACGGTGATAATTTCTTTATCCTCTATTGCGGATTGTCCGTCATAAGGGTCATACAGCTTAAAATGTTTGTCCATTGCGATTGCATTCATCGTAAAATCACGTCTTGCGAGATCTTCTTTTAACGATGTTGTAAATTCAACACTGTCCGGACGTCTAAAGTCTGAATACGTCGTTTCAGTACGGTACGTCGTCACTTCATAAGGTGTTTTGTTAATAACGACTACAATAGTCCCATGCTCAATACCAACATCTATCGTATGTTTAAATAATGCTTCAATTTGTTTCGGTAGCGCATTTGTCGTGATATCGATATCACCGACTGATTTACCCATACAATAGTCTCTAACTGATCCTCCAACATAATATGCTTCAAATCCGTTAGATTCTAATGTATCTAGAATAAATTGTCCTTCTTTAAATGCGTTCTTATTTGTCATCGTTATTGTCCTTAATAATCGATCTGTATAAGTCTTCATATTGAGCGACGATTTCTTTTTCTGAGAAACGACTTCTGACGTCTGTAATCATCGCTTCTCTCATCTCGTTATATAACGCTTCTTTTGTCATAAGCTCTACTGCATATTGAGCTGCATTTTCTTTATCCATCGGATCAACGATAAATCCTGTTTTTTCATGTTGAATCACTTCAACAATTCCTCCCGCATTTGAACCAATTGGAACACAGCCACAGTTCATAGCTTCAAGAAGTGCAAGACCAAAACTTTCTTTTAAACTCAGTAACATAAATAAGTCACTCATCTTATAAAATGACGTCATATCTGATTGTCGTCCGACGAGATGTACGTTATCACCAACTCCTAGTTCATGTGCCAAGTCATATACAACACTCATTTCTGGCCCATCCCCAACTAACACAAGATCACTTTTAACTGATTCTCTAACTAATTTAAAAGCTTCTACAATTGTCGTTATGTTTTTAATTTTTCTAAAGTTGGATGAATGAACAATGACTTTAGAATCTTCATCAATACCAAGCTGCTGTTTCATACGACTTCTAACTACTTTAATATTGTCACGATTAAATCGTTTTTCATCGACAAAGTTATAAATTGTTTTAATCTCTTTATTAGGTTGAATCATTTCTTCTGTTTGCTTTTTTAAACTATAAGACACAGCCGTTGTAATATCAGATTTCTCGATACCAAAGCGAATTGCAGGCTCTAAACTTCTATCATGACCTAGTACTGTAATATCTGTACCGTGAAGTGTTGTTATAATACCTACGTCACGTTTTGACATTTGATTTGCTAAAATACCTGCAACCGCATGAGGAATTGCATAATGCATATGTATACAATCTAATTGATGTACATCGATGACTTCAGCAATTTTCGACGCGAGTGTAATATCATATGGTCTATATTTAAAAACGTTATAATCATTAATTTCTACTGTATGGACATAAATGTTTGAGTAGTTTCCTGCGAGACGAAATGGAACACTTGATGATATAAAATGGATTTCATGACCGAGTTTCGCCATCTCAATTGCGAGTTCAGTCGCAACAATTCCACTTCCACCAACACTTGGATAACATGTTACTCCTATTTTCATTTAAATCCTCCTAACATACGTATTCTTTATAAGTATAATAAAGAATAGTTCTATTGTGAATTAAAAAAACTACTCAATAAATATTGAGTAGTTTAGTTATTACGTGCTATGAGTATTAAACGAACGAGCTCTGCGATAGCAGTTGCTGTTGCTGCTACATATGTCATTGCTGCTGCACTTAATACTTTTTTAGCATGTCTGTATTCTTTTTCGTTAACGATATTTAAACGTTCTATTTGTTTCATCGCTCGATTTGATGCGTCGAACTCAACAGGTAATGTGACGATTTGGAATAATACAGCGAATGCAAATAGTCCAATACCACCCCATAATAGGTAAGTTCCAAGAGTCGGACCAGATGATTGCATACCAGCTGTTAAAACGATACCTGCCATAATCAAGAAGAAAGCAAAGTTACTTCCGAATTGTGCAAGAGGGAAAATCGCGGCTCTTAAATTTAAAAATTTGTAGCCAGTTGCGTGTTGAATCGCGTGCCCTACTTCGTGTGCTGCAACTGCTGTACCAGCAACTGATGGTTTGTCATAGTTATCTGGTGATAATACGACAACTTTTTTCCCTGGATCGTAGTGGTCTGTTAAATGGCCTTTGCCTCTTAGTACTTCTACGTCATAAATACCATTTTCTCTTAAAATTAACTCCGCAACTTCCTTACCAGTTAAACCACTCGTCGAACGTACTCTACTATACTTTCTAAACGTAGACGTAACATTCATTTGAGCGAGCATAGGTACGATTAATAGAATTGCGAAATAGATAATATACATTAACATAAAACAACTCTCCTATTCTCACTTTACATCATACTTTAATTATTAATTTAAAGTCAACGCATACGATTTATTGGAACTAACGTTTTAAGTAATATTAAAACGATAACCGTTAACCAAAACGATAAATAACCAATATGATCACTAAAACGGTCTAATGACCCGTATTTTGGGTATTGCATATATACATAATCAATCACATCGTTGTGGAATAGCCAAAATGCTGTTACATAAAAATGCCACGGTTTTATCTCTAAATGTGGTAAAAATAAAAATGCTTGAAGTGCCATAATGCTATGAGAAAAAATAAGCATGACACCGACAGGTGTTATCATATTTATCTCTATAAAATATAAAAAGTTCATAATTACAGCCCAAACACCGTATTTGATTAATGTCGTAAAAGCTAATGCGTCGATGAGACCATATTTTTTATTAAATAAAATCGCTAGTATGACGATACATAAGAATAAAGTTGCAGTTGGACTATCAGGAACAAATGGATAAAAATACCATTCAGTAACGGATAACTGCCCTCGGTACCAGTAGTAACCATAAATGGTACCTAAAAAGTTAGATATAAATAACAAAATTAAAAATATTCTATTAAACATTAATTGATAAAGATAATGAATCATACATTCACCTATAAAAATACCCTCAATGCGTGCTTGCATCGAGGGTACGATTTAATTATTTTTCACCAGTATTTTCAGCGTTCTTTTTATCTGTAAGTTCAAGGTTTGCTATGAATTTAGAGATTTCATCAATCTCTTCTTCTGTTAACGAATCTTTGAATGGTGGCATTGTTTCAGCACCATTTTCTACGAAAGCTTTAACAGTTGCTTCATCAAGCTCAGGAGTTACTAAGTCTGGACCTGATGCACCTGTTAATTCTCCTCCGTGACAACTTGTACAGTTCGTTCTAATTAATTCATTGAATACTGGATCTTCTGTGTCTAAGTTAGAGAACACAATTTTACCTTGTTCTGATTGTTGCTCCCAATCGTGATATGCAACTGATTCCCATGTTGCATAGAAAATAATCGCTACAGAAACTACCATTAAGCTTGTTGCTACTGGACGTTTTTTCCAGTTTCTATGTTTAGAGTTATCTAACCAAGGCATTAATAGTAATGCACCCATTGCTAGACCAGGAATAATAATCGCACCAACTACGTTGAATGGACCTGAAGCATATGTGTACTTTAGAATCTGGTATAAGAATAAGAAATACCAGTCAGGTAACGGAATGTAACCTGTGTCAGTTGCATCAGCCATTCTTTCAAGAGGTGCCGGGTCAGCAACGATTAAGCATAGGAAACCGACTAAGAATACCGCGCCCGTTAACCACTCTTTTAATAAGAAGTCGGGATAGAATTCTTCTGTTCTACCAGGGAATTCTGAGTAGTCGCGATTTAATTTCGGCTTTTCGTAGCTTTGAACTCGTGAGTCTCCAACAAATTTAAGACCTTTACCGCGCTTCATTGATTTCTACCTCCCCTTAAATTAGGTCCTATAGTGGACCTGAAATTCCTTGTCTACGTATTAGGATAAAGTGTATCCCCATTAATACAAATAATGCCGCAGGTAGGAAGAATACGTGAATCGCAAAGAATCTTGTTAATGTTTGTGCTCCTACAATTTCAGCATCTCCTGCGAGTAATGTTTTAATCCATTCACCGATAAATGGAACTGATTCAGCAATATCTAAACCAACGTTAGTTGCGAATAATGCTTTCATATCCCATGGTAGTAAGTATCCTGTGAATGCTAATCCAAGCATAACCATGAAGAGTAGAACACCTACAACCCAGTTTAACTCACGTGGAGATTTATAAGCACCTGTAAAGAATACTCTTAGCGTATGTAAGAACATCATTACAACTACTAAACTTGCACCCCAGTGGTGCATACCGCGAACGATCATACCAGCCGCAACATCGTTCTGTAAGTAATATACAGAATTCCAAGCGTTAACGATGTCTGGTACGTAATACATTGTTAAAAACATACCGGATAGAACCTGAATTACTGTAATGAAGAAAGTTAATCCACCAAAACAGTAGACGAATGCTGAGAAGTGATAGGCAGGGTTAACGTGCTCAGGCACTTCGTGATCAGCGACGTCTCTCCATATCGGAGTGATATCAATTCTATCATCAATCCAATCGTAGATACGATTTAGCATAAAATCCCTCCTATTTTACTCAAACAAGCGTGTTCTCTTTTTTCTTACCAATTGTAATGTACCCATCTTTTTCTCCAACCTCGAACTCATCTAATGGTCCACGTGGAGGTGTTCCTGGTACGTTGTTACCATCTTTAGTGTACAGTCCGTTATGACAAGGACAGAAGAACATATCTGGGTTACCATCGTCTCCAGCCCACGTTACTGTACAACCTAAGTGTTTACACACTGGTGATAAACCGATGAGCTTATTACCATCTTTGTAGACCCATGCGAAGTTTGTAACTTCACTTTCGTACCAAGCATCTTGTTGAGTAAATGTGAAATCAACCTTTTGAGGTTCTTCTGTTATTTCACTTACTTTAACGCTCGTAACGATTTCGTCACCTTCAGCATCTGTCTGGAATAATGGATCTAAAGCGAATCTACCCATTGGTAGAATCATTCCGGCTGCCATAAAAGAACCGACACCCATTAATGAATAGTTTAGAAATTGGCGTCGAGTAACTTTATTTGACATTCCATTTCCCCCCTCAAACTTACAAACTTTTCTATATTAATAACTAAGACATATTAAGTTTATCCTATTAAATAAGCACGGTCAATAAGTCTTTTCATATTTTAGACAAACTTTTATTGATTCCAAAATTGAATAATTTGTTTTAATACATTTGTCATCTCATCTTTTACTAGAGATTGCATCACATCAGGCTCCATTGTTTCTAAAGGAATGCTATTTAGCTTAATGAGTTCTAAGTCGTTGATATCACGTGGATTCACAGTTAATACAACGACGTGTTTAAAGCCAAATTCCTTTAATTGAGCACCATAATCTGAGACGTGAGACACGTCGTTGTTAATTACAGAAAATAAGGGTGTGATAAGTAATCGACCTTTTAGTTGTTTCTCTAGCAAATAAATTACGTGTTGCATGAGTTCAATGTTATTTGCGTTCTCTTGTCTTCTATTTGTAATATCAATATCTATGACAGGTATAATCGCAGTGTCTACAAATTCAATTTCATCTTGTATAAGAGATAAGTCTTGATAATTATATAGCATTAAAATCCCTCTTTAATAATTATATTCTAAAAATGATCGATATCATCTTGTATACGTTCTAACTCTAACTGCCATTCTGGATTTGATGGTTCCAGTGCAATCAAATGTTGTAAGATATCTACTCGTCGTTCATCTCTAATTTCGCTTAGATAAGAATAATAATCTGATAAAAATTCAACGTTATCTTTTAAAAACTTAGCAGCTTCTTCAAAATATTGCATTGCATTTTCATCATTTTCATTTCGCGCTTCAATCGTTCCAAGTAAATGAAGTGCTTCAGGTGATAATTCTTTAATATCTAAATGTTTTATATAATCGTTAATTTCATCAGTCGTATCGGACTCTAATATACTTTGGAATAATTTTAATAGTGCATCTTCATACTCAATATCTAATTCAGTTGCACGCTTAAAATAACCTTTAGCATCTTCTAAAGAACCGAGCTTTAAGCTTAAACGACCGAGATGGTAAAACATTAACGGATTTAGATCATCGATGACGACGTAATCTTTTAATAGCTCAGTCGCACCTTCAAAATCGTACTCTTTTTCTTTAATCTTCATAAGTAAAATATATGCGTTCGTATAGTACGGTTCATTTTTTATAACGTTATCTAACATTTTCTCAGCTTCATTATATTGTTCTAGCTGGAAGTGAACGAGACCTTTTAAGAAATAGTCATCATTTTCTAGTTCATGGTCCTCTACTTCATTGAAATAACTTAATGCCATTTCTGACTCCATTAAATTACTATAAATGTTAGCAAGTCTTAAATTAATGTTAATATTGTTGATACGGTCAACTGTCTTTAACGTGTTTTTATAGTAATAAATTGCTTCTGTTAAATTACCTTCATAATAATATAATTCAGCAATTGCAAAATCTATAATTGCGTCATTACTTAAAGAACGAGCTTTCATTAAATGCTTTAATGCGACATCGTTTAAATGCATTTGTTGAAATACTTCTGCTTTTAAAAATAACACAGTCGGTGTTTCTTTTGCCTCATTTAAGAGAAGTAAGGCATTATCTATGTCGCCATTTGTAATATAAATATCAATGAGATAGGAAAGTATATTATCATCGTGTTCATTAGACTCATATAGATATTTAAAAATTGTTAGTGCATAATTTTTTTCACCAATTGAATCTAATAAATCTCCTAAGACAAAAAGAAGCTCTTCATCTTCTTCTGTATAATCATTAAGATGATTAACAACCGCTTCAATCGTCGCTTGATTATACGTTCCTGTTTTTAACTCATCAATTGCCTTCGTAATTGTATTATTCATAGTCCACCTCTATTTTCAGAGATTCAATATCTTTTAATATATTCGGGTACGATACATTTAAGTGTGATGTATTATCGATATTGAGTCGTTGATTCATTTTTATCGTTATAATAATTAGCATCATGATGATCCGGTGATCGCTATAACTTTTTAATTCTTCATTTGCTTTTTGTAAGTTTTGGTTCTCTAATATTTCAAATCCATCATCATAAATATTAAAATCTGCACCGAATTTTTCTAGTTCACGTGTGACCGCTAATATGCGATCAGTTTCTTTAACTCGTAATTCGTGTGCATCCCGTATTATACTTTTACCATTCGTAAAGAGTCCGAGGACTGTAAGAATTGGAATTTCATCGATTAGCTTTGGAATTAATGGCCCGTCTATAATAAACGGTTTTAGATTTTCCTTATATTTTACGCGGATATCTCCATACGGTTCACCGGCGTTATTTCTTTCTAAAACTTTAATATCTGCACCAATCATTTTAAAAACAGTAATAATGCCATCTCTAGTTTTATTTAGAGATACGTTTTCTATAGTTATATCACTTCCAGGAATAATTGCTGCAAGAACCATTAAAAATGCAGCACTTGAAATATCACCAGGAACGGCAACCTCTTTTCCTAATAAATTATAGCCAGGGTGTACGGTAATCGTATTACCATCAGTATGAATATTCGCTCCAAAATCTTCTAACATACGTTCAGTATGATCTCTAGAAATATCTTTTTCAATGATCCTCGTTGGACCTTTTGCTCCTAACGCTGCAAATATAATTGCACTTTTTACTTGAGCACTTGCGATTGGCATATGATACGTAATACCGTTTAGAGATTTTCTTTTAATATTAATTGGAGGAAAATTTTCACGTGTAAGTTCTATAGACGCGCCCATTAGCTCAAGTGGTGTCTTTATACGCTGCATCGGACGTTTTTGTATCGTTTCGTCACCATTAATAGTTGCATTGAAGTTTAAACCCGCAATAACCCCTGTTAAAAGTCTTGTTGTTGTACCGCTGTTTCCGGTATATAGTATGGTGCTAGGTTCTCTTAGTGACTCCACACCATTACTTTTTATAACGATTTTCTCATCTATTAATTCAATTGATACACCGAGCTGTTTCATACAATCGATTGTCATTAAAATATCATCACTAATTAACGGACGGTATATTGTCGTCGTACCTTTACTTAAACTCCCTAACATAACTGCACGGTGCGTAATTGATTTATCTCCAGGTACTTCTATCGTGCCTCGAAATCTCTTTTTATATTTATCGATCATATAATCTCCTGAAATTCTTTTAAATAATGTGTTAATTCATCGATACATATATTATCAAACTTTGGTGTACCGAATGCTTCAAGTAAAACGAATTGAATTTTGTCAGTTTCATTATTCTTTTTATCGTGTGACATCCGTTCAATTAAACTCGGAATATTGAGTTCGTTTAAATAAGACACGTCATAACCAACTGATTTAAAATATTCGACATATTTTTGTAAATTGAATGATTTATTTAGTCGCTCATTTGAAACATAAAGCATAAATAATAAACCTAAGACTACCGCATGTCCGTGCTTTAATTGATATTCATATTCTAATGCATGACCTAATGTATGTCCTAAATTTAATGCTTTACGGACGTTAGATTCAGTTTCATCTTCTGTGACATATCTAAGTTTTGTTTTAATACCAGTAATAATAAATGGCTCTAGTTGTTCTATGTGTATACAAGGTCTATTTTGATGCATTAAATTTTCTACAGTAATTTGATCATTTAACATTGCATGTTTAATGACTTCTCCGAATCCACTGAGTATTTCTTCGTCATCTAACGTCTTTAAAAAGTTTAAATCAAAAATAACTGCTTTTGGACGATAAAATGTGCCGACTAAATTTTTTCCATGTGGACGGTTAATTGCGGTTTTACCACCGACAGATGAGTCGTGACTAAGAAGTGTAGTTGGAACGTGTATATAATCGACACCACGAAGTATAATACTTGATAAAAACGCACCCGCATCCCCTGTCGCGCCACCACCGATAACGACGATTAAACTATTTCTTTTTATATTTAAATCTAATAGTGAATCAATTGTATTCATAACGGGATTAATATGCTTAAAAGCTTCACCTCTCGGTGCTTTTATTACATGATTAAGCTGTGAAAATTTAGTTTCATATAATTCATATACATATTCATCGATAATATAATAGACGTCTTTATAGTCTTTTGTGTAATCATGAATAAGTGTGTCATAAATATTATGACCGACATGAATCGTATAATTGTCATCATTATAAGTCATTTTAATGTCCATTAGTATTCCTCTAAACGCTGATTATATTTTTTTATATTTTCTTGAATATCTGAGAAATCATCGCTACCAAACTTATCCAATATCGCTTTTGTAATCTCGATTGCAACCATATGTTCTGCGACGATACTCGCTGCCGGAACAGCAGTTGGATCACTACGTTCAATCGTCGCCTTAAATGGTTCTTTCGTGTCGATATTGACACTCATTAATGGTTTATAAAGTGTTGGTATTGGCTTCATTACTCCGCGTACGACAACAGGCATACCTGTTGTCATTCCACCTTCAAAACCACCTAAATTGTTTGTTCGTCTCGTAAATCCATCGTTAGGATTATATAGAATTTCATCATGGACTTGACTGCCTGGATAGTCAGCCATCTTGAATCCCATTCCAAATTCTACACCCTTAAATGCGTTAATGCTAACGATAGACTGTGCTATTTTACCATCGAGTTTTGTATCGTAATGTACGTGTGAGCCAAGTCCAACAATCGGATTTTTAACGATGACTTCTACAACTCCACCGAGCGTATCTCCAGCCGCTTTTGTTTGATCGATTAACAATTCAGCTTTTTTAGTTTTGTCATCCGAAACCATTCGAACAGAAGATGATTCTTTATTATTTTTAATTTCATCAAACGTATATGTGCCGTCATCTATAACTGTACCTATTTGAACGACACGACTTGTCATTTCAATATTTAAAGCGTGCAATAACTCTTTACAGAGTGCTCCAACGAGTACGCGTGCTGTCGTTTCTCTTGCTGATGAACGTTCGAGTACGTTTCTTAAGTCTCTGTGATTATATTTCATTCCACCGACTAAATCAGCATGACCAGGTCTTGGTTCTTTAATCACTCTTCTCATCTTTTTAATTTGTTCATCTGTAATCGGTTCAGACTGCATCACGTTTACCCATTGTTTGAAATCATCGTTATTCACTTCCATTTGAACGGGACTGCCTAACGTATAGCCATGTCTTACGCCACTACCAAATTCAAATGTGTCTTTCTCTATTTGCATACGCCGACCTCGACCGTATCCACCTTGACGCATGAATAATTCCTTAGTCATACGTTCTTTATTGATCGGAACATTTGAAGGAAATCCTTCAACAATCGCCGTCACTTTTTTACCATGAGATTCACCTGCTGTTAAAAATCTCATTGAATCCACCTCTTATTTATATAAAATAAAAAGCTGAGTAGTTATACTCAGCCTTGTTATCATTAATAGATCCAATCTTTATTGATTAAGCTATAATCGATAAGCTCTGATTCATCAAAGAAAAGATTAATTTCACGCTCAGCACTTTCAGGTGAGTCTGAACCGTGAATAATATTTTTACCAACTGTTAAACCAAAGTCTCCGCGGATTGTTCCTGGAGCTGCTTCTTGAGGGTTTGTAGCACCAACAACTAAGCGAGCAGTACTGATGATGTTTTCACCTTCTAAAACCATTGCGAATACTGGTCCTGAAGTAATGAAGTCTACTAACTCACCGAAGAATGGCTTTTCGCTGTGTTCACCGTAGTGAGTTTTAGCAAGCTCATCTGATACTTGCATTAATTTTGCACCTACAATTTTAAACCCTTTGTTTTCTAAACGCTCAACGATTGGTCCAATAAGGTTTCTTTGAACGCCGTCTGGTTTAATCATTAAAAATGTTCTTTCCATTTGACATAATCTCCTTTAACTAGTCTCTGTATATCATATCATTTATGAGTAATAAATGTCACTTTAATTTAATCTGTCTCTCAGTTTTTCTACTACTTCAACTAAATATTCTTTAATTGGTGACTCAATATCCGTCACATTTTGTAATGCGTCATCTAAATATTTATTACTTATTGCTTTTGACTCTTGAATCGCATTAGATTCTAATATATATTTGGATAATTCTTCACTGTTTGCTCTATGCTTACTATACTTTTTTAACATTGATCTAAATGTGCTATCTTTATTTCTAAGTAATAGTACAGGTAATGTATAATGACCATTTTTTAAATCTGAAAATTTAGGTTTACCAAGGATTTTTTCACTAGCTGTAAAATCTAAACAGTCATCTATAATTTGAAAACTCATTCCAACGTTATATCCGTATTCAATCAAAGATTTAAGTACTTTTCGATCAACATTGGTAGCAAATGCTCCAAGTTTAATACTTAATACGATGAGTAACGCTGTCTTTTTATAAATTTTATCTAAATAATTATCTATTGTCTGCATATCGTCAAACTGAGTATCGAATTGGAATAGCTCTCCCTCTACAATTTGACGCATCGCAAGAGCATATGTGTCGTGAAACTCTTGATGTTCTATGTGAGACACTGCTTCTATCGCACTGGAAATTAAAAAGTTACCTGTATTAACTGCTTGAAAGTAACCATGTTTATAAAACGTAGTCTTACGTTTTCTTCTCGTCTCTGAGTCATCGATAATATCATCATGAACTAAGCTTGCCATATGAATTAGTTCTAAACTCGCTGCAGTTTTAATTAAATCATTATATTTATCTTTGTCCCCTAATTTACCAACGAGAAGTGCAAGTGATGGTCTAAGCTTTTTACCGCCTGTGACGTATAAATTAAAACTTTCATCGTTTACTATAGAAGTTCCTGGGTCTAGATTCTTTTTAATATACGCCTCTATTTTCTTTAAATCAGGCTTTATAAAAGATTTAAACGGTTTTGTCATAATCAATCGGTTTATATGCTAAATGGGTTGCAGCCATACCCATGTTATGAGGGACTATTTTTATATTTGTAAACCCAGTTGAATCCATTAAATCTTTTAACTCTTCTTTTGATAGAAAATCTCTCGTTGACTCATAGAGCCATTTGTACTCTTCGCCACTTTTCGCAAAGATTTTTCCAAATAATGGCATGATTTTACCGAAATATATGTTAAATAATGTCGCAACGACTTTGTTATTCGGATTAGATGTTTCTAGAATAACGAAATGACCGCCTGGTTTTAGGACTCTAGCCACTTCAATAAGCGCTTGTTTATAATCTGGTAAATTTCTTAAACCAAAACCAATCGTAATCAAATCAAATGAATTATCTTCAAACGGTAAATCCATTGCATCACCTTGAAGTAACTCTACATTTTGAAGATGTTTCACTTTACTCTCTGCAACTTTTAGCATGTTTTCACTGAAGTCTAATCCAATTACATTTACATTAGGATTACTTTCAGCAAGTTGAATTGTCCAGTCACCAGTTCCACAACATAGATCTAATACATTATCATCATCGTGAAGAAAAATTTCAGACATCGTCTTTTTACGCCATACATCATGTTGTTTAAAACTTATAATGTCATTCATTTGGTCGTAATCTTTTGAAATTGTGTTAAATATATTTTGTATTTTATTATCTTTCATTATTTTCACCATCATCTAAAAATGCTTCAATCGTTTTATCTATAGTGTTACTGATATATCCATTTGAAATTAAATAATCAATCGGCGTAAACAATAACTCTTTTTTATTTTTAAACGATAATTGATTCATTTCATAACATTTTGATTTTTTTGAGATTGATTGTTTTGTTAGCACTACTATATCAGATAGTATTTTGTAATGACCTTTATCTGCCATCGCACTGTAAAACTCTGTCATTAATAAATCATTGTATAAAATATGTGTTTCGACTGTATCTGTGTTAGGCTCTTCATCGAGTAGAAGTAATGCGATATTAAATTTTATAACAGCTTCAATCATTTCTTTATCTTTAAATAAATAATATGTATCATCAGTTAGTTCATTTACAAAGTTTGAATATTTGTTTTGAATGTCATCATCAAAATAAGTCATAATTTCACTTAACGCCAACAAAAAAATCACCCTTATAAATGAATAGACCTAACATCAGTTAGGTCTATTAAAATTCTTATTTTACTGCGTCTTTTAGAGCTTTACCTGCTTTGAAAGCTGGTACTTTAGATGCTGCAATTTCAATTTCTTCACCAGTTTGTGGGTTACGTCCTTTACGTGCAGCACGCTCACGTACTTCGAAAGTACCGAATCCGATTAATTGAACTTTTTCACCTTTAGTTAGTGATCCTTGGATTGCTTCGAAAACTGCGTCTACAGCAGCACCTGCATCTTTTTTAGTAAGATCAGCTTTGTCGCTTACTGCGTTAATTAAATCAGTCTTGTTCATAATTAAATGACCTCCTAGATTCTATATAATGATTAATCATTATGTTTTGACTTTACCACAGGAATGCCGTCACTTCAACATATTTCAGCATTCTTTAATATATTATTATTTATTTGCTTCTTTTTTTATTTTGCTCGTCATAAAGATAACATTATTGTTTTCATCGACGGTTAATTCTGGACTGTAAATCGGTACGACAGGTGTTTGTTCATATAAAACGTGGCGTACGTCTTCGCCAGGTTTAAACGACAATTCTTGGTCATCAATGATATGTTGCACATCTTCACGATAATCAACCAAAAATTCTTCTCCACCGTTAAAGTATACGTTTAATGGATTACCTGTATATGGGCTCGTAACTGTTGGATTTTGATCGAGATGATAATGATCTAAATCTAACATATAAACGTTCGGACCGACCGTATCACCTAATTTAACATGGTCACTAAGTATGTTTAAGCGAGTCGTTAACGAGCGAATTGTGTTCGTAATTCTTAAATCTGCGATTTTAACTTTAGGATCTGTATCTTCATCGATAATGACATATTGATAATGTCCACCATTTTCAAACGCTGTCGGTGGAATATCACTAATATAGTCCGGAACTAATTTGTTAAAGTCTACTTGGTATTGTAAATACTCTCTATTTTCTAGATGATTTTCAGTTGTTTTAAATGGTAATAATCCATCGTTATCTTCTTGGAATTGTTTGACTGCGTTCTCGACCATTTCAATTTGTGATTCTTTTGGCTGTGCATTTTTATCACGCTCACTCTGTGGATACATACAAGCACTTAGTAAGAGTGAAACTGATAATAAAACGAATAGTTTTAATGCGTTACGCATGGTTACTGCCTCCTAATACGAGTATCATTGTTATAAATGCAAATATTAGAAGTAACCATGCAATAATTGACATGATAATACTTACGAAACGATATGGCATTTTATAACGTGCGATATATATTAAGAGTGCCGCAAGTGCCATCGCACCCATCGAATAAAACGACACCCACATTAAATCCATTCTAGATATATCAAACATTTTATTTCTCCGCTTCTAAATGATTTCTCATAATTTCTAATAAACCTTCCGTTTCAGACTTTCTTTCTCTCATCATTAAAGAGATTAAAGCATCTGTCTCAGAGATTGATTCAAATAAATATTCGTACAATACATTCGTAATCGGCATATCGACGTCGTGAATTTTTGCAAGCTCGTATGCTGCTTTTGTCGTGTTAACACCTTCGACGACCATTCCCATATTTTCAACAATATCGTCGAGTGACTGTCCACTAGCGAGCATCTTCCCACATCTGAAGTTTCTAGAATGTTCACTCATCGCTGTTACAATTAAGTCACCGACACCTGTTAATCCCATAAAAGTTAAAGGATTCGCACCCATTTTAGTACCGAGTCTTGCGATCTCATGAAGACCTCGCGTAATAACAGCAGATTTTGTATTATCTCCAAATCCTAGACCATCTAAAATACCAATTCCAAGGGCGATAATATTTTTAAGCGCACCGCCTACTTCCACGCCAATTAAGTCATTGTTTTCATACACTCTAAAGTATTTATTTATAAATACATCTTGAATTTGCTTTTGACCTGTTTTATTTATTGAGGCTGTACTTACTGTTGTCGGTTGTTTTAATGCGATTTCCTCTGCGTGTGATGGTCCACTTAAAATTGCGACGTCTGTATAATTTTTTTCGTCAATTTCTTCAATGATAATTTCAGACACACGTTTATGAGTACCTAGTTCTAATCCTTTAGCAACGTGACATATTAACACTTGTTTATCTAATTCATTTAAATAATCGTTAATTTGTTTACTTACAGTTCGGACTGCTTTTACTGGAACTGCGAGTATTAATATATCACCATGCTTAATAGCATCTTTAAGATCATCTGTCGCTTTAATTGTCTCACTTAGCGTAATATCTTTTAAATAGTTTTTGTTCGTATGATCTTTGTTGATTTCTTGAACAGTACTTTTATTTCTGCCGTACATTAGTACATGATGATTGTTAGAATCGAGTATCATTGAAAGACTTGTACCAAAACTACCTGTCCCTATAATTGTTATATTCATAAAACTCTCTCCTATATTAATTTCGACGACGTGTAATGATATGAATTGGTGTTCCTGTAAAGTCAAAAGCTTCTCTTAAACGATTTTCTAAGTATCGCTTATAACTAAAATGCATGAGCTCTGGATCGTTTACAAAAACTACAAACGTCGGTGGTGCGACGCTGACTTGAGTCCCGTAGAAAATATTTAATCGTTTTCCTGTCTTATCTGTCGGTGTAGGATTCATTGCAACACTATCTACTAGCACTTCGTTTAACGCACTCGATTGAACGCGTTGCTTATGTGCATTATCGACTGTATGAATAAGTGGGAATAACGTATGCACACGACTTTTAGTTTTCGCTGAAACGAATGCAATTGGTGCATAATCTAAAAATCTAAATTGATCTCTAATCTTTAGTTCGAATTTACGCATCGTTTGTGTATCTTTTTCAACGGCGTCCCATTTGTTAACGACTATAACAATTGCTCTTCCTGCTTCATGTGCAATTCCTGCAATGCGTTTATCTTGTTCTCGAATACCTTCTTCGCCGTTTAAAACGAGTAAAACTACGTCGCTTCGTTCAATCGCAACGTTAGCTCGTAATACCGAATATTTTTCTGTGTTTTCGTACACTTTTCCTCGTTTACGAATACCCGCCGTATCGACAAATGTATAGTTAAACCCGTCTTTTTCAAGTTTTGTATCGATAGCATCTCGAGTCGTCCCAGCAATATTCGAAACAATGACACGATCTTCACCGAGTATTGCGTTGACTAAACTAGATTTACCAACGTTCGGTCGTCCAATTAAAGAAACTTTAATTGAGTCATCTTCATCCACTTCATAGTTTAATGTACTAAAGTTTTCAATGACTTTATCTAGAACATCACCTAATCCTAAACCATGAGAACCAGATACTGGATAAGGTTCGCCTAGACCTAATTCATAAAACTGATATATTTCTGAACGCATTTCGTAAGAATCGATTTTATTGACCATTAATACGACAGGTTTTTTTGAACGATGTAAAATATTTGCAACGTGAACATCATCATTTGTAACACCTTCACGTCCATTTACTACCATTACTATTACATCAGCTTCATTAATTGCAATTTCTGCTTGTACTGAAATTTCATTTTGGAATAAGTTGTCATCGAGTTCAATTCCACCAGTATCTATGATATTAAATTCATGACCGAGCCAATCTCCTGTAGCGTATATTCGGTCTCTTGTAACGCCTGGAGTATCTTCTACAATTGATTTTCTTTCTCCAATAATTCTGTTAAATAACGTGGATTTTCCAACGTTCGGTCGTCCCACGACTGCTACTGTAGGTATCATTCAACTTCCCTCATTTCTCTTATATTTTATCATAACTCTAATTTTATTCTATAAAAAAATAAAGAGCGAGTTCCCTCGCTCTTTTACGTAAGATTAAAGACCTAAATCTTTAAGTTTATCACCTAAAATATCTCTTAATGTAGGTGCATCGTCTTCTTCGTCTTTATAAACTGTTTTATCTTTTTGTTGAACTGAACGTTGTGGTTTTTCTTTTGTTGCTTTAATTGAAAGTGATGTTTTTTCGTCTTCTTCGTTGAATCCGATAATTTTAACATCGACTTCTTCTTCTGCTTTTAATACGTCTTGTGGGTGTTCAACATGATCATATGAAATTTCTGATACGTGTACAAGCCCCTCTACACCTTCAGCCACTTCTACGAAAGCACCGAAGTCTACTAGGCGTTTAACAGTTCCTTTTACGACGTCACCGACTTTATGATCGTTGAAGAATTTATCGAACGGACTGTCTCCAGCTTGTTTAATTGAAAGTGATACTCTTTCGTTATCTTTGTCTACTGAAAGAATTTTAACGTTGACCGTGTCACCGATTGAAACAGCATCTTCAACGCTATCTACTCTGTTGTAGTCAATTTCTGAGATGTGTACGAGACCATCTACCCCATTAACATTAACGAAAGCACCGAAGTTTGTTGTACGAACAACTTCACCTTCAACGACTTCACCTTCTTCAAGTGAATCGAAGTTTTTAAGTAATTCTTCTTTTTCAGCTGCTTCTTCTAAAACGCGTCTGTTTAAAATAATACGGTTATTTTCTGGATCAACGTCTTCAACTTTAACGTCTAGAGTTTGACCGTCAAATTGAGTAAGGTCTTCAACGAATTGTGTTGAAATAAGTGATGCCGGGATGAAACCACGTGCACCGACGTCAACAACTAATCCAGCAGGAACAACCTCAATTACTTCTGCTTGAATTGTTTCATCGTTATCTTTTTTTGATTTTAAGTCATTGTATGCTTCTTCTGTCTCATATTGACGTACAGAAACAACTACTGTTGACTCATCTTCGATTTTAATTACTTTAGCTGTAAGCTCATCATCAAGACTTACAATCTCATCTGTTGTATCAATTCGTTTTGAAGTTAATTGACTAATTGGAACGACTCCAGTCGTACCGTCTTCAAGTTCAACTTCTACAAACTTTTCTTCAACTTTAGAAACTTTACCAGTTACAACGTCGCCTTCGTTGTATTTAGACTCAACAGTTTCTGTGTTTTCAACTTCTAAGTTTTCTTCAAATTTTTCTTCGTTTGTCATACCGTTATCCTCCAATTTTAAAACGCTTAATACTATTAAGTTCCTATAAATCTAGCTATTTGTCAAGGTGTAAAGGTCCATTTAACAAATTATTTAGATTATTTTCTAAAATTTTCGTAATATCTTTTCTCTTTAATCCATCTTTCCTTAACTCATCTGTATATATAGGTTGACCGAATATAATCGTTACGCCATTTTTATCATCATAATTTCCACGTACAGCAACTGGCACAATCGGTGCTTTTGCACTCATTGCGATAAAGCTTGCACCTTCTTGAAGGGGTCTTAACTCATCCTTTTTATCTTTGTTACGTGTCCCTTCAGGAAACATTAAAAGCATACGTCCCTCTTTTAATGCCTCGATCGACGTTTTTAATGCCGCACGATCTCCTTTACCTCTATTGACAGGTATTGCATTTAAATTACGGATTGCTGCTCCGAATAATTTGTTTTTAAACAGCTCAGATTTTGCAAAAAATGACATCTCACGTTTTACGGAAATACCAATTGCTGGTGGATCGTGTAATGATTTGTGATTTGCAGCGAGTAAAACTGGACCTTCTTTTGGAATGTTGTTTTCACCGATGACTGTGATTTTATGACGCACTCGGTAATATAACGTCACAAATACTTTCATAATTTTATAAAACATTGTCGTTAATCCTTTCGCGTGCATAATTTAAAATTGCCGATGCAACTTCGTCAATCGTCATATTATCAGTATTAATCTCTATTGCACTGTCTGCTTTTTTTAAAGGTGAATGTTCGCGGTTCATATCACTTTCATCACGTGCGATGATTTCTTTAATTAAATTATCTAATGTAATATTATTTCCACGAGCTTCTTCTTCAATAAGTCGACGTTTTGCACGAATTTCAGGACTCGCTGTTAAATAAATTTTTAACTCAGCATCTGGAATTACAACAGTACCGATATCTCTACCGTCCATTACAATACCTTTATCTGCTGCTATTTCACGTTGCATATCAACGAGATAATCACGTACAAAATCGATCGAAGCAATAGAACTTACTTTATTTGTTACTTCACTATTACGAATATCTTTCGTAACGTTCGTATCGTTTAAAAATACATCTCCAGATTCACTAAAATTTATTTTAGCGTCTGTAATATTTGATTCCGTAAGTGATTCACTTAGATTCAGAGAATATAAAGTAACCGCTCGGTACATTGCACCGGTATCTAAATATTTATAATTTAAATGGTTCGCAACAATTTTTGCGATGGTACTTTTACCAGCGGCAGCAGGACCATCAATTGTTATATTAATTTTTGACATTCATGACACCTTTTCTTATGGAATAATGAGTTCTTGACCAACTGTTAAGTTGTTTCCTGAAATACCGTTCGCGCTTCTTATTTTCTGGATGTTTTCTTCTGTACCAGCTCCGTAATATTTAAGTGCAATTCGGTATAAGTTATCTTGCGCAGTAACAACGTGTGTCGCTCCGACTTTTTTCTCTTCTTCTTCTTTCTTTTTAGCCTCTTCAGCTTGGCGTTCACGTTCTCTTTCTTCAGCTGCTTTTTGTTCGGCCTTCTTTACGTCAGATTCTTTCTTAGACGAGATGACTGATTGACCAAGCTTTTCAAGACTTGCGATTTGTTCTTCAGAGTATTTCGCTGGCAGATTACCATCTTTATTTGAAGCGACTTCTTCACCGTCTTTATTATCTTTACTCTTTTTATTAGAGTTACTATCTTTGTTTTTTGCAAACTGCTTTTCTAATTCAGCTTTTTTACTTTCAAATTCTTTGTCAATTTGTCTCGTGTTCTCTTCTTTTTTATCGCTTGCAACAGATTTTTCATCTATACCGTCACCTGAAGGCCAAAAGTTAGAGACAATCATTACACCTAAAACGAGAGTTAACGGAATTAAAAGTGCGAGTAAAACGAGTAGAGACTTTTTATTTTTATTGTTTTTAATTGATTGAGTGTTTAAATGTTTGTTTTTAAAATCTTTTAACTTTGATTTTGATTGCTGCATCTCTTTAGAAAACTGATCACCATATTTCGATGAAGTACTCTTGAAGGATGCTAAAATTGCAGCAATTACAGACTTATCGTCATCTTTTTTAGGTTTGTTTTCTTTTTTATTTTCATTTTTTACAGTTTTATTTTCTTCACGATTATACTTCGCGCTACGGCTGAACTGTTCGTCTACTTTATTTTTTCTAGATCGACGTCTTGTTCGTTCATCTTTTTTTGTATCAGTACGTTTATGCTGTATATCTTTATAAAAATCATCTTTCATAATACATTCCTACCCTACATACATTAGTACTTTTATTATAGTCTTTTTTCCTATACTTTTAAAGGGAATTCGAAAGCGAGGAATTTTTGAAAAGCAATTGGTTGAAAAGAAGAAATAAACACCTTAATATAGTGTTATTAAGAGGTGACAATGTGACGATTAAATATACTATTTCTGACCAGGACACTTGTATTGCTTGTGGAGCATGTGGAGCATCAGCGCCGGATATTTTCGATTATGACGATGACGGGATTTCGTACTCCATACTCGATAACAATGAAGGTATAACACCTGTTCCTGAAGAACTCCTTGGTGACCTTGAGATGGCGTATCTAGGGTGTCCGACAGATTCCATAAAAGTAGCCGATGAACCGTTCGACGGAGATCCGTTAAAGTTTGAATAAAAAAGAGTACTCTGTTTTTAATGAGCTGCACCCCTAAAGTTGGACACTAAAATCCAACTTTAGGGTAGCACATCAGTTTTACAGAGTACTCTTTTCTTTTTGCTTTTTCAGTATTGGAATTAATTTTGTGTGAACGATATAGATGACTACACCGAGTAAAATACCTTTTACGATGTTAAATGGAATGATACCTGCTGTTACAAGTGTTTTTACGTTTTCAAACACTGCACGCTGATCTAAAATCATTCCATATAATGGTAATAAGATAAAGTAATTAAGTATCGATAACACGAACGTCATGAATAGTGTACCGACGACAATTCCCGTTATTAAACTTTTGCTCGTTTTACTTTTAACATAGATAATATATATCGGAATTAAGTAACTAAGTGATGCGAGTAAATTCGCTATCGGACCGATTGGTTCACTGGAAACGAGAAAACCATATATGATAATTTTTATAACTATAATTAAAACTCCGACTCCACCACCGAATAGTATAAATCCTATATAGGCAGGAATATCTGCAATATCAAACTTTAAAAATGGTGGAAAGAATGGTAGTGGTACGCTTATCAGCATGAGTATAAAAGAAATCGCTGATAAAATACTAATCATAATTATTTTGTAAATCTGTGACTGGTTCATAGTTGTTCTCCTTTGCTTAACGTCATAATAAATGTTGTGCCTTTTTCGTACTCGCTATCAACCGTAATTGTTCCTTTATGGCCATTAATAATACTTTTTACGATACTAAGTCCAAGACCTGTACCTTGTTTACCTCTGGTTCTTGCTTTATCTTCTTTATAGAAACGTTCAAATATACGATTTAGCGTTGAAGCTTTCATACCAATACCTGTATCAGATAATGTAATCACTACATGAGTGTTCGTTTCGTCAATGTTTATTGAGATAGTATCTCCGTCTGAAGTATATCTAATTGAATTATCGATTAAATTCGTAAACACTTGGTACATTTTATCATAGTCAAAAGGAACGAGAGAATTATTTAGCCTATTTTTAACTTTAAAGTTCAACTGATTTTTCTTCATTTCATAATCAAATCGCTTCTGTAAATCAGCCATCAACACGTTTAAATCATTTTCTTTAATATTAAATAATCCCGATTCAGTTTCTAACTTATTAATTTCAATTAACTCGTTGATTAAGTGATTCATACGGTCAGATTCTTCTTTAATAATACTTAACATATTCTTTATTTGTTTTGGATCAGTGACAATTTCATCTAGTAATGCCTCAGTATAACCAGTGACCATAACCATTGGAGTTTTTAACTCATGAGATACACTCGATATAAACTGTGCGCGCATCGTTTCTAGTTTCTTCTCATGCGACACGTTACGGATAGTCATCGTAACACCTGTTTTTGACTCTGCATAATTCACAGGTGTGAAGAAAATTTCAATATACGTATCTGTATCTAGCTCTTCAGTAATCGAATAAGATTCAAAGTTTTCCCGACAGCGAATAATACATTCGTTTATTTTTTCTATTAAGCTTTCATGCTGTGAAATCTCTTTGAACCATGTATTACCTTCTTTATTTCGGTAAATTTGACTGTTTGATTCATCAAAAAATACTATACCATCAGAAATTGATGTGAATATTGATTCTCTCAAGTTTTTCTCATACTCGAGGTTATCGATATTTCCTTTAATATCTTCACTCATCTTATTAAATGCAAGTGTCAATTCTCCGATTTCATCAAAATTTTTAACTTCTAATTTTTGGAATTTTCCACTTGCCATTTTTAACGAAGCATTTCTCAAATCAATTAATGGATCAGTAATTCTTTGGATTAAAATAAAAGCAAATAACGTCGTAACGATAAATAATACAAAAGCACTCACTGATATGATCATCGTAATATCACGTATCGATTTATAAATCGGTGACATATCCGAGTATTTTATAAGCATTGTATCTGTATCATAGTACTGCGTCATATTAAGCACTTTTACCATGTAATCGATGTTTTCTTCATCTTTAACGAAAAAAGTATCCTCTTGTAGGCCTTCACTATTTAAAATGTAGTTAAACACAGATCGGTCTGTCTCTGTATTACTCGATACAAATTGACCGTCTTGGTAAATGATTAAGTTCTCTTCAGTAATTACTTTTGTAGATTCAATGACAGGTTCGTGTTGACTGAGTATTTCTTGTTCTATACGCTCTAAATCGTTTAATAGTTTTTGATCGCTACTATTTAGAGCGTAGTTTCTAAAGTAAAAAGCTAAACTAATGGACAATATAATTAAAACTGCGGTTACTATCATGATGATAGTAAACCACAGTTTTACAACTAAACTATTTTTAATCGTCATTCTGTAACCACGAATTTATATCCGACGCCCCAAACAGTTTGAATCATTAAACTTGCATCGACAGATACATCATTTAACTTCTCTCTCAAACGTTTAATATGTGTATCGACTGTTCGTAAATCACCGTAAAACTCATAATTCCAAACCTCTTTTAACAGTTCTTTACGATCGAATACTTTGTCAGGATTTTCAGCTAAAAATAGTAATAACTCGTACTCTTTCGGCGTTAAATTTACATATTGTCCATCTACAGTTACTTTGTGTGCGTCGTTATCAATTTCTAGATGCTCATAGACGATAATGTCGCGACTTGATGAATCGAATTTCATATACGCAGTTTGTGATGAACGTTTTAAAATAGCTTTAGTTCTCTGTAACACTTCACGTGGAGAGAATGGCTTTTTAACGTAATCATCAGCACCTGCTTCAAAACCTTCTAATACGTCATTTTCTTCACCTTTAGCAGTTAATAAGAGAATCGGTGTTGACTTATGCATTCTTAGCTGTCTCGTCACTTCAAACCCATCTTTTCCAGGCATCATTACATCTAAAATAATTAAATCAAAGTCTTCATTCAGTGCAAGTTCTAAAGCATCGTCACCATTATCTGCTTCTGTAATTTCATAATCATCTGCTTCTAAATATAAGATGACAAGTTTACGAATTCTTTCTTCATCATCTACAACCAATACTTTACGTTTCGACATTTCGTCACCTCTTTAAGCGTATGAATGTAAGCCAGCGACAATTAAGTTAATTGCGACTAAGTTGAATAAGATTAAGAAAAATCCTGCAACGGCTAACCACGCTGATTTTTCACCTTCGTACCCTCTATTAATACGTAAGTGTAAGAAAATTGTATAGAACATAAACGTAATAAACGCCCATGTTTCTTTCGGGTCCCAGCCCCAGAATCTACTCCAAGCTGCTTGTGCCCAAATTGCTGCGAAGAAAATACCACCTAATGCAAATAATGGGAAACCGATTATTACTGAACGATATCCAATGTCGTCCATTAAGTTTAAGTCGGCTTTATTTGCAACTGGTTTAAGTAATGTGTAAATACGTCTTCTTAAAATGAGTCGTAATAAACCATAAACAATTAAACCGACACCGATAGACCATATTACCGTATTTAATGAATGAGCTTTTATGATCGGTGGAACTTCAATACCTGTTGTAAAGTGCTCTGTACGATCGTATTCATTATTTCCTAAATGCTCAACTGGAATTGAATCTTTATAGTTAATTAAGCTTGGTAAATTATACGTTACAACGGATTCATTCCCTTGCTGATCAACGTAGAAGAAGTCTGCTTCGTATTTCACGACACCGCGCATAAGAACCATCATTAACATAAATGTCACAATGACGATTATAAAATACGTAATTGCTTCTAGAGAAAATGATCTCCAAGACTTTTCATTCTCCGGAATAATTTTTAGTAAATAAATGAATCCCGCAACAGCACTCATCGATAATATCCCGTATGAAATCGTTACTGTTATTACGTGAATTGCAAGCCAGTTACTTTGTAACGCTGGAATAAGTGGTGCAACATCTGTTGAGAATAACGCACCATATCCAAGTAATAATAACGAAATAGGAATCGCAAATAATCCAAAAACTTTCGTCTTATAGTAGTGATACGTTACTAAGTATCCAAAAATTAGCATGATAGAGAACATTGCAATAAATTCAAAAAGGTTTGATACTGGCGCATGTCCAGTTGCAAGCCATCTAAACACAAAATATGCAAGCTCTAGTACAAATGCAAGAGTAACGATCCAAACTGCTATATTCGCGTAACGCGCTGATCTTTTAGAGCTAATACTCATACCAAGTGGTACGAGTGATATGAGTAATAAAATAAATCCTATATAAATTGAGATGTTACTTATTTTTAATAGTAGATGATCGGTCATAACCATTATCCTTTCATTCGTTCGTTATGAACTTTTGAGTCGCTATCTTCTACATAGCCTAAATTATACTTATCGAGTGCTTCATTAATCTCTTTTGTAATACTGTAGTAGTTACGATTCGTATGTGCTGCAAGTGTAAGACCATTATCAGAATTAATCCAAATACGTCTATGGTTAACATATGAACCGATAAACACACCGATTAAGAAAATAACAAAACCTGCACCGATTAAGAACATCGTTTTATCTTTCTTAAGTGTTAATACACTAACAACTTCGTTTTCCATCGATACAAATTTAATACTGTATTTATTATCTTTGGAAATATCTGTCGTATTCTGTATTTGAATGAGAGAATACTCTTCGCTACCTTCACTATCATTAACTTCAAATAAGAATGCAGGATTTCGTGGAACAGGTGTGTTAGAAATTAACGTTCCATTATTACCAACTCCAGCATAGTCTGGTGCAAATGATCTAAGTTGAACTTCAAAGTCATTTCCATCTTTACCTTTAACTTTATACGTGTCTAAATAATCTTTTAACATAATCTCAAAAGGTTCAGATAAAACATTCCCTTCTTTATCTTGAAGTTCAAACGTCATCGACTTCATTGCAGACATATCAAAACTCGATTGGTATAAGTGATAACTATCATATATGAACGGATGATTGACTTTTATTTCCGCTTGATCTATTTCTTTTAAATCAGGCTCTGAACCGACGATATCTGCTGATTCATTTTCATAAAACGTAATGTTCGTTTGATAGTTACTTGCAAGTTCTCCTTGCGTGCTTAAAGATTTGTCAAACACTGATCCTGAATCTTTATCGTACGTGTCAATGATAAATTTGTCGTTACGAATATAATATTGACCACCTGTACCTGGAAGTTGTACCGTCTCTCCTTCAGGTGCATAGACAAGTTCATCTAAATACATTCCAGGGAAGAAGCGAAGCATACTTCCGATTAATAATATAATTAATCCAGTATGGTTAATGTACGGACCATAACGAGACAAACGCCCCTTTTCAAGGAGGTACGAGTTATCTTCTTTGCGAATAATATATTTTTTCTTTTTAAATTCACTAATTAACTGATCAACATCATCATTTGCTACATCTTCATTATGTAGGTATATTCTTTGTCTTTTGTAGTATGAAGGGTGTTTTTTAACCCCTTGATTATATAGTGTTTTAAATAATGGTACTCCACGGTCGATACTTGCCGCAATAATAGACAATGCGAGCATTGCATTTAATAGTAAGAACCACCATGAAGAATATAAGTTATGCAATCCTAAACTATAATATAATTTTCCAAACGAACCATAGTTTTCATAGTAATAATCACTTGCATTTACACCGACAGGAATAAAGTATTCTTGTGGTAGAATCGTTCCGATTGCCGATGCGATAGCAATTAACGCGATAATAATGACACCGTTTCTAATGGAAGTGAAAAATATCCATATTTTATCGAATAAAGAAGACGATTTTACTTTAGAACGAACTGCACTTCCATCATAACGCATGACATCCTTAATTTTCTTTTTGTCATAATCTTCATTAATCAGTAATCCACATGACTGACATAATTGAGTCCCCGGTGGATTGAAATGTCCACAGTGCGGGCATTTGATTGAATCATTTTCGCTAGACATATTATTCACCTTTATCATTTAATGCTTTTATAAAATCTTGTATGTCTTCTTGAGTTAACTGATATTCTTGTTTTTTAACAATTTTATTATTTTTATCAACAGCAATCGTCGTTGGTAAAGGTCCAACGTTATAAGCTTTAGTTACGCTACGATCACTATCCATAGCCATTCTTAAGTTGACTTCTTCTTCAAGGCTGTTTAAGAATTGATTTATTTGTTGTTTGTTTTCTGAAACATTGACTGTAATAATCTCATAATCACTACCATCACCTAAATCGTTCGCTTCACTTAAGTGTGGTATTTCTTCACGACATGGTTTACACCATGTACCCCAGAAGTTGATGATGACTCCTTTTTCTTTAGTGAGTTCATATAGATGTATGACCTCACCTTCTGTTGTTTTCAATTTAAAATCTACAGCGGTATCTCCGACTTTTGTCGATTGATTTTTCGATGAAAAATTGAACCACAGAGTCACAGCAGTTAATACAACGATTCCGATAATAATCGTTATACGTATGATATTACGTACGGATCTACTCAATGAACGCTCCCCCCTCTTTAATATCTTATATATATTATAGCATTTATAGTATCTTGTTTTTGACAGAACTATGACAATTAAACTACTTCGAAACTGCTTTTGCATGTCCGACTAATTGTTTAACTTCGTGAGGTGTTAAGAAACGATATTCACCAGTCGGAACTCCTTCGATTGTTAAGAAATCGTAGCTGATACGCTTAAGTTTAATTACTTCTGCATCAAAGTATTCAAACATACGACGGACTTGATGATTTCTACCTTCAGTAATTGTTAATTGTACAATCATATCCATATCTTTTTTATCTCGAATTACTTCAACGATTGCTTTAGAAGTTTTTCCGTCTTCCAGCATAACTCCGTTTTCTAATTCTTTAAGTTCTCTGTCCGTTAAACTTCTATTTATTTTTGCACGGTATGTTTTTTCTACCTCATAACGTGGATGGGTCATATAATTTGTAAATTCTCCATCGTTTGTGAGTAATAAAATTCCCGAAGTATCGTAATCTAGACGACCAACTGGATATATGCGCGTATTTAAGTGGTCGAACTTGTCTACAACCGTACGACGATCTTTATCGTCACTTACTGTAGACACCTCTCCAGTCGGTTTATGGTAAAGAATATAAATGGGCGTTTCATTTTCAATTGGAATACCATTAACTTCTACTTTGTCTTTATCAGTAACGAACGTTGCAAGTTCTTTACATACTTTATCGTTTACTTTTACTTGACCATCTAATATTAATTGTTCTGCTTTACGACGGGACGTTATACCTGCATCTGCAATTTTTTTGTTTAATCTAACTTTACTCATCATTTTCTCCTTTTAACTGATTAAAGAATAGTTCGATATGTTCATCTTCTTCAATTTCATCGGCACTTGGTAAATCTGTAATTGTCTCGAGACCGAAAATCTCTAAAAATGTCTGTGTCGTCTTATAAAATGTTCGGCGGTCATTTTCAATGGATACACGTTGAATCAAATTCTTATTTAAAAGTGTCTGAATTGGACCGTCTGGAGATACACCTCGTAACTCTTCAATCATACCTCTTGCTACTGGTTGATTATACGCAATGATAGACAATACTTCCAAAGCTTGGTTTGACAATTTATTACTTGGACGTTCCTTTAATAACTTTAGAATGTATTCTTCAACAATCGGAGTCGTTTTTAAATAATAAATGTCTTCATGAACGAGAATATTTAAGTGTTTTTTATGTTTGTTGTATAACTCTACAGAATGTTCTAACTCATCTTTTGTAATTGGGATATTTTTAATTAATGATGACTCTTTCACACCAATGTCTCCTGCGATATAAAGCATCGCTTCTACGATATCAATTTTTTCTACACTCATTATGCTACGTCCTTTAATTTTATAAATGTATATTCATCGTTATTTTTTTCGAACTTAAATGTGCTTTGGCTAATACCTTCTAACAGCGTTAGGAATATTTGAACGACTTGATATCGTTTTACGCCAGACGAAAACATTTCTTCTAACGTTAATTCATTCTGATTTTCAAACCGTTTTTTTAAAAAGAGTGTCGCTTCCTCATGTGTATACGATTCTGTTGTAATAAAACTGTGTGTATTTTGAACGTCAACTCTTTGTCTTACTTTGTTATAAGCTGTAATGAGTTCTTCTAGGGAAATAGAAAATGTATCACTCACTTCGACTTCTTCAAATTCATGAGGTGCTTTCACTAAAAATTGTTCAGCTGCTTCTTTTAGTTGCTTTAACTCCTCAGCATACATTTTATAGTTCTGATACTCTAGCAATTGTGAAATTAACTCTTCACGCGGATCTTCTGTATATTCTTCAAGTGGCGGTTCAGGTAAAAGCATCTTACTTTTAATTCTTAAAAGTTCGCTCGCCATAACTAAATATTCACTCGCAACGTTAATTTCAAGCTCTGTCATCTGCTTAATATAATTCATATATTGTTCCGTTAAAACTGCCATCGGTATATCATAAATATCAATTTCTAACTCTTTAATAAGATGAAGTAATAAATCGAGTGGTCCGTGAAAGACGTCTAACTCTACTTCATAATTTTTCATAAGTTCACAACCTATCTTTAATTAAAAAAGACTAAACGTGACGTTTAGTCTTAGACGACGTATATCCAGTAAATGAAACCCCAAATTAACGAGACGATCAATATAAATAGAAATACAAATACTTTTGCCTTATCCATCTATTTTATTTCTCCTAAAAAGCTATTACCATGTGTACTAAATTGTACATTAAAATTGTCTGCAATAGTAGCAGCTACATCACTAAAAGTTTTACGGTCATTTATTTTTTTGTAATCAAACTGCTTTTTTGAAGTTACAATTAATGGAACATACTCTCGTGTGTGGTCTGTACCTGTAAATGTTGGATCATTACCGTGGTCTGCAGTGATAATCAGTAAATCATCTTCTTTTAATTTACTAAAAATCTCTGGTAAACGGTCATCGAATTCTTTTAATGCATCCGCATATCCTTCACTATCTCTTCGGTGACCATAAACTGCATCAAAATCTACTAAGTTAGTAAATGATAGTCCCTCAAAATCTTTATCCATAACATTGAGTAATTTATCGACACCATCCATATTATTTTTCGTACGAACCATATCAGTAATACCCTGACCGTTGAAAATATCATTTATTTTACCGACGGCATATACTGTATAATCGTTATCTTTTAACGCATCTAATACAGTCGGTTCAAACGGACTGAGTGCATAATCGTGACGATTTTCAGTTCTTGTAAATTTACCTTTACCTTCTCCAATGAATGGTCTTGCAATTACGCGACCAACTAAAAACTCATCGTCTAATGTCAGTTCACGGACCGTTTCACAAATCTCATATAATTCATCGACAGGAATGACCTCTTCATGTGCAGCAATTTGAAGTACAGGGTCTGCTGAAGTATAGACGATTAAATCACCCGTCTTCATATGGTATTCACCGTAATCATCGATCACTTCAGTTCCTGAATATGGTAAATTACATACGACTTTACGATTCGTTTTTTCTTCTATTTTTTTGATAAGTGCGTCAGGAAATCCGTCTGGATATGTTTTAAATGGTGTTTTAATGTTTAAACCTGCAATTTCCCAATGACCAGTCATCGTATCTTTTCCACGTGATACTTCACTCATCTTCGCAAAAAATGCATTTGGTTGTTTAGGACAATTTAATCCAGGTAATTCTTCTATACATCCTAGACCAAGTGATTCAAGGTTTGAAAGATCTACTGCTTTAGATTCTAACGTGTGTTTTAAAGTGTGTGCTCCTTTATCACCAAAGTTTTCAGCATCTTTAGCTTCTCCTATTCCAACAGAGTCTAATACGATTAAATGAATTCTTTTAAACATAATTAACCTTCTTCCTTTATTTTCGCGGATGAAATTTGTCATACATTTCTTTCACTGATTTTTTAGAAAGATGTGTATATACTTGTGTTGTTGAAATGTCTGTATGACCAAGTAGTTCTTGAACAATTCTTAAGTCTGCACCATTTTCAATTAAATGTGTTGCAAAAGTATGTCTGAATGTATGTGGTGTGACATTTTTTGAAATACCACTCAGTAAATTATACTTTTTAATCATCTTCCATACGCCTTGCCTTGTAAAACTATTACCACGATTTGTTAAAAATAATGCATCCGTATCTTTATCTTTTAGTAGATTGATTCGTATATCGACTATATATTCTTGTAATAACTCTGCGACGTAATCCGTAATTGGGATAATACGTTCCTTTTGGCCTTTACCGACAACAGTAATAAAACCCATTTCACTATTTACATTGATCGTATTCATTGAAATGAGTTCTGAAACACGGATACCTGTTGCATAGAGTAGTTCCATCATAACTTTATCTCTAATGCCTGACGTCGTAGGTTCCGGTGTATCTAGTAGCTGTTCCATCTCTTCAATCGTTAAACTGTCAGGAAGTGATTGTTCGATTTTTATACTACTCAAAAGTGCAGCAGGATTTTTATCTGTTTTCCCGTCATTAATTAAATATTGATGGAAATTTCTTAACGTTGACTGGAGTCGTGCAAGTGTTTTCGAGCGTTTGCCTTTTTCTTTTTCTTCTTTTAAAAAGTTAATGATATCAGTAGAAGAAACTGTACTAAAAGTAAGGTCTAATTTGTCTAAAAAATCGCGATATAAATTAAGGTCTTGTGCGTAAGAGTCTAAAGTACTGTTAGAAAGACCGCGTTCTATTCTTAAAAACGACAGATAATCTTCTATATCTCTTTCGTTATTTTTCATTAATGTCTTCCTTCATTTGGCATTCGTGACATACACCGTGAAATGTCAAACGATGATTCAGTACTTTAAAATTAAACTCGTGTTCGACGATTTGTTCAACGTCATATAAAAGATCATCTTCAACTTCAATAATCTTTCCACACTTTACGCAAATCAAATGATGATTAAAGTGCTTTTCACCAGGCTCTTTAAAATCATACCTTGAGACACCGTCGCCGAAATTTGCTTTAACAATAATTTTTAGATCACATAGTAATTCTAATGTACGATATACAGTTGCAAGACCAATTTCAGGATACTTTTCTTTAACGCGTTGAAACACATCTTCTGCACTTAAATGTTTACTGTTATTTTCAAGTAATACGCGTAACGTGACTTCCCTTTGAGGTGTCAGTTTATAACCTGATTGTTGTAACTGTTCTTTAACTGTTTTCAATTTAGTTTCCACTTGCACCACTCCGATTTTCATAGTTAATTATACTAGAAATGGTGCTTATTTAAAATAGTTTAAATAAAAACGACTGTTTTATGTTCTTATTTATAATTGTTTGAATATAAAACGTGTTGAACTGCGATTAACGTTTTCGCATCTCTAAACACGTTTTCTTTCATTAAGTGTTCTAGATCAGTTATTTTAATTTTTTCAATTTCTAAAAATTCATCTTCATCTAATTTTTGTTCTTCAAGCTCTAATTGATCTGCTTCAAATAAATAGATGATTTCATTAGAAAATCCTGGAGATACATAAAACTCTTGTAAATATTGAACCTCTTTAGCGACTAGACCCGTTTCTTCTTTTAACTCTTTTATAGCTGTTTGTTCAGGTGTATCTTTCGGTTCTATCTTACCAGCAGGAATCTCTAATAAAACTTCTTCTGCCGCAATTCTATACTGTTTTACAAAATACATATATCCATCGTGCACAGCGATAATTCCTACTGCACCTTGATGATACACAACTTCTCTACTACTCGTTTCTCCGTTTGGTAATTCAACATCGTACACAGTAACATCAATAATTTTTCCTTTATAAATATCTTTATGCGATAGTTTCTTTTCAACTAATTGATCATCATTTTGATTCATCTTGTATTACCTCACTATATTCAGTAGTTAAATTGAGTTATACTTATTTATATATAATATTGTAAACGTTAGGAGTGACATTTTGAAATATTTTGTTACTAAAGATAAGCAATCCATTTCACAATTTGCACTAGGTACGATGAATTTACCACTAGATGACCGTGAAGAGTTAAGTGAGATTATTAGATTAGCATTTGAGTCCGGTATTAACTACTTCGATACTGCGGACTTATATCAATATGGTAAAAATGAAGCTGTTATTGGTTCAATTTTATTCGATTACGGACAGTTTTTCGAATATAATATCGGAACAAAAGTAGGTAATGAATTTGATGCAGCACTTCGTGAAAAAATTAAATGGAATCCAAGTGCAGAATATATTAAACATGCTGTTAGTCAGTCAAAACTTCGTTTATCACGCGATGTGATTGACTTATTAATGTTACACGGTGGAACTGTTCACGATAATATGGATGAAACAATCCGTGAGTTTGAATCATTAAAAAGAAAAGGCGACATTAAAAGTTACGGTATCTCAACTACGCGTAAAAATGTCATTGACTACTACACTGAAAATAGTGATATATCAGTACTGATGGCACCACTAAACATTATCGATAATCGAAGTGAAGAATATCTATCTGACGACTATGTATTTTTAGCCAGAGGTCCGTTAATGCAAGGACTCCTCACTGAAAATTATGATGTAGCACTTAAAACAAAGTTTAAACATGGTTATATGGGATATTCACAGGATGAATTAAGAGAAATTATATTAATGATCAAAGAATATGGCTACCCTCTTGAAGCTATCGCTTATAAATATTTAATGAATAAAAATGTCGTAATCGTACAAGGTGTAAGTACTGTTTCTCAGCTCAAGAAAAACTTACGCCATTATGAAACAGCAAAAACTATACGAGACGAAGTAATTGAAGACATTTGTTCTAAAGTTGAGAAGAAACATTACAAAGAACATAGAGATCCAAAAACAGTTACACATCAAGAAGATAACGATAAAAAGAATGTTTTGAAGAAATTACGTAAAAAAATAAGTCAGCCATAAAAAATGTTGTGCTACCCAAAAGTTGGACTTTTGGA